>CAZBQI010000028.1:0-1547 GCA_964494105.1 uncultured Candidatus Saccharibacteria bacterium | reverse complement strand
ATATCAATTTAGCTGTATTTAATTTATTACCAATAGATCCACTTGATGGATTTAAAGTTGTGGCAGGGTTACTACCAAATCATTTAGTCAAAGATTGGTATGAAACAAGAAAATACGGTTTAATAGTATTAGCAATATTGTTTATAACAGGTGCGATTGATAAGATATTATCGCCAATAACAAATTGGGTATTGAACTTTTTGTTTTAGATTTTAAGTATGCCGAGATAGCTCAGTCGGTAGAGCGCATCCATGGTAAGGATGAGGTCCCGGGTTCGACCCCCGGTCTCGGCTCCATTATTTATCTTTGAGACTATTAATCAACTATAATATCTAGTCGCGCAGATACATCCGTCATAATGCCCAGGCAATATGTGCTCGAAAACCCTCTCTCACGTAGATTCTCCGGAAATTTGATCATATCAAGTGGATTATTCGCCACTTCGATACCTGCGCACTTACATGTTTGACTTATACCGACAAATCCACCATATTCACCGCATCCTTTGTACATATTCGAAACCAGGTATATAAAAGGGGAAACAAACATCAAAAATAAAAACACAAATAGGGTAGTTTTCACATTCTTATTCATATAAATAAGTGTACTTCATTTAATTCTTGTATGCTAAAATTTGGTAGTCATAAAGTCATATTCATCGCCTTCTTAGCTCAGTTGGCTAGAGCGGCTGTTTTGTAAACAGCAGGTCCAGAGTTCGAATCTCTGAGAAGGCTCCACTTAAATATCAGTTTCCGCATTGAACAAAGTGCTATAGTGCGCAATACTGTAGACTTATAGTAAAATTCGTATTAATATATCTCACATTATATGTCATCAATTGATGCGCAACTACCCGATTCCGATTCTCTTTTAGAAGGTTCTAATGCACCTACTGTAACTGGTGAATTGCAAGATGTCGCCGCTCCGGAACACGGAACTAGTGTGTTATTAAGTAGGCGTGAGTTTGATATTGGGACTACTGCTAGTTTTGCAGCATGGGGATTAGGTGGAATAGATAGATTTTTTAGTAAGAGTCAAAATAGACGAATTGCTGCAGGGGTTGCACCTACACGTCGTGACTTAATATTCTTTCGAAGACCTGAGCAACGCGCAATTCCTACTTTTCATGAAATTGAGGTTCCTATTCCTGATTTAGCTAATGGTAAGCCAACTACAACAATTAGAGTACTAGATGTACAAGTTGAAGCTGAGCCAACCTTGAATATAGTTGACCCAGCAGGAGTATCTGTCAAAGGTACTTCTCCTTTTCCACCTTCTGCAGATATAACCGTTGTACCTAGACAAAGACAAGAAGCAGAAGTGATACTGGCGCCAGAAAGAGAAGATTTCGCATTCGAACTATTTCTTTCAACTGCATGGGTTGAAACAAATGGAGGCCAAAATCCAGAACAAATGGTCGAGTCATTGTTCCAAGAGATTTTTCAATCAGAAACTCAGTTTATTATTCAAGTGTACGATCCAGCTACCAAGACGTTAGGGGAAAAAGAGTATTCCCAATTATCAGATAAAGAAAAAGCATGTATTCG
>CAZBQI010000027.1:0-1613 GCA_964494105.1 uncultured Candidatus Saccharibacteria bacterium | reverse complement strand
ATCCAATAACAATTAAGCGAGTCTCTTTATCGCCTCGTTTGATAATAAATTTATGCGACTGACGGATAGATGATATTAGAAGACCGGCAAATATAATAAGCCCAATTAGGCCAACTTCTGCAACAAGTTCCACGTATTGATTATTTACACTTACTCTGTCGCCGGCGGAGCGCTGCGCTGGGTAGTTATGCAAGCGAAAACTATAGCCGCCAATGCCATACCCTACTAATGGTTTTTCCTTAATTACAGTAACTGCTGTATCAAGAGCATTCCTTCTTTCTTCATAAGATCCACTTTTTACTAGCGCTTTATTTCCTGGGTTTATAAAATCAAAAATATTTTTTGCCACATTGCCCTGTCCGGATAGTATTACCAGTGCTATTGTTGCAGCCACTATACCCACAGAAAACATCTTTACTACAATATTTGCGGTAGTAGGGAGCGTAGCTAATTTCGAGCGGATAATCCAGAATATTAAGCAACTAAGTCCGACCAGTAGTGCCAAGAAACCTCCACGAGAGACAGTAAGAATAAAACATAATAGAGTTGTTAGAAACACAAAATAGGCAGTTCTTGATCTGAACTTACCACCAAGGAGGAGCGAGCCTGTTGTCAGCAGAGGAGTAAGCAAGAAGTTGGCAAGGAATAGGGGTTCGGCCAAAGTACTATGGATTCTAGTGAACCCCAGTACATTCTTACTATAGACTGGTGAGAGTGTGTTTATAGTGTTGAAGTACCCAAACAAGTCGGAAGTAAGCTGAATAAAACCGACAATAATTACGACGACTAAACTGGCCGCCCCCGACAACATTATAGGTTTTAGCAATTTAGTGTTTGTAAGCTGGGCGAATACAAAAGTTACAGTGGATACGAAAATTAATATAATATACTCACGCCAGAGCGGCATGTAGTTTATTAGGGCGGCAGGTACTAAGGCCCACGCGACAAAGGCGATTAACAGCCAAAGTGGCTTATTTAGTTTGGGTAAGGGTTGGCGCCTTAAGATTACGCTAATAATGTAGGCCAAGATAAGCGCCACCGCCGCAACTTGGACAGGCCGGACGATTGGATATCTTGTTACTGAATTTAATGCAAATGTACCAAATTTCTCGAAAGGCAATAGAAATACGACAAGCATAAAGCCATAATTAATTCTCCAGATAAAGATTATTGATAAAAATACAATGGCTAAAACTACAGCTGTAGTTATCATTTCCCTGAGCGAATCTTTGTGCTTTTAGTTTGATTAATCCTCCATGAGCCAATCAGCAATGCAACTATAACCCAAGTGCGTAGCAAAGCAATCGCGCCAAAGAACTGAGCTTGAATAGCTATCGCAATTAGAGCCAAAACGTATGGTGAACTCAGTACATTAAACTTTGATTTAAAATCCTGCCAGCTAATCTTCATAATCAGAATCACCAAAGGAAGAAAGCTAAATAGTCCAATTATGCCGCCTTCGGCTAATAGCGACAGCCCGTCATTGTTTATCGGCTGTAGTTGTTCAAATTCAACCCCTTGATCATGACGATCAATATTTGCATATATACGAGCAGTGTTTGGCCCGGAGCCTAAAACGGGGTTATCAGAAAATGTAGATACTGCCTTGGGCC
>CAZBQI010000026.1:0-1771 GCA_964494105.1 uncultured Candidatus Saccharibacteria bacterium | reverse complement strand
TCGGCCTGTCGGTGGATAACGTAATATTTTTAGCGATAAAAAACGAAGACTGCGCCACTGCGTGCCGCTTTCCTACATAAAAATCGATGAGGTGCCACACCAGACTAAGCCTGGAGGTACCGCCAAGTTTAAAGATCACCAACTCACGACTACTGGGTTTTGCGTCGGCAGCAATCTCCTTGCCGGCATGATACTTTCCGTTAGCAATAATTAACTGATGGGTTTGGACGTTAATCTTTAAGTTTTCACTAGCACTGCTGATCGTGACATGGAATGGGCGATGCCTCAACAACAACTTAATACCTGTTATGGCATAAGCCAGTCTTCCGTAACGACGCTTTAAGGCGTTATCTACATTTGCGGCAATTTCGGCAGACAAACCAACTCCAGCAATATTGGAAAATAAGTCGCCGTTTACGCTACCCAAGTCTACGAGCTTTGCTGGTTTGTTGCTAATACACGTAATGGCACGATGTAGATCGAGAGGAATGCCCAGACTTCTAGCAAAATTGTTTGTAGTACCAAGTGGTAGTATGCCAAGCTCAATTTTGGTATTTGCTAGATAATCTACTACATCGCTCACTGTACCGTCCCCACCTCCGACAATAATTAAATCTGGTTTATTCTTTAGAACTCGCCTCATTATTGCATCTAGGTTCGTTCCCTTCTTGATTTTATATACCTTGTGTATACGCAGATGGGAATTATTGAGAACTTTAATGAGATGCTCATAATACCGTTGCGCCTGTCTTGACTGTAGGTTTATCACCAGAACAGTATTCTTACGTTTAGCTTGATCATGAGTCATATGTAGATTCTATATATTCTCTACAGAAAGGTTATAACTTTCCGATATCAACCAGTAGCTGACGAAGTACATCCACTTCCTGGGGAGTGGCTGCAGTGATGGCATCGTTAATGCTGGCTTCCATAGCGTTTTTCCAAACCTGCTGCGTTTGCAACGGTAAATTTTGGTACGTTTCATTGAGTTTAGCAGTATTTATCTGCCCATTTTCAATAAAGTCATTTGCCGCCGAAGGCACCGTTGGCAATAGTTCATTAGCTTGCTGTTTGGTATTCTCGACAACTGCGCTAATTGTCGGATTCTGCTGAACAGCAGTATTGCCAAAGTTCCACGCCCATCGAATGACAAGTACCGCCAACGCAATTGTAACCAACAAGCCGACCACCCCAATCACAAGGCCAATAACGGCATATTTCTTTAGCTTTGCCACCGGTAAGGCCTTCGTTGACTTGGCATAACCACCGAGCAAAGACTTAGCGAGTAGCACTTTCTTTATTCCCAAAATTGCCCCCTTCTTTTTAGGTTTGTACTTACTAATTTAGTTAAGATTACTAAACTAGTCAATAGACAATCGATGCAAAGGTGATATTTTCTCAAGCAGCCTTGTCAACTCTGCACAATCCGCTTTGCCAAGCCTGTTTTCTATAGCCTCTGCTAGCTTTACATATTTGAATCGAATTTTTTGCACCATTCTTGTTCCCTTAGGAGTGGTAACGACATAGACATACCGCCTATCGCCGCCCTTGGTGCGTTCTATCATCTGCAACGCTATGAGCGCATTAACTAACTGAGTACTTCGTGCTTTGCTGGTGTGCAGTAGATTAGAAAGCTCGTGCATTGATAACGGTCCGTACGTGTAAATTAGTTTTAATGCGCGCACCTCAGAGTCATGGAGCGAGTTTCTTTGCATTAAGAGTGGTTCATCCAAATTATGACTAGTTAACACAACATCAGACATGAACTCTG
>CAZBQI010000025.1:0-1811 GCA_964494105.1 uncultured Candidatus Saccharibacteria bacterium | reverse complement strand
TAACGCCAACCAATGCTATTGAAGCCGCTTGGTTAAAATCAAAATTGCTTGGCATTACTGCAACCTGGGCAGACTTAGTGGTCGCGAATTCAGCAAGTGCACCGCTGTTACCAGCTACTACTGCTGCTTGGCCGTAGACTTTGTCACCACCACTAACATTTGTTACATTATCTCCGATTTTAGAAACGACTCCAGCAATATCGCCTCCGAGTGTTACGGGTAACGCTAGCGGAATAATATCTTTCAAATATCCTTCACGAACCATGGTGTCGAAAGGGTTTAGGCTAGACGCGTGAACTTCTACAATGACTTGATTGTCATTTGGAGTTGGTTGATCAATGTCGACAACTTGAACTTTATCGGCCGAACCGTACTCGTTAATTTGTGCTGCTTTCATTATTTCGTGCCTTTCTTGTCGAATTTATTTATAAGTTTCTCTATTGAAATGTGGTATTTGTCAAAACTCATCGTTCCACTAATATCGACTACCGCAATCAGGACTATTATTAAAGTTAAAAGCGCATTTATGTCAAAGGAAAGAACGTTTAAAACTAAGTAAAAAAGACCACTTAAAATTACAAAAATGCCTATTCCGATTGAGTAGGCTTTGGTTCGTGTATCTATGTTAGCAGGGTAAGGCTTTAAAGTTTTTCCAGCAACTGCATCTGCTAGACGGGTTATCTTCTTGTTGACATTTGTGGCTTCTCCCAAAGAATGAAGACCGTGTGCAATCGCTATTGCTGTGGCTAGCTCTGCTAAGTTTTGCATATTGAACTCCTTTTATCTTTATGCTACTATAAATTATGTAGTAATACACAATATATAGTACTATAAAAATTATAGCAAGTATAAATTATGAAATATCGTAAACATCACCCAGAAACCTGCACCACTAGCCTCAAGCTTCTTGGTGATTATTGGACTCTTCGCATAATTGACGTTCTGAAAGACGGAAAATATCGTCGCTACTGCGAAATCCAGCGCCTTGCCGACAATTTAAACCCAGTGACCTTGTCGAATCGACTTAAAAAACTAGAAAATGCCGAGCTTATCAAACGCGTGGAAGACACCGAAGATAAAGTATCCGTCAGCTATGGCCTGACTAAAACAGGACACAAGGCTTTGCCGGTTATTGATGCGGTGAATAATTTCGCCAAATACTAACAAAACCTAAAAATGTCGGTAGAGTATAAACTTTCTTGATTTGTAAGAGCGTTACTTATTTACTGCTTTAGCTTCACCACCATGAACTGTCAGTGAGTAGAGTACCAATACATCTACTATGATTGCTATAACCATCCAAATAGGATAAGCCGGCAAGAATACCATATTCGCGAGTAGCGAAATGCTAAACATAACAATTCCGACCACACGCCCCCAAGCATTCCCGCTAAGAACAGAAAAGCCTGCAGTTAACAAAACTATTGCAAGAATTATGTGCCCCCAACCCCACGCAGTGTAGTTAAAAACAGTTAATGATTCCTTTGTGACAACATAGAAATCGTCTCTTGTAAAAGCGATAATTCCAAGAAATGCTTGGAAAAACGCGCGCACCAGCATGAGAATACCTGCAAAGTAAACCCATCCAACCCACCCTGTTGTGTTGGGACTCTGTTGAGCCATACGCCTCCTTAGTTGTTATATGTTTATTTTCTACCCAAAAATTGAACATGTCAACAGTTTAGAAGACAATAGTGACTAAAGTAATTGACAATTTAGCAATATCATGTATAATTAATAGTGTTAATCGCGGTTAAAACAAAAACAGTCATATGGCGATGCAGGACATTGCTATCAAATTTAAAACAAAA
>CAZBQI010000024.1:0-2789 GCA_964494105.1 uncultured Candidatus Saccharibacteria bacterium | reverse complement strand
CTGTCTTTCACCGCGCCAATGGCTTTCTGGCCTGCCCAAGAGGTGAAGGTTACGATAGGCTATTAGATGAATCAATTTGCGAAGAAGGCGAACATGCCACTGTTAATGAACCGGCCAGTTCGGATAACATCGCTGAGGTTTTTAATTTCAGCCCTGAGGCTTTTCTAACACCACTTAATTCCAGCCTAGAGACAAACCTTCCATTCCAAAAATATGATTCAATCAAAAGCTTGCCACCGATACTTTAGTAATGTTGCGTATCTAGTACTCGCCTAATAGAGATTTCTTTATTCTAGAATTATGCGCTCGATATTGCCCAACTCGACACAGACTGATGAGTGAATAGTGTGGTCATTTAACCATAAGCATAGATAATGTATAGTAATAAATGAACACTTACATTATATGAAACAAGAAAATACACCACCAAATAATAATCAGTCGTTTTATGGGGCTCAAGAGCAATACTCAAAAGAGCGTCCATCTTCGCCCAAGCATTATTTGAAATTATCTCTAATGGTATTTGGAGTTGCATTGCTTGTAGCCGGCTCAATTTTTGCTGTCAGCCAGCTATTTATGTCAAAATCCGAGGGTAAAAAATTTGTTATCGGTGATACTACGATTTCTGAAGGTGATGTGAAGCGCTACGCGCTAAGTATGGAGAAGTATAAAAAATCCAATCCGGATGTAGTATTTAGCCAAAACCTAAAACAAGAAGCACTCGACGACCTTGTGATGAACGCTGCTCTCAAGCAAGAAGCCAAAAAATACAACAAATCCTTAACAGAAGCTGAACTACGGAAAATCTATGGCATTCAAGAATCAGTCAAGGACTATCAAAAGAAGATCAATACTCATCTGGAGTCTGATAGCGTAAACTACTACTCGTTTATAATTGCTGAGAATCTAGAACTTTCAAAGAAACTGCAAGCAGATCTAATCGCGAATCGGTCGCTGTTTTTTACCGCCATTAGTTTTGATGCTCCGGCCATGCGGACGGTTACCGATAAAACCCAGCTAAAGAAACTGCACGACGAAGCTAAGGCCAAACTAACAAATGAATTCTTGCCACTGTTCGAGCAGAAACTTCCAATGTCTGATATTGCTTCCAAGGCGACGGTCAACTACACGACTGACAAAAGAACTGGAAACGAATATAGCCTAATCGAGAATAACCCGTTAGCTGTTTCAGCCAACTACTTTAAGCGCTATGTAGACAGAAACACTCAAGGGCAAAAATATGGGGTTGTAGATGTCTCTACTCAGGGCAATGATATTCGTGCTTTTAAGGATTTAGAGAATATGAACTATGGTGTAGCCGTAGAAGACTTGCGTGATACCGCCACCGAGATTAATAAGCTCAATAATAAAGGTGATTTTACGCCGGTCTTTGCCTCCAAAACAGGTATCTACATGATAGCTCGACTAGAGGAAAAATCTGGCGGTGCTTATAGCACCTTTCAGACGATGCTAGATGAATATAAAGCTAAGTATGTGCCAAAGGACTTTGACGTAGCGATAAAGAAATCGCTTAAGCAATATGCAGCTGAAAAGGCGATCAATGTTGCCAAGAAACTACCCCTTGTAAGAATCGAGAAAGTGTTTGCATTATACGGCCTGCCGGCACATTGCGACGGTCATTACGGGTCAGCATCTGTGTCTGTGGTTAATGCCGCAAACATTTATCAGGGATTAGCTGTGGCGGATGTAAGTATTGCTCAGGCCAGGGGATCAGGCAATAACTGCGGGACCGGTCAATCAGCTAGTGGGCGAGGATTTGCTTCGATTGGAATCAATTGCTACTCCGGGAATGTGCCGACCCATAGTATTAGTAATGTAGCTTCTAACTATTTGATTACGGGCGGATACGTTACGCCCTGGGATCAGACCGTTAACAATACCGGCACCTGGCAAGCGTATTATTATGCGTTAAGAATTCCACCACCAACCACACCACCAACCACACCAGGAACAACACCACCCCCAACCACCGGTGGGCCACAGCCCCCAACTTGCAGTATGAGTGCTACCATGGCACCGGAAGGCTTTGCCTACCGAGTAACCGTATCTTGGTCGAGTGAACATAATCAAGAGCGGTCGTTTAGCTTCAATGGATCGGGGGAAAAAAGTGGCACATTCAGTGAAACTGTCTACAGTACTAACCCAAGGACTTATACCGGTACATTTACTAACACCAACTTTAATCCGCCCAGATCGGTAACCTGTACCGCTAGTACTTCTGGTAATGGCACAAATTCCCCAACTCCCACGCCTACACCCGGGCCGGTAAATTTCCGCCCGTATACTCGTGTGTACGGCAACGATGTAATTGTGGGTAATGCTTTTCGGGGAGATGACGAAAATGATGCAGCTTGCTCGACAAACGTCAACGCGCAAATCAAGGCTTACGCCGGCGCAGAAACCATTACCGAAAACGGTCGTCAGAAGCAAGTAAACTATGGCGCCTCGGGCCAATTTGGCGTGTTTGAAATTGCGCCGGGATCCGATGATACCGAGGGTGGAATCGAAGGGTTCTTTAGCAATAATTTACGCTCCCAGGCGTCGTCAGACCCAGGCAATGCCTGGGGTAGTTATAGTGGTAGATCCAACGACCTGACTTTTGGTAATTGGTGGACAAGAGTAGATCAGCCCCTTCCGGGGAGGAACGAATCTAAACTAATGTATGGCGGACGAGTACCTTCCTGGGGTGGACGTAGCGGTATACTAAACTGCTTGCCCAACTTCTACAAAGAAGTAGTAGACAAAGGCACCGCGCCTATCAATGGGGA
>CAZBQI010000023.1:0-3171 GCA_964494105.1 uncultured Candidatus Saccharibacteria bacterium | reverse complement strand
ACCGTAATTCATGAATCAGTTCGAGCAACATCGCGCCGCTAGTGGAGTCGAGTGTAGTAATATTCTCGGCGTCCCAAAGGAACCACCAGGCATCGGGATTTTCATCAATTAGCCCCAATACTCTTTGGCGAAAGTAGCTGGCATTGCCAAAGTGCAAGGGGGCATCAAAACGGTACATAATAATCCCTGGAATCGGTTCGGTTTTTGGTGGGCGGCTTTTATCGCGAATGGACCCGTCGTTAGCAACGCCTAAAACTGCATCTGTCGGGAAGGCGCTCGTGCGAATAAGATTAACCACGGCCAGAAGAATTGCCAGCAACAAACCCTGAAAGATTCCTAAGAATGTAACACCAAGCAAGGTAATTATCGCCAGCACCGCCTCTGGTTGCCAGGCATGCCAGATTGACTTCAGCTCTGGAATATTAAACAGCTTTATTACGGCCATAATAATAATCACCGCCAACGCAGCTAGCGGTAAGTACTGCAGTACAGGCGTCAAAAAAAGCAAAGCAATCGCAACAACACCGGCTCCTACTAATTGTGATACCTGGCTGAGCGCATGGTTTTGGGCGTTGACTGCCGTACGAGCACCGCTAGCCGCAATCGGTAAACCACCAAACAAACCGGTGCCGATACCTGTTATACCCAAGGCCCGGAGTTCTTGAGCGGAATCTACCTGTTCACTTTGTTTAGCTGCAAAGGTTCTAGCAGTAGAGATCGTATTAGCATAGCTAATCATCATAATCGCAAAGGCCGGTATGAATAAATTCTGAATGTCAAAAAAGCTTACGTTGGGAATAGCCGGCAGAGGCAATCCCGATGGGATTTTGCCAATAGTGGCAATGCCAATACTCTTAAAGTCAAAAAACCAAGAAAGCACAATACAGCCAACTAAAATAACCAAGCCGGCAGGCAGTCGCGGTGAGTATTTGCGCATTAGAATCGTGCCCGCACCTAGTACGACGCTTAGTAGTACTGTTGGCATATGGTAGTTTGCCACATTTGTTAGCGTGTAAAAAATATTACTGTAAAAGCTACCTTGAGCTAAGCTATTTAAGCCGAAAAGCTTTGGCATTTGTGAGGTAATTACAGCAAAAGCCAAGCCCGCCATATAGCCAAGCAGTATAGGTCGTGACAAAAATTCGCTTAAAAAATTTAATTTAGCTACAACTGCAATCAGGCTGGCAACACCGATCAGAATTGTCAAAAGTGCAACCATAGCAGCGTAATGGCCGGGGTTGCCGTTGGCTATTGGTAGGAGTGTAGCGCCGGTCAATGCCGCCATTGCGGCATCCGGACCCACAATCACCTGCTTGGTAGACGAGAATATCGCGAAAATAATCATGGCAATCAGAGTTGCATAAAGTCCCATCGCTACGGGTGCCCCAGCTAGCTGGGAGTAGGCCATAGCTTGTGGGATAGCAATGGCGGCTACTGTAATTCCCGCTAACGCATCAAAACGCAAGAAAGACCACTGATATTTCTTTAATATCGAAACAATCGGGAAATGAGAAGAATTTAGAAATGCCATATTTATGTCTTTATTGTATTACAATATGGCTATGGTAAAAATTGCCTGCACAATTCTCGCCCGGGGATTTTTTATTTTTGCAGGTATAGCGCATAAATAAATAGAGGGATAAACAGTTATAACAAGATTGGTAACCAAGGATAAAAATATGAAGCTAAAAACATACCTGATAGCCTTAGCTGTATTCTTAACTATCGATATGATCTGGCTGGGGCTAGTAGCAAAATCATTTTATGCAACTCAACTCGACTACATCATGAAAACAGAGATTAACTGGGTAGCGGCCATCATATTCTACTTAATCTTCATTGTCGGGCTGGTCACTTTTGTCATTTCGCCGGCACTCGAAAAAGCTTCTTGGCGGTTTGCGCTACGGCGAGGCTTGTTATTCGGTTTGGTGACTTATGCGACTTACGATCTAACAAACTTGGCTACCATCAGGGACTGGCCACTAACGGTAACTTTAATAGATTTGGCCTGGGGTAGTTTTCTGGCTGCCAGTGTTTCGCTGATTAGCTATCAAATCTTGATAAATACATCAAAAAACAGACATTCAAGAATTAACTGATTCAACAGTTTGTAACAGTTTCGTTAGAAGTTCACTTTAATAAGGGCGAACTACAGATTTGCTAACTCACGCTAATTACGCCATTGATTTATACGTCTTTTGTTGGTTCACTAAATTCCGCGCCATAATGTAGGCAACAGCTAGCGAACCGGCGATGGTTAAGCTGGCTGAACCGTTTTCCCAGTACTGCTGGGCCAATACTGCCAGTAAACCTCCACCGGCCTCGGCGATATTTGTACGCTTCATGTCTTTTACAAACTCAGCATTCAATCCGTGAAAGACTTCGCTATTAGTTGAGGGCTCATTGCGACCGACCGTAGGGGTAGCTCTGCGTTTTTCTCGAATATTGTCGCGCCATAAACTAATTGCACTGGCACTTGCCACTGTGCCGGCTACTGCCATATTTCCGGGTTTCGGCACATTATTGTTCGCTATATCACATACACCAAAATATACTCCCATAGCAGCTGTAGCGATATGTCCGAGCGCAAAAGCTTGCCTAGTCCTAAGTGCAGCGATGTTCTTGCCGAGTCTGTCGAGCTTTTCGGTTACAAAAACTCCGAGACTAAACACGGCATCAGATGCTTCCATGACTGTCGAAGCGGAAACTTGTGCACTATGACCTAGTGCCTGCTCTGAATAGATGCCGACGCCAACAGAGGGTAAGTTTATTAAGCATAGTTCTATCGCTGACTGCCTAAATTCGTCAGTTTGCTCCGGTGGAGTTCCGGTTTCCCCGCTCGTCTGCATCTGTATATTATACCATAAATAGGTAATATGAGTCAATTTATCGTACTAACGAAACTATATCAACTACTGCTTGATTAGTAACTACAGTTGAAGCGAATTTTTGTCTTTTAATCCAATGACGGTCCTGCAAGATTGGAATTATATTACTGTATAGAGCGTATGAATTTTTCAATTCTTTTTTTACCAAATGAAAATGCATAGGCAATGCTAAGCACGTGTCCGACTGTGTGGATTGTCATTTCGTTAGTACCATCAATTACAGTATCAGCTACCGGTACTTTTCCATCATATAGCGAGTGCACTGAAAGAATTAGTTTGCGAT
>CAZBQI010000022.1:0-3664 GCA_964494105.1 uncultured Candidatus Saccharibacteria bacterium | reverse complement strand
TGAACTGGTACTATTTTTAGATGACTAAAAGCAACAAAACCGCACTTATTACCGGCATCGCCGGTCAAGACGGTAGCTATCTGGCTGAATTACTGCTAGCCAAAGGCTACACCGTTTACGGACTGATGCGCGGGCAACATAACCCAAAGCAAGCCATCGTCGAAAAAATGTTTCCGGCTGTGAAGCTGGTTGATGGCGACCTAACAGATACAAGCTCACTCGTATCTGCCCTTAACGAATCCAAGCCAGATGAAGTATATAATCTTGGCGCTATGAGCTTTGTGGCGCTCTCTTTCAAACAACCGGAGCTAACTGGTAATGTAACTGGCCTTGGAGCCCTGCGTATGCTAGAGGCAATTCGATTAGTTGGTGGCGAGAAAACAATACGATTCTATCAAGCATCAAGCAGCGAGATGTATGGCCAGGTGCGTGAAGTACCGCAAACTGAACTTACTCCTTTTCACCCGCGTAGCCCATATGGTGTTGCCAAAGCCTATGCACACTACATAACACTTAATTACCGCGAAAGTTACGATATGCACGCCTCGTGTGGCATATTGTTTAATCACGAATCACCACGTCGAGGCTACGAATTTGTAACACGCAAGATTTCATCGTCTGTTGCACGAATTAAGCTTGGTCTACAAAAAGAGATTGAGCTAGGTAACTTAGATGCCAAACGTGACTGGGGCTTTGCCGGCGATTACGTACGTGGCATGTGGCTGATGTTACAGCAACCAAAGGGCGATGATTACGTGTTGGCCACTAACGAAACCCATTCAATTCGTGAGTTTCTAGACTTGGCATTTAAAGAAGTTGGTATTAGCGATTGGGCGCCTTATGTAAAACAAGTTGAACGCTACATGCGCCCAGCTGAAGTAGATTTGTTAATTGGCGACCCGGCCAAAGCCAAAAAAGTGTTAGGCTGGGAACCAGAGGTAGACTTCCCGTCACTAGTTAAAATGATGGTCGCCAGCGATTTAGAGATCGAAGCGAAAAAAGCTAAAAATCAATAGATTTAGTTTTTTAATATACTTTTGTCGCCAAAAGTAACAAAAGCGTCCGAGTAGGTCGCTAACAGTGATAGTCAAAACGAATATCTTAACGGACTTGCGGAGCTCTGCGCCTTAGGAGCATCAAACAGTCCTCAGTCTAATCGCCAAAATATTTGTTTCTCCTTTCAGTTTTCTCCAATACTCGGAGTAGATTAATTATTCCCTCCAGCTATTAAGAAAACCGGGAGATGAAAACAAATTATTAGTGAGTAAGCCGAGGATTAGCCTTTAGGCCGACCATAGGGAGTTCCGCAGGCAACCAATAATTTGTTTTCAGACCGCAGTGTTTTTGTCTTAGCTGGAAACTTTGGCTACTTTGGTTACAAAGTAGATTTAAAACACAAAAACTATGGCTACTTTTGGCGACAAAAGTATATTTAAATAGAAAACTTTGTTTTAAACTTGGCTTCGCCAGTATTCTAGTGTTTCTTTTAGTGTTTGCTCTAACGATAACTGTGGTTCCCAGCCCGTATCGTTCTTTAGTTTTGCCGGGTCTCCATAAATTTCGGGCGTGTCCGAAGGTCGCATTAAACTTGGATCCGGCTCGGTACTAATTTCACTCGAACTATTTTCAAGCAGTATGTTTAAAATTTCTTCCCCACTGCGCGGATTGCCACTACACACGTTATACACCTCGCCCGGTTTGCCTTTAGTGGCTAATAATTCGTATGCAGCCACAATGTCGCGGACGTCAGAGTAGTCGCGTCTGGCGCTTAGGTTACCGACTTTTATGGTGTTGTTTTGAGTTTTCTCGGCTTCAGCAATTCTTTTTGCCAGATCAGCTACTAAGAATCCGGGCAACTGTCCGGGGCCAACATGGTTAAAGGCACGGGCAATTACTATTTCAAATTTGCGCGTCGAGTAATATTGAGCCAGCGCTTCTTGATCTATTTTACTAACCGAATAGGGTGAGTTAGCAATAACTGGCGAGTTTTCGTTTAAAGGAGATTTGCATTTTGGGTCATAAATAAGGCCACTACTGATAATTACAAATCGCGGATGTGCTTTCTGGGCAATGCACGCCTCGAATAGATTTATCTGAATCTCGGCATTTACTTTTATGTACAGTGCCGGCTTAGAGAAGGATTCCCCCACATTCGTCAACCCGGCTAAATGAAAAATAACATCAACGTTACTAAAATCTATTTTTACAACTTCGTCTTTATTTAGCAGGTCTACTTTTGTGTAAACATCTTTTTGATCAGTCGGGGTAGGGCCGTTGCTTATACTGCGCACAGTATGGCCGTTTTTTAGTAAGTGTTTTACCAAATGGGCGCCGGCAAATCCACCGCCACCTGTAACTATTGCCTGCATAGTAGTGCTTTCATAGTGTCTTATTATATATATCTAATGTCTGTTCAGCCATTCTGCGCCATGAATATTTCTTTACTTGGTGAGCACCTAGGTTTACTAATGATTGTCGGAGTTTTTTATTTTCTACAACTTCCATAATCTTTTTAGCCATGTCACCGCTATCATTAGGATTAAAATAATGTGCCGCGTTACCATATACCTCCGGCAAACAAGTGGCCGAGCTAGAGATTACAGGCAAGCCGTATGCCATAGCTTCAAGTCCGGGTAAACCAAAACCCTCTGAGAGCGAAGGAAAGACAAACGCTTCTGCATGCTTGTATAGCCAGGCTAGTTGATTGTCAGCGATAAAATCGGTGAAGATGATGCTATTGTTGCCCTTGTCTTTTATTTTATAAATTAGTGATTTATAAAAATCATCATGCTTACCAACAATGATTAGTGAAAGTTCTTTGTTTGTTTTGCTTATGGTGTTGAATGCCTCAGCTAGTCGCTCCAGGTTTTTAAATGGGTAAGCAGCGCCCACATAAAGCAAGAATTTCTTATTGACCATAGGCTGGTATGGCTTAACTTTTACAGCTAGCACGTCAACAGAGGGGTAGGTTAGGAAAAATCTTCGTGCGCGCACACTATACTTTGATAAAATTCTTCCTCGTACGTAATTACTAATAGTTATGACGGCTTGTGATGTATAAATTCCATGACGCAGGACGAATCTAAACGCCCAGTATTTTATTTCGTACGCAAGCTTAGAAGAGCGCACATTTTTATAGTCTACTAAAGTTAAATCATGAACATTTAAAATCCGTTTACGAAAATACAATACAGGATGATTCATATTGGTGAAATGAACCAAATCTGGCCGGAGTCGATACAGAAATAAACAAAAATGTATCTGTTCTCTTAAGCTGAAATGTCGATAGTCTGCTAGCAGTTTTGAGAAGTTTGGTTGTACAGGATTCCACAGGTCAAAGTTTTTCTTTTGCAGAAGGACTATGTATTGATTTTTCTTATCAATTTTCTGCAGTTCATTTAGCAGGTGACTGATATATCTACCAATACCTGAGCTTTTATCCATAATACGAGCATCAATAGCAATTTTCATAATATATACTCGAACATAGCTTTAGGTTACTTTTAACTTACGTGATTTTACTGCGAACTTAGTGGGTGTAATAACCGAACTCAAACCAATAACCATACCTAATATTACCCAGAAATATGTTATATAGATACCCGAGAAGAAAAAGTATTGAATTAGAAGCGCAATTAATCCACTAGATAATCCAATAACAATT
>CAZBQI010000021.1:0-4211 GCA_964494105.1 uncultured Candidatus Saccharibacteria bacterium | reverse complement strand
GCCGCTTGGCGTTGCCCCGACCGGATGGCGGGTCCGAAACCGAGACCGCCGACGCCGCCGGACATGAAGTCGTCCAACCTGCGTCCGAGGAACTTCCAGTAATTCGGCGTCTCGATCCCGGTGACCGGATCGCGAGAGGTCCCAGTCAACCCCCGGGACCGATCGGTCTTGGTGAAGTACGCCGCGGACAAGTCCTTGAAGAATCCGGAGATGACTTCCTCGGCCGCTTCGATCCCGAACGCCTTCACCAAGGTCCGGCGAAGCGGCTCTCCGGCCAGCCGCAAGGCGTCCATGAACGCCTTTTTAGCGGCTGCCCCCCTCCGGTACCCTTGACGGGCGAGGAGACGGGACAGACGGCCAGACCAGCCGAAGATGTACTCGGACCCGGCCTCCAGTCCGGACTCGATCAGTGCTTGAGCAAAACTGGCCTCCGGACTCGCCCCTGCCCGGCGGGCTTCCTCGTATGCGGGCGAGAACGACAGCCCCATGCCGACGGCCAGAGGCCCGGCCGGGCCCATGAGGATGCTCGGGATGAACGTCGTCGTGGAGCCCAAGCCGGAGCCGATCCATGCCGCTGGCTTTTGCAGGTATCCCGGAAGCGAGTTCCGGTTGTAGTCGTAAAGTTTCTCCCCCTCCGCCCGGAGCCTCCGGGCTTCCTCGTACATGGGGTCGAGATTGCGTGCCATCTCGACCCGGGCTGCCATCCGGGACGGCAACAGAGCCTCCGGACCACGGGTGAGAAATTCCGCGAGTGCCATGCTCCCACCGGCAGCATCGGCGAGCCGGGCGGACTCCACCATTGTCGGGACCGCCGCGCTGACGTTGCCGAGGTACTCCTTGGCCAACGCCTCGGCGAAGGACGGAGTGCCCGTGGTGGTCGGTGTGTGGACCCCGAACTTGTCCCGGTAATAGGCTTCCGCCGCGTCGACCGGCGGGGGCGCCACAGGGGCGGGTAGGGGCAGGGGCTCGGGGATGATCTCCTGCGGAGCGAGGGCACTCGCCGGAATCTCCACCGGACCGGCGACCGGCTCCGGCTCCGGCACCGGCTCCGGCACCGGGGGATTGCGCGAGGCTTCCACCAGGTCCGGGAACAGGAACGGGTAACGCCCCCGTGTCGCGTCCCGAACCTGAACCTCGCTCCAGTCGTCCGGCACCTCGAATTCGAGGCCCCGGATTCCGACGTCGACCAGTGCCATAAGCCTAGTTCCGGGTCACGTTGCCGTTGACGTCGAGGCGCCACGTCTTGGCCGCCTTCGGCGCCGGGGGGCGACGACTCCCGGTGGCGGGAGTTCCGACCACGTTGCCGCGGGCGGCCAGCAACTGCTGGGCCCGGGACTGGATCGTTCCGGCGGCGGGGGGTTGACCCGAAGCCCGGAGGGCTGCCAGCACTTGGGCGAGTGCCTGCTCGGTGGCGGCCGGGATCTGGGCGTCCCGCTTGTCGTTGCGGATCTTGAGGGCGGTGTTCCAGTCGCTCTCGTACGTCTTGCGGCCGGCGTTGAGCCGGGACTGCTCGGCGAGAAGGTTGTTCAGCTCGGCCCGGAGATCCCGGCCGGGGGCCACGCGCTCGTAGTCGCCTTCGATCGGAGACGGTGTGGGCGGCAGCGTGTAGGCGGCGTCCTCGGCGGCGTAGAGCGGGGCGACGGACTGCACGGCCGATGGGTTGAGGAAGCTGAACTGCGGCATCCCGTCGCGGTCAAACCCGACCAGCAGGTTATTGGCCCGAGCAGTATTCCGGGCGTTGGCCTGAATCTGGGCGATGGTCTTCTCGATCGCCGCCTCGTTGGCCATGGCCGCCTCGTCGAGCTGCGGCCGGACCCCGAGGAGGGTCTCCAGAATGGAGTTGTCGGCCGGCTGCCCCCGGAGCGTCAACCCGGCCCGCTTCACTTCGAGGTCCCCGATCCCGAGAATGCGCCGCAACTCGGCCTCCCGGGCGGCGATGTCGCGGGAGCTGGCGCTGGACAAGAGGTTGTCCGCGAGCTGGGTGCGCCGGATGTCCGCGGAGTCCTGCTCCAGCTTGGCCCGGAGCTGCCGGTCGAGAGCCGCCTGCCGCGCCTGCTCGGCCCGCCGGGCGGCCTCCTGCTCGATCTGGATGTTCTGCGCCCGCAGGTTGAGGAGCGCCGACTGGGCGCCGCCGGGGGTGTCGCCGATGACGGCACCAGCCCACGGGTCCCCGCCGCCTCCACCACCCGCACCCGCCGCCTCCACCTGCTGGCGCAACGCGGAGAGGGTGGATGCCATGCCGGGGTCGTACTGGCCGGGCATATTCCACCCGGTCGGAGCAAGGCTGGCGTTGCCCCGCACGGCCACCATGCCGGGGTCGTACTGGCCGGGCATATTCCACCCCGTCGGCGGGAGGCTGGCGGTGCGGCTCAGGGCGGCGCGGAGGATGTCGAGTTGGTTCATGTCAGTACGCTTTCATTCCGTAGGCGCTCACGAGGTTGGCCAGCGCCGCGTTGAGCGCGGACTGGAGCTGGGCGTTGAGTCCGGACTGGGCGCCCATCTCCTTGTCGGCCGGTGCCAGCAGCCGGGACAGGAGCGCATCCGTGACCGACTGGCGCCGTCCGATCGAGCCGGTGCGGGCGGACATGAGCGCGGCCAAGTCCGCACGGGCCTGCGTCGCGTCGTCCACGGCGGCCTGCGCCCGGATCTTCCCGGCCTCGCTCGCCGCCTGCCGGGAAAGGTAGCTCCCGAGCCCGGTGCCCGCGGTGCCGCCCCGCGAGTTCAACGACAGGGCCCGCTTGAGGTCTCCGAGCAGCGTGTCGTTGAGGTTCGCCATCGCCGCCTGCCGGGTGCGGCGGATGTTCCCGAGGTCGGATTCGTAGCCGGTGGGCCCGAAGATCCGGTCCAGCTCGGCGATATCCCCGGCGGCGTACTGGCCCACCTGACCCTGCGAGCCCTCCACCCCGGCCCGGAACTTCGACAGA
This sequence comes from uncultured Candidatus Saccharibacteria bacterium, assembly GCA_964494105.1. Lineage (GTDB taxonomy): Bacteria > Patescibacteriota > Saccharimonadia > CAZBQI01 > CAZBQI01 > CAZBQI01. Next base: position 1,287 of record CAZBQI010000021.1, on the reverse strand, counting down.
TCCCCCTGGGTGTTGCCCCGCAGGGTGCCGTAGTCCGAGAACGCCTGCATGATGAGCGGGTCCGCACCCGGCACCTTCGGCAGACTGATCGGGTTGATGTACTGGACCGCGTTCGGGGTGCGCCCGAAGAAGTCCTGCGTCGTCATGGCCGGCGCAACGGTCGTCGGCCGGAGCGTGGCAGCGGTGGTGGCGGTCGCCTTCTTGACGGGGTTGAGCCAGGTAGCCATAGGAGTTCAGAGTTTGGGGGTGACGATTTCCGGCTGGGGGACACTGGGGTCATCCTTGGGGACCAAGAGGACTTCGCTGCCCCGTTGGACCGCCTTCATGCCGGGCGGAATCGTGAGCGAACTGACAGGCGGCCGGGTCACCGCACGGCCAGAGTACGCATCGGCCCCGGCGATTCCGAGGTCTTTGAGCATCTCGATGCCGAAACGGAACCCGTTCACCACGCTTTCGCTCTGGGTCTTCCCAGCGGCGACGAGGCCGGCGTTGACCGTGCTGGCATAGTCAGTCAGCTCGATCTGCCCGGTCTGGGGGTTCCAGATCAGCTTGCCGATCGTGGTGTCCTTCGGCTGGCGAATCCGGACTGAGTTCGTGCCGGACTGGATCTCCACGTCGGCGGTGCCGGTCTTTCGGAGGCCGGCGCAGCCGGCGGTGAGTGCGATGAGTGCGAGTGCGAGGAGCGGTTTCATAGTCAGTAGCGGGTGACGAGCAGGTGGTTGCAAGCCCAGTTGACTTCGAGCCCGGTGGCGTTGTCCCACGTCAGGTTGAAGGCGTTCGATGCCGTGGTGTCGAGGGTGCCGGAGGCGGTCCCGGTGAGGTGCCGCAGCCGCCGGACCCCGGGAGTGTCCGCGTCGCTCGGGTACTCGTACTCCAGCATGCCGGACAGGACCGTCGTGGCGGATGCTCCCGCAGTGGTGACGGAAAGCCATGCGGTCAGGCGCCATGCGTAGCCCGACGCGAGATGTGAGTCCTCCTCCAAGAGCGTAAAGGCCAGTGCGCGGCTCGACCCGAACTTCACCCGGAGCACTCCGTTGGCCCAGTTCCCGGATGCCGAGACGGTCCCCATCGCCTCCACCTTGATGATCGAGCCCGTCGGGAGCGTGCCAGCACCGAAGGTGGCGCTCTCGCCGGATCGGATCGTCCCGATCAATGTCGTCTCGGCCAACTCCGTGTCGGGCACTGTCACCGCTCCGGTGTTGCCGAGGACCGTCGAGTACCCGGACGCGATGTCGAGCGTCAACGTCTGGTCTCCGGGATTGCGTGTGATCGAGATGCTGGGCGACC
>CAZBQI010000020.1:0-4649 GCA_964494105.1 uncultured Candidatus Saccharibacteria bacterium | reverse complement strand
GCCAACAATAAATAAACTAATTCGCAAATCTCGAACCAGGACGGCTAAAAAGTCCAAATCTGCTGCGTTGGATAGTATTTACAATGCCCTAAAGAATCGAAACTTCCCTAAACATTCTCCGTTGATGAGAGGTGTGTGCTTAAGAGTAACAACTATGACTCCTCGAAAGCCAAACTCGGCTCTGCGTAAGGTTGCTCGAGTACGTTTAACTAATGGCTCAGAAGTAACGGCCTACATACCTGGTGAAGGGCATAACCTACAGGAGCACTCAGTTGTTCTGGTTCGCGGTGGTCGCGTAAAGGATTTACCTGGTGTGCGATACCACATTGTCCGTGGAGTTTTAGATACTGCCGGAGTAGACGGTCGTAAACACCGCCGTAGCAAATACGGAACAAAAAAGGCGAGTAAGTAATGCCACGCAAGAAGACAAAATCACTTCAGAGAACAATTTTGCCAGATCGCAAATACGAAAGCGTGCTTGTTCAGAGACTAATAAATAAGGCCATGAAAGATGGCAAGAAAATGAAATCAGAAGCTCTTGTCTATTCCGCTTTAGAGATTGTCTCGACTAAAACCAAAAAAGACCCAATTGAAGTTTTTGAACAGGCTTTTAAGAACATGTCTCCGCTTTTAGAGGTTAAATCACGACGAGTGGGTGGTGCAAATTACCAGATTCCGTTCGAAGTTAAAGGGTCTCGCCAGACTCACCTGGCCCTGATGTGGCTGGTAGGGGTGGTGCGCTCTAAGAGTGGCAAGGGCTTTGATCAGTTATTGGCTGAAGAAATCCTAAACGCCTACAACGAACAAGGCGATACTGTTAAGAAAAAAGAAGATACACATAAAATGGCCGAAGCCAACCGGGCTTTCGCTCACTTAGCACGATATTAGAAGGTAGACATGGCTAGAGAATACACATTAGAAAAAACTCGTAACATTGGTATTATTGCGCATATAGATGCCGGTAAAACCACTACAACCGAGCGAATCCTATTTTATACCGGAGTAACCCACAAAATTGGTGAGGTGCACGAAGGTGAGGCCACTATGGACTGGATGGAGCAAGAGCAAGAACGTGGAATTACCATTACCTCGGCTGCAACCACTTGCTTCTGGAAAGATTGCCGAATAAACATTATCGACACACCCGGGCACGTGGATTTTACCGTAGAGGTAGAGCGCAGTTTGCGAGTGCTTGATGGTGGTGTAACTGTGTTTGATGGCGTTGCTGGCGTTGAAAGTCAAAGTGAAACCGTTTGGCGACAAGCCGACAAATACAATGTACCAAGAATTTGTTTTATCAATAAGCTTGATCGTACCGGTGCCGATTTCTACGCAGACCTAAAAAGTATCGAAGATCGCCTGACCAAAAATGGAGTACCTTTGCAATTGCCAATTGGTACAGAAGCTAACTTTAAGGGCGTAGTAGATTTAGTAGAAATGAAAGCCTATGTATTTAGTGACGATGAAAACGGACGAAACTTTGAGACTGTCGAAATACCGGAAGATTTGGCAGAAAAGTCGAAAGAATATCGCCACAACATGCTAGAGCGAGTAGCAGAAACAGATGAAAAACTTCTAGACAAGTATCTAGAAAATAGCGATCTAAGCGTCGATGATCTAAAGGCAGGCATCCGCGGGGCTGTTATTTCAAACCAGTTATATCCGATATTCTGCGGAACTGCGCTAAAGAACAAAGGCGTTCAAATGTTGCTCGATGCTGTTAATGATTACCTACCAAGCCCGCTTGACGTGCCACCGCAAAAAGGAATTGACCCAAAAACCGGCGAAGAGATTAATCGTGAAGTAAGCGACAGCGTTCCATTTAGTGCGCTTGCCTTTAAAGTGGCGACAGATCCCTTTGTAGGTAAACTTACGTTCTTTCGGGTTTACAGTGGTGTAGCTAAAGCCGGTAGCTATGTTTTTAACGCTAACACCGGTGAAAAGGAACGATTGGGTCGTATTGTGCGAATGCATGCTAACAGCCGAGAAGACGTAACCGATGTTTACAGTGGTGAAATTGCGGCTGCAGTTGGGCTAAAAGGCACGACCACCGGGCACACATTGTGCGACGAAAAGTCTCCAATCGTATTAGAAGAAATTAACTTCCCTGAGCCTCCGGTATCTGTGGCCATCGAGCCAAAAACGAAAGCCGATCAAGAAAAGATGAGTTTGGCGTTACAGCGTTTGGCCGAAGAAGACCCAACTTTTCGTATTCATACCGATGAAGAAACCGGCCAAACTATTGTCAGTGGTATGGGTGAGCTTCACCTTGATATCATTACCGATCGCATGAAACGTGAATTTAAGGTAGACGCCAATATTGGCGAACCTCAGGTTGCTTATCGCGAGACTATTAAAAAAGCAGTCCAAAACGTCGAGGCTAAATTTATTCGCCAAACTGGTGGTCGTGGCCAATATGGACATGTCATTATTAACGTTGAGCCACAAGAACAAGGCGCGGGAATTGAATTTGAAAACAAAATTACCGGCGGCGCTATTCCTCGTGAGTTCATAGGCCCGGTAGAAGCCGGCATTAAAGAGGCCACTCAAAATGGTGTGATTGCCGGTTACCCCGTAGTTGACGTAAAAGTAACATTGCACGATGGTAGTTACCACGATGTAGATAGTAGCGAAATTGCCTTTAAAATTGCCGGAAGCATGGCATTCCAGGACGGTTTTAAGAAAGGCAACCCGGTATTGCTAGAACCGATTATGAAAGTAGAAGTAGTCACACCCGAGGAATTCATGGGTGATGTTATCGGCGACCTAAACAGTAAACGTGGGCGAATAGACACCATGGAAGACCGTGCGGGAGCCAAAGTTATTACCGCATTCGTACCACTGGCAGAACTATTTGGCTACACAACAAACTTGCGTTCGATGTCTCAGGGGCGTGCCAGTAGTAGCATGGAGCTTGCACATTACGAAGAAGTTCCGCCAAACGTAGCCGAAGCGGTCATTGGCCGACGTACACCCGCAAAAAGCGAATAACAGTAATATATGGCTGACATAGTTAGCGCAGAATACTTAAGTGCAGTAGATAATACTGTTGGCTACATTTGGTCTGCCTATGATATAGAAATAGCTTGCACAAATAGTACGCCAGATGGTCAGATTAACGCAGCGCGTCTGGCTGTGGGCGAAATTGCAGGTGACGTTAAAAAGTTAAACAGCTCTCGTGACATTTTAGGCGCAATGGCTGTTTTTGCCGGGGCATTGGCTGTACTAAAGGAGGATCCTGAATGGAGCGCTGCGTAAGATCTTGCAAAAGTCGTCCGCACTGCAACAGACCCAAAAAATGTAAGACCACTTACTGAGCCTGCATATCTAACCCTCTATGCTGCCCGTCGCGAATTCGGTATTGATTTGCCATGGCATCAAAGAATTATGCGGGCGTTTGGTCGCTTTCAATCACAACCCTAGAATAAATGCCTATGCTTGCAATAGCGGCTTGGTAAGGTCATAATTTTGAAATTAATTGGAGTAAGTCAAATGAGTTATTGGGAAAGACAATTACCTCGTCGTTCTACATGGGGACTAGGATCATCATATGAGGATGAACACGACACAGGAAGGCATCAAGGACCTTCTTATAAACCAACAGGCGAAGAAGGTAAGTACGACCGTGCCATGGAAACATATACAAGAAATAGCCTAGATTCAACACCGGTCGGCTCACCTCGAAATAAAGCGGAAGCCTCAATAGTAGTGGGGAGTGTACCGCGCAAAGACATTGATGGAAAGTTGATGATGCAGAAAGTTACTTGGGGCAACCCCGATAAGTTTCCAGCAGAACCAGACCGCCCACTTGGAGCGATTGGCCGCGCTGCAGCGGAAAGGCGTGCTGAAAAAGAGGATGAGAAACACCGCCAAGCTGCACTTTATGTAAATGCGTTTTCTGAGAGATATGCATTTGGCGTAATGGGAAGTTACGACGCACTCAGAATGGCTGGCATAGATGTGCATGACGATACTGAAGCTTACAACAGAGAAGACACGAGCCAAGTAGAGCGTGCCCGGCATGCTCTCGGCAGTATTGCAGATGCAATTGAGTCTAGTGGTGCAACGCCGGAGGCAGTAGAAATGTTTGTCGTGGGGGTGGCTGGACATCTAGCGGAGTCATTTCCTGCTTTGACACAGGCAATGCAAGCAGCAGTAGAAGTAGAAACTACATAACTATTTATTAGCGCTTTACAAAACAGTGGTCACCACATATAATTATTCTAATTAGCCTCTGGGGCTAGGTAATATATTGCCCCAAAACTATAAACTAAGTCTCATGTAAGGAGAATCAATGGCAGATTTTAAACGCGACAAACCGCATCTAAACGTAGGAACCATGGGTCACGTGGACCACGGTAAAACAACCCTAACTGCAGCTATTACAGCAGTGCTGGCCAAGAAGAAGCCTAGCGATATCAACAAAGCTGTTAAATACGACGAAATCGACAAGGCGCCAGAAGAAAAGGAGCGTGGGATCACCATTGCTACTTCTCACCAAGAGTATGAGAGTGACAAGCGCCACTACGCTCACGTAGACATGCCGGGACACGCCGACTACGTAAAGAACATGATTACAGGTGCTGCTCAAATAGATGGCGCAATTTTAGTTGTATCTGCTGCTGATGGCCCAATGCCACAAACTCGCG
>CAZBQI010000019.1:0-5102 GCA_964494105.1 uncultured Candidatus Saccharibacteria bacterium | reverse complement strand
GCGCCCTTCGTCGATAAAATATGTATCCGGAAACAAATAGCCCTCTAGGCTGGCCTCGGTGGGCTTGTCTTTTAGTATCGGATTAGAGTATTTCGCATTGAGGGCATTTTGGACATCGCCCTTGCTAAACCCCTTGCTTATCAACAAGTCACGTACCTGATCAAGCCGCATACCTGCCCGCACCGTAACGCTGATTACCGCGGTATCGCCACTAGCCAGCTTGCGTGCAATTTCTGACGGTTTCTGCGCCGAATTAAAGCGGTATACGCCTGCCTGAATTTGTGATGAAACTCCGGTTTGTCGCATGTATAACCGAAAAGCCAGAGCATTCTTTATTAATTTCTTATCCTCGAGCCTGTTTGCAATCACTACCGATGAATCACCCTCTTTTATCTGAACTAGCTGTTTGTTTGATTCGGTTTCACTTACTGGCTTCAGGGCACTTTGATACCACCAGACAAAACCAGCGCCCAGAAGAGCCAAAAAAGAGAATACTACCACCAATACAGAAGTTGTTTTGTTGGTTTTATTGGATTCGACTACAGGCTCATGGGGTAATTCGGGACTTGTCTTGGGCAGAGACGGCTCAATGTCGCTCATACGAACTGGCCCCGATGCTGATCCAGATAGTCCTGCAGAATAATGGCGGCTGCTCGGTCATCAATCCGCTGGCGACTTGTCTTGTCCTGGCTTACCGCTATTGAAGTTGCCGATTCCGCCTGAAAAACCGCTGTAACCGCCAGTTGATTTTCTAGCTTGGAGCCGAAGTTCCGTGCCCGCTTAGCTTGAGCACTTTCGTCACCAGACATCGTCAGTGGTAGGCCTACCACTACCGTATCAACGTTTTCGGCCACCACTAGCTCGCTTAGCTTAGATATGAATTCTGCATCATTACTCCACACGGCGTAGGGTTGGGCAATACCTGCTTCTAAACTGCCCCTTGCTACACCAATATATTTACTACCAAAATCTAACCCAACAACCTCGGACATAGCTACTGCTGGTCTCTCGGTACATCTATTTTTATTTGTATTTGCTCGGTTCGACGAGGAATTTTCTTTTTATAAAACGGGGAAAGTTTAATCTGTGCATCGGATACGTTTGGATAGCTCTTGATTTTATCAAGTGCAACAGAGAAGCGCTTGCCCTTAATTTCTTGTTTGAGCTGATCAAAGTTGATGTCTGGACCCAGCAGGGCTGTCGTTTTGACGTCAAACTTTTGGGTAGTGTCAGACACTTTTTCTGCCGGAGTAAATTTAGCTTGGCTCAGACCATTGTCGGCAATGCCCAAGGATGGATCATTTTTCGCTGATAGTTCCAGTGCCTGACGCTTTAAAAGTTCATTGATTTGATCTTTTTTAACACCATACTCAAAGTACGCAACCTTAACCACGACACTGCCATTGTCGGTCTCACTGCCTACCGGCGGATTGCTGATTATCTCGCCAACATTCTGGGAAAAAGAACCATCAATAATGTAATCTGAGTCTTGAAATTGCTTAGCCAGCTCTTTCTTGGCGTTGTTTTGCTCTGCTTGCAATAACTGGTTTTTGGCTGTGTCTACATCGCTTTGCGTTACCACACCAACCGTTTTGCTACTACCGCCCGTCATTTGACTGCCACTAAGCACAAAATTACCACTTAAGCTTGCACTCGAGTAGGCTGTAGCCTCGATATTATAGCCGGGCCCGTTTTCTGCAGCTGCAACCGGCACCGAAACACTACTAGTCGTGCAATTGGATCCCCCACCACTAAAGGAACCTCCCGGAACAACTACTCCGCTTGTGCTTTGGAAAACTTTGCCGTTTGAAGCGGTGAACTTTGTACCTGCCGAAAGAGAACGGCTATCTGTATCCTCGCAGTTTTTAACCGACACATTTCCGGTTGCTTTAGTACCAATATCTTTTTTCCCAGTGCTTTTAAAGTTTGCTGTTAAAGTTTTGTTGAGTTCCTGCCGGGTTCCAGGCAAGACTTGCTGGGCGTAGTTGGGGCTCTCGGCAACGGTATCTACTGTCATTGAAAAACTAACCGGCAAGTTTTCAGTGCGACCACTAATGGTGATATCGGCACTCGGCAACCAATATAGCAGGTAGAATAGCACCCCGACTAAACCAATGCAGATGGCAATGCCGATTAGTGCCTTCTTCTTGAAGCGGTTAAAATCTGGTATTTTCTTACCTTTTGGCTTTTTTTTCGACGCAGATTCGGCTGAAGCTACCGCCGGATTGGAAACGGAGCTATTTGGCGTATCAGGATCTGACGCATCATGCACGGCATAAGCAGCAGCGCCTGCAATAGCCGCGCTTTTTGCAGCTGAATCGGGGCTATCCTCTTCAATCACATCGCTTGGCAAATTTTGTTCGGGCATATTGATATCTGCTACTACCGGCTTGGTCCGAAGGTTTGGTGCTGTTGCTAAGCCTAGTCCGCTTGCAATCATTTTGATTTTTTTATCATCAGTTATGATTGCTAGGTCTTTTTCACTACCACGCGCAGCTTTCTTTATTAGCTTCTGATTTACCACACTCTGCAACACAGATGAACGTTTAGGCGTAACTAGTGAAATTTCTTTTTCATTCACATCTGCGATTTTTTTCACAACCGCAGTTATGTCATCGTCAACATCTAAATAAATTGGTGTGCGTTCTGGTGCTGTTTCAGCCATTGTTATGCTTTTCGTCTACTCCGTTAATATTAAGCTTGTAGCGCCCTGTTTAAGCGAGAGACTAGGCTCTGACTTACTGTGCCATTATACAGAGCATCCAGACCGACGTTAAGCAAGCCCATCGGTGTTATGTAGGTGTAATCCGTGCACTTACCGGTTGTATCGACAACCGCTCCCACCTGATCAGGCTGAATGTGAGAAATTACCAAATCGCGAACAAAGGGTAGCTTTGCTCTCCAGTTCTTGCTCTCTAGGGCTTCACGGATATAGGGGAGTCCTGAGCCACCCCCGCAGAGCATAATTTTGCTTGGCAACGAGTCTACGTCTTCAAATTCACTAAGCGCTAACTCTACACCGCTAAGCCAGACCTTTACAGTAGGTTTCAAAGCCGCTTTGACTTTTTCAAACTGCTCATCGTGAAGATTACCTGCACTAAGCTCGAGCTTTAATTTCTCGGCAGTATCGTAATCGCAATCCATACTTTGAGCAATCGAATTAGTAAAACTGCGTCCACCAATGCCAAACATCTTTGTTCCTTCGACACCACCGTCATTTACTAATGCAATATCCGTAGTGCCACCTCCTACATCTATAAAAATAGCGCTAAAGTTTTCGCTTTTTTCGATGCCCACACTTTTCGCAACCGCAAATGGCTCGGCTGCTACATTGACCAAATTTAAATCGAGGTCGTAAACTACTCGCTCAATCGCGCCAATGTGAACCATCGGTGCAAATGCGCAAAATAGCTGTATACTAACATCGCGCCCCTGAAAACCCACCGGATTATTTACCTTATAGCCATCAATAAATACATTTACAATGGCTGCGTTAACAAGCTTAATTTCGATATCGGTGTCACCCGCCTCCCAAGCCATTTCTTTTTTTGCTCTTTCCAAGGCCCGGCCCTGGACTTTATTTACAATCTTCTCGAGCTCGGGTAGCTCAATCGCTTTGTCCGGATTAGCGCGCTTGTACTTAATTGTAGTGGTAGCGCCTTTTACCAGTTCACCGGCTATACCAACAACCGTGTCCTTGGCCGTGACATTTGCCATCTCTTCGGCCTCGTTTAGTGCTGCGTCGCAGTTATCCACTACACCACCAATGTCAGCTATGGCTCCGCTATACATGTCACTTAGTTTCTGATGTTGGCGACCAACACCAATAATTTTGGCAACCTCATTGCCCTTATCGTCTTGCTCCACTTTGGCAATTAACGCTTTAACAAATTCAGTGCCGATATCTAGAGCTACCACGTGGCGTGGACCTTTTTGTTCTCTTGATATAGACTTTTTTAACTTACCAAAAACCATATGCTTACCCTATAGATTAGCACATATAGCCTTTGATTTTTGGAGTTTTCGCCTTAGCTTATGATCGCTTGGTATAGAGCTTTCCAGGTCTTTGGCCCTACCTTGCCGTCGACAACCAGTTTTTGATCACGTCCATTAATTCGCACTGTGTGGTGTCGCTGAAACTTCTTAACTGCCTGCACGGTTTTTTCGCCGTATATACCATCAACAACCAGGCGATCGTAATAACCGGGTGTTCCTGGGGTTCGGTTACGAACCATGTTTAATTCACGCTGGAGTGCTTTCACGCATTCGCCCTGCGATCCACGCTGCAAGAGTGGCCGCACTCTGTAATCTTCCGGACAGTTAATGGGTGCTGGCTTGGCCTCCACACTTGCAGGCCGTAACAAGCCAAAAGCCCCACCAAACAACGCGACAATTACTAGGGCTACTACTAAGAATTTAGTCTTCATTTATAATCCTTTCATTTTGTGTAGTGAATTCTATCTGGTGTACAGAAAAATGCAAGCATGAGCATTTTAAGATTCGCACTTAGCACTCAAAAATTACGTTCACAGAAATCCAGTGAATTTCCCCGTGATATACACTGCTCATACTGTTTTTGCTTAAACTGCTGTTTGAAGTTGGTTGGGCGAATATAGATGTAGTTAATGATCATAGAAATTAATACCAGCACCAAGCCGGTAACTAGCAATCGGTTAGCTAGCCTGTTAGTTTTGGCATATTTATTTGCTGATTTCTTTGACATATGTGGTTGTTTTAGACTTTAATAGTAAGTAATTCGCGCCTAGAAACCAGTATGTATGAAAAAAAACACAGTCACAACTACAAATAGAATAATCGGTTATATGATGTATGCTTTTGCAGTATTAATGCCGCTTTCAAATTGGCCGCAAATAAATCAACTATTTTCTACCAAAGTTACTGCAGGGCTTTCGATGAGTACCTGGGTTTTGTACCTGCTCTTTGGCATTATTCCCCTAGCCTACGCTTTAGTTAATAAAATTCGCCCGCTGGTCGTTTCTAATGTTCTCTGGACAATTGTGGACCTGCTGATGATATACGGCATTATTATTTACTCACCAGGCTTTTTACCGAGCGATTATTCCAGCCTGCTAGCAATAAAT
>CAZBQI010000018.1:0-8429 GCA_964494105.1 uncultured Candidatus Saccharibacteria bacterium | reverse complement strand
CCGCATAATGGTGGCACTGAACACATCTCCCAGCCAGGTAGGCGAGTAGAAATTGCTGAAATACCGGGTTTTGCCTTCGAGGTTGCCACGGCTTCACATAATGATCATGCGCCATCTCCTACTCAAGATACAATTCTTGATTCAGATGGTGTCTGGGGAGTCTTTGATGGCATGGGTGGACATAGCGGTGGTGACACGGCAAGCCGTATTGCGGCAGACGCGGTTAAAAATCGAGTATATGTAGGATCGGCAGAAAGTGATCTCATGCAGGCTCTGCTAGAAGCCAATAATGCAATACTTGCGAAAGAGCAAGAAGACAGCGCTTTAAGAGGGATGGGTACGACTGGAACGGTCATTAGTCTAAGATCAGGGCTATTTGACCAAGGTGCCGAGCTCTCGTGGGCACATGTGGGTGACTCGCAATTACTTTTACGCAGAGTAGGTACAGATTATTTAGAACAAGTTACTCGAGATGAAGGTAGGGGAAACGTAATATTCAATTGTCTTGGAAACGGCGAAGGACAAGTTGATCAGTCCGGACAGCTATCAGTTACAGACGGTGATCGCGTAATCTTATGGTCGGACGGTATTTCCGGTGATTGGCCGGAGCAATTTCTGACAGATGAGGAAATGCGTGAAATTGCGACTCAACCCACTGCGCACGAGGCAGCACAAAAAGCCCTAGAACTAAGCAAAAAGGATGACGACAAATCGGTAATCGTTATCGATGTGCAAGCCAAAGACAGCTCAGAGGCCCAGCCCGAAATATTAGACGAAATAGGGTCCAGTCGTAACGCACTAGTAGTCGCCTTTAGTAAAGCATATGAGGCAGGGGAATTCTTTGTTTACGATATTGTACAAAATCCGGACTTTCAGTACCCGAGTGATTTGCAATCATTACTTGATGCTCATTTCGGCTTAGTTATTTCGGGTAGTGAAAATAATTTAGAGATATCACAAGCTAATGCCGGCGATGAAGATGAGCGAAAGGCGGTACTTGAACGAATAAGTGAGGAAGAGACCGAAAGATTCATGAAAGCGCTTGCACTATATAATCCTCATTTAGCTGATGCCATAGATGCAGGTATGAATGCCATGGATCTATCGTACGAAAATCCCGGGCTGTTCCAATCTCTTACTAGTCAGATGCTAGATGCATCACCTGAAGCCAGTGGCAAAGCTAAACCTGAGATACCGCGCTACACGCAAAGAGCATACTTTCAGGGCAAAGAGGTTGTGTTAACCGGCTACAATCTAGGTCTATTCGACGATGCAATATACTTTTCGGCAGAGGGCTTTCAGCAGGATCTGCCTGCAAGGTTACTTACGCGCCCTGATGGAGGCGAATTAGGTGAAGTTGGTGCCGAAGTATTGCGCGATAGTTTTGAGCTTCAAGGAGTACTAGACGATGTTGAACGCTTTGTTTCGCACCCCGAAGCGCGTGAAGATAGTTTAACAGAGTTGCTTCGAAGTGGACGCAAGCTTATGGTAAGACTATACGGCGCAGTCGATGCACTGGGAGATTATTCTCAAGACGAAATCAATGAATCTGTATCAGAAATTACGAAGGGGTTTAAACCTCTGCTACGTGAATTCGTGGATACTCACCCGGCATTTGAAGGCCGATCCCGTGCTGAAAAAGACCAAGCAATTCGGGATTTTTGGGCACAAACTTTGGCCATGAAAGAACAGCACCGTGACGAGTCATTAGCTCGCATTAAAGCCGAAAAAGAGGCTGAATAATGGGTGAAATACCAGATAGCGAAATTGGTAGGCTGATCGATCCTGACCTGGCAGCACCAGAAACTACTGCGGTTGTGCCCTCAATTGGGGCGATTTTAGATGCAGAAACTGGTGTAAGACATGTGGTTCCTGAAATTCCTGGATTAGAACATGATTTGCCACCTATGGCGGCTGGTAGTCCTGCGGAAGCAGCCGGCACAGTATCTGTTTCTGCCGATCTTACAGTTGCGACACCAGACTTTTCGCACACAACGCTTCTTGCCAGAGAGCCACTAGCTGGGAATGGCTCTACGAGCACAGAAAGCACTGCTACGCCGGAGTCAGCAGAGGCCGAGCCGGTAAAACTATTAACAATAGAACAACTACTACACCCACGAACAATCCTGGAGACCAAAAAAGCGATAGACACAGCTGTTAAGCATGCCGAGTCGTCTGCTGGCTTATCTGATCGGGAATTACTTAAAGCAAATGCTACTAATATGGCTGTAGAGAATTTGCTTAAGCGAGTTCCCGAAGCTGAACGTACCCATCAATTAAGGGTTGTCATTGATACATTATTGCATTCCAGCACTGGGTTTATAACAGCAACTGAGAATGTGGCTAAGCTACAAGCTCGCCAAGAGGCCGGCTACGTTCGTGGGCGGACATGGCACCAAGCCAACCAAATGTTAAGAGTGAACACGAGAAACGAAATAGAAAGATTTCATGGAGAGTATAGCGATGAGGTCGCCGGATCCAGAGTGAACAAAGCTTACGACCTTATGTATGCTTCCGCACTGGCGGAAAGTCGCCAGGGAACAGTGAGGAAAACTATTCGTAGGTATGGTCAGCTTACTTTACCCAAGAAATTTGCTATAGGTGCGGCAGTCACCGCGGTAACAGCTGTGGCTGGGGCGGCTGTAGGTGGCACGCTCGCAGTTGTTGGAATAGCTGCCGGTGGGCGCTTGCTCAAGGCTGGTGTTAGTCGCTCGGCTCAAAATGTAAGACGTGCCGAAAGCGCTACTTTGAACAGTAATGCTGATACTACCAATAAACAGTCGTGGATTGGCCGTAAAGTTGGTGCTATCGCTAGGGCAAGGCCATTCGCATTTGCCGGCAACAAATTAAGCAATTTTCAGCAAAATCGACGAATAGGCATGGCTAAGCGCTTTGGACTTGACGAGAGCTGGATGGGTTTTGATTTTGAAGGTACAGACATAGCAAGTGAACTGATATCTGGTCGCATTACTGTTGATGGTGACAAAAGCTTTGTTGATAGTTTAATTATTTCGATGAATTCAAAACGTCAAAAGGAGTTCATTGAGGCGCGTTATGGGGTGTTAGAAGGGGCAGTTATTGCCTTGGGTTCAGTCGCCGTTGGTTCTATTGGAAAAGCAGTAAGTGCACATAGTCATTTAGTCGGGCATAGCAATAATGCCGGTAATGGCGCTAGAGGCGCAACGCCAACCACTCACAATGGTTCAGGTGGTGCAGTAGGCGAAACAACTACAACTACGGCCCCACAACCAACAACAACCGCACCACGCCCCACAACTACAACTCCACAACCAACGACAACCGCACCACGTCCCACCACATCGGCGCCCGTTACAGATACAACCGTGGATACTCGCCCCGCCGGTAACGGTGCTGGTGGACCTCGCTATGGCAGTACATCAGGCCCTACAGATACAACTGGTCATGCCGATACAGCTAGTGGTTCAGCTTCTGGCGGATCAAATGGAGATACTCTAGCAAGCCCAGCAGACACATCATTTCGCCACGCCGGTGTAAGTGACTATAAGTGGGAGAGTTGGAGTGCAGAACAGCAAGGCCAGTGGATGAGTTTAATTACCAGAACTGATGCATCGGGTCACGAGCATCTGGTTTCCGAGGCAAAACAACGTGCATTGGCAGATTACTTTGGCCAAGTCGAAGAGAACCGACAACACGTACTGCACCACGATTTGCACGTTACAGATGGTTCAATTGTGGAGCATGCTCAATCACCTGGTGATTTCGACGTCGTAATAACAGATGAGGCTACGCTGGCAGGGCAGAATACTCCAGACTACGTTGCGCGCCTAGCTTGGGCAAATGCGACCGGTTATGAACCATCAATGCAAGTTAGAACTGCGCTAGTAGATTATATGGGTCAAAGCTACCAAGATATTGTTGGCCAGCCTTTACCGGAGGTTTTCCAGACGAATATTAACATTCCGTTTAGCCGTGAACTAATAAAAACCCTATGGGATGAAGAAGAAGAGCGTCGATTAGCTGCCTTAACAGCGGTTGGCAGTAATTAGCTTGAATAAAAGCTTACATTAAAAGAATCAACAATAGTGGGTATGAACAGAGGGAATAGCACAGTAAAGACGATAAAGTAGCAAAAAAAACCGCTAAAAACAGTCGAAGCTATTGCAGTTAAAGTCAAAATTATTATCCAATAGACTAGGGAAAAAGCTATTTGGTGCTATTTACAAATAAACATAAACATTATAAAAGTACTTGACAAATAAGCTTTAGCGTTGTAGTATAGAGGTATCATCCCAAGTGAGACGGGGGTGGGAGTAATGTTAAGGAGGAAGTTAAATGAAGAATGCACTTCGATATATTCGAAAAAGCAAATATTCAAAATTCATAGTAATAGCTATGATTGTAGCAATGTCCGTAGTAGGATTTGGCTACATTAAAGGTGCACAAGAGGCAGTAGACGCTACTGCGCCATGTACATTGAGAATAGATCAAAACCTAACCAAGAGTGGTAAAACTGTATTTGCCAGGGTAACTGTTAGTGGTAACCAGAATTGTCGCAAACCGGTGACAATTGCTGTTTGGAAATCTCCAACACCATCAGGACAACCACTGTCAGCCCAGACATTGTATGGTCACACTAGCCAAATGCTTGGTCGTGGGTCACACACAATTACAGCCGGCGTACCGGAATGTTCATACTGGCAAGCTGATCTTTTAGGTCAGATGCGCCCAACATCAATTCACGGTGATGCAAACTACGACGCTATGGGCCAAGATGCTCTAGCCGGATACTTGCTAGGTGGTAGAAACGCTGGTGGTAGCTGCCCTACGCCAACACCTACACCTACACCTACGCCTACGCCAACACCTACACCTACACCTACGCCTACACCTACACCAACGCCGACACCTACACCTACACCTACACCTACACCTACACCGAACCCTGAGGACGTATGTCCTAACATAGCTGAAATGCAAACAGAGGTTCCTGCCGGAATGGTAAGGGACGCTGATGGTAACTGTGTAGTACTTGGGTCTCCAGTTGTTACTGAAACAGTTGAAGGTAAAGGTGGCGACCTACCTAACACCGGTGCAGGCGATATGCTTGCCGGACTAGGTGGTAGCACCGTCCTTGGTGGAGCAGTCAGCGCTTATATGCGCAGCCGTAAAGGTTTACTAAGCTCGATCCTTGGCTAAACAAAATAAATACAACAAATTAAACCCCGCTTCAAAAGAGGCGGGGTTTTTTAATGAGCAAAGCACCGCGAGGGATTATCATTATTGGTATACTTTAGATATGAATCCCGTTAGAGCTATGTTCTAATCATGCGATGCGGGACAAACTAGAAAGGAAATCTCTAACGGGATGAATGAGCTAGCAGAGAAGTTACAAGCGTTACAACAAAAGGTTAAGAAAGCAGTCCAAAAACTCGATATTGTATCTGATGAGTCTCGACTGAAAGAGCTGAATAAAAAAATGGCTCAACCTGATTTTTGGAATGACGCAGAGGCGGCTACGACTACCAGCAAGGAGCAATCTGCACTGGAAAAGCACGTGTCGCAGTGGCGTACACTAGAGCAATCTGTAAATGATAATCTTGAATTAGCCCAGCTAAATGATACAAAGTTATCAGGAGATTTATCGGCTCAGTGCGAAAAATTGGCTAGTGAATATGAAGAGCGAGAATTCGAACTGACCCTGGGTGGCGAGTACGATCGCAGTAACGCAATTTTGCATTTGCATGCCGGTACCGGTGGAGTAGATGCCATGGATTGGACCCAGATGCTGGAGCGTATGTATTTGCGCTGGGCTGAGCAAAACGAGTACACCGTTACAATCATGGACGAATCGGCAGGTGAAGAGGCCGGCCTTAAAAACGCTATTATCGAGGTCACAGGCCCATATGCTTACGGCAAACTCAAAGGCGAACATGGCGTACACCGCTTAGTGCGCCTCAGCCCATTTAATAGCGATAATTTGCGCCAGACTTCGTTTGCTATGGTCGAGGTAATGCCCGAAATCGAGCGCCCAGGTGACCTCGAGATTGATCAAAAAGACCTCAAAATTGATGTTTATCGCTCTGGTGGTAAGGGCGGTCAAAGCGTTAATACTACCGATTCCGCTGTGCGCATTACACACTTGCCAACAGGACTGGTGGTAGCCATCCAAAACGAACGCTCGCAACTGCAAAACAAAGAAACAGCCATGAAGGTGCTACGCTCGCGCCTGGCTAAACTGCAAGCCGAACAGCACGTACAAAAGCTGTCCGAACTGCGCGGAGCCAAGATAACCCCGGAGTGGGGCAATCAGATCCGCAACTACGTATTGCACCCATATAAGATGGTTAAAGATACCAGAACTAATTTTGAGACCAGTGACACCGAAGGGGTATTAGATGGAAAGATCAACGATTTTGTTGAGGCGTATCTAAAACAGCAAATTGGGACTAACTAATATAATTGGCTAATAATAAAGCTGATGCGATTGCAAAAAGAATTTATAGAAAAGATAACCGAAAAGTAAAAAGTGCCAAAAGCTGTAAATGCTACGAATGTAGCACGAAATACTCGGAGAATTAAAAACCTGCGTGCAGTATTCGAGTCGCGACAAAAAGCTGCTTAAGTCACGAGTACGTACTAGATACTTAATACAAAATACGAGATACTGGTTTATATGATCCTTTTGGACCGGCTAACAAAAACCTACCCAAATAACACAGTGGCGCTGAGCCGTATAAACTTGCATATTCAGCCAAAGGAATTTGTGAGTATTGTGGGGCCAAGTGGCGCCGGTAAGTCAACGTTGATCAAATTACTTATTCGTGAGGAAGTTCAGACATCAGGGAAGATAATCGTTGGTGGGATTGATTACGATACCCTCAAAGGCAAAGATATTCCGATGCTACGACGGCGAATTGGCGTAGTGTTTCAAGATTTTAAATTACTGCCACAGCGAAACGTTTTCGAAAACGTGGCTTTTGCTCTAGAAATTACCGGTGCTCCTCGGAGCGTAATCGATCACACGGTGCCAAAAGTCTTGCAGCTGGTAGGGCTAAAAAACAAACAGAAGAACTTTCCGAGTGAGCTTTCTGGTGGCGAACGCCAACGTGTAGCAATTGCCCGTGCTGTTGTGCGCCAACCAAAAATTCTAATTGCCGACGAGCCAACCGGTAACCTCGACCCTAAACACGCTTGGGACATCATAGATTTACTAATCAAGATCAATCGCTCGGGTACGACTGTACTGCTAACTACCCACAACAAAGAAATTGTGAATGCCCTTAAGCGCCGAGTGGTCACCTTGCGCAATGGCCGGGTAATTAAAGACCAAGAAGAGGGGAGCTACCAGATATGAAATTGATAAATTACAACTTTCAAATTACAAGTCTCAAACAATTTCTAATATCCAGTTTTCAAAATTTTAAACAGTTCAGAATTTATTATTTTGGTAATCGCAATTTGTTTGTTATTTGGTTGTTGATATTTGGTGCTTACCAGCAAAACCAGAGGTTTTTCTAGTGCATCGCAACCTGATATCCCTTGGCAGAATAATGCAATCCGGTGGACGTAACTTTGTGCGCAATGCTTGGTTGTCAGTTGCTGCTACCTCTGTAATGGTGGTCACGCTAACTGTGATGCTAGGCGCGATAATTCTAAACTTTGCCGTCAAAGACACCATTGCCCAGGTAACCAACAAAATCGACGTGGCCATATTTTTAAACGACGAGAGCACACCACAGCAAGTCCAGGATTTGCAAAACAAACTGAAACAAATTGATAATGTGCAATCAACTAAATACATCTCCAAACTAGATGCACTGGCTCGCTATCGCGAACAATACGCCGACAAACCGGCGTTACTTGAGGCGGTTAGTGAAGCCGAAAATCCGCTACCTACATCAATCGAAATCCAAGTAAAGGATCTCAAGCTAATTGATCCCATTATTTCTCTAACTCGACAAGAAGAATTTAAGTCGATTGTTAAGGATACTAGCTATGGTGAAGACCGGCAAAAGACAGTTCAGCGTATAGCAAGCATCAATGCTTTTCTAACAAAATCTGGCATTATCGTATCGGCGATTTTTGCCACAATTGCCGTGCTGATAATATTTAACACAATTCGGATAGCAATATTTAGTCGTGGCGAAGAGATTCAAATAATGAGTTTAGTCGGCGCAACCAAGCGATTTATTCGCGGGCCATTTATTTTTGAAGCAATGCTCGATGGTTTTTTGGCTGCGGTGTTTTCTCTGGCTATTTGCTATACGATTCTGATTTATTTGGCTCCGAAACTTCTAGGCTATGTTGATTTTGGTCATACGCTAATGCTGTTTGAAAGCAACTGGACAATTGTAGCGCTACTGACTATGCTTACTGGTATGGCCATCGGGGCTATTTCTAGCATTCTGGCTATGGCGCGATACCTAAAACTATAAAACCGTAGCGTC
>CAZBQI010000017.1:0-13001 GCA_964494105.1 uncultured Candidatus Saccharibacteria bacterium | reverse complement strand
GAGCGCGTCACTGATAATGACGAGGTCCCAGGTTCAAGTCCTGGATCGCCCACCAGTTGTTACTGAACTCTACTGAGTGTGGATTGTGAATTGCTATACCAAAGCCCACCGGTGTTCCCAGCTTGCCAGTTGATAAAACCTTGTGCACACTTCTCGCGTACAATATTGTTCCTTTTTACTCTAGATCAGGCGTGGCTTGTGGGCCATCTGTAGGTTTCAATAGTGATGAAATCTCAGTTTTGTTATTAATTCGCAAGCGCGGTAGTTCGTAGGCTTTACTATCCTCGTTTACAACTCCAGATTTTGTAGTAACGCCAAATACTAAACCGTTCTCGCGGACAATCTCGATTGACTGCTTGTTATATTTGCCACTTGGGTATGCGATGGTTTTAGCCTGAAAGCCCGTAAGTCTAAGGATTGATTTACTGCACTCTCTGATTTCGCGATCTTGCTCGGATATGGTGAGTTTTGAGAGGTCAGCATGACTGACTGTGTGAATGCCAAGTTCCATGCCGTTATTAGCCATTTCAGACAACTGAATCCAAGATGCGTAGTTGGTTTTTTTATCAACCAGCCCAGAAACGACAAAAAACACACCCCGCATTCCGTGCTTCTTGAGTAGAGGATAGGCTTGTGTGTAAGCATCGCTGTACCCGTCATCAAAGGTGATGATGATTGGTTTTTTTGGTAAACGTTTAGTGGCAAGATTTTCAAAGGTTACAGTTGTGTAGCCATTGTCCTTGAGATATACCAAATGTTTTTCTAGATTTTCGGGACTAACTGAGAGATTTGTACCTATCTCGTCGTACTCCACTTCATAGTCGCGAATATTATGAAACATCAATATCGGAACATTATATTTGTTAGTTATCGGATGATTCAGCTCTTCGTAACTGATTTCACTTGGTTGAATTTCTTTTTCAGTTTGAGTTTGACTGAGAGTTTGAAAAGAAGTGATTTGACTCTGTTTGCCAGTAAATAGATACAGAGATAAAACAATAGCAGTCCCAGCAAGAAAACCGCCAACAATAAATGATATTAGAAAAATCTTCATGGAATGTCTTATTTTAAGTTATCGTAGCGTTTGTTAACAAGCCCAATATTATTAGCGTAACTAATTATTCGAATAGTATGTAGCCCCAGATTAATATTATCAGCGAGCTAACTATAGTTACTAGCAATCTCGACAGAAAGAACACAGTTTTGTAAAAAATTAACTGCTGTGCACTTTGTTTTTTCAGCGACTACAACTCCAGTGGCTTTGTTGAAATAGGAATTTCCCGCTATACTTTGTATCTAATGGGGATGTAGCTCAGTTGGCTAGAGCACCTGCTTTGCAAGCAGGGGGTCGAGGGTTCGAGTCCCTCCATCTCCACCATTATTCTATATCGAATCTAAACATTCTGTCGGTAGATTTACCACCAAGCTTTTCGTAGAATTTATGCGCTGGTAGCAGTTCATAACCACTTTCGAGTTTGATGACTTTTATATTATTTTCACGGCAATATTTTTTTATATATTCAAAAATTTTCGAACCTACACCTTGACCTCGTGTCGACTTGTCTACGACAAAATCGTCAATGTGCGCCCACCTATGTCCGTGGCGAATATTTGGCAGAATGTAGAAGGTAGCGACGCCTACTAATTTACCTTTGTCTTCAGCGACAAATATCTCGGTGTCTGTGCGTTGTATTAACTCACTGAATATTGGCCCGCCGTTTTGTTGAGCGCCTTTAGGATTCTGCTTTGCTGATTTATCATTACTAAGAATTTCTATACTTAATTGATCTACTAGCTTTAATAACTCTGCTTTGTCTGATTTATTAGCTAACCGCACCAACATATAGGTATTATATATTCAATGAAGAGAATACATAAAAAGCAAAAGATAATTGTATTACTAATTACAATTACTTTATTTCTTGGCTTAGGTTTGTTATTGAACAATCTTGCATTTAAGCCAAAGCCCATAAACCAGAGTGATTCTAGGGAGAAGCCTGTATCAGAAATTGACCCCAGGCAGTGTATTCCGTTTGAGCATGGCGGTAGCTGGTACGAATATATATGGGTAGTTGGGCCAAAGGGGAGCAACTGCATAGTGGAGGTATTTTTTGGAAAAGACGATAATGACTATCGTCAGCAATGCCGAGTGGATAAGAATGCTGGTAAATTTAGCACATTTGGCTATTCTTACTATAGAGACCTACTTAAAAAATGCCGAACCATTGAAACTAAGCAACACGTAGATTACGAGTTATAGAGGGTAATCTTATGGCAAAATTAAATATTGTCCGACTTGGTCACCCGGCGCTGCGAGCAAAGAGTGAACCGGTTACAAAAGAAGAATTAGCTACTAAAATATTCCAGAATTTTCTAGATGGTCTGGCTAAAGTTTGCGTAGATAACAAAGGCGTAGGCATCGCCGCGCCACAAGTGGGTGTGAACAAACGCGTGATTGTGGTGCATGTAGACCCTAAGAACCCGCGCTATAAAGGCAAGCGACCGTTTCCGTTAACTATAATTATTAACCCAAGAGTAGTTAATAAGTCGAAAGAGACAAAAGAAGATTGGGAGGGGGATTTATCTGCCAATATTCGTGCAATGGTTCCGCGTGCCAAACAATGCCAAGTAGCTGGGCTTGATAGGGAAGGCAACAAAGTGGAGTATAACTTGAAGTATGATTTTCATGCACGTGTCTTTCAACACGAAATAGACCATCTAGACGGTAAAATCTTTTTAGATAAAGTAAGACAGAAAGAAACCATTAGTGAACTTGCAGAATGGAAGAAGTACTGGAAAAATAAAAAAGTATGAACATTCAGGCGATAATTATACTGATAATGCTGGCGATATTCTTGTTTGCGTCAGTTGCTGCCGGTTTTACAGCATTTTAATGGTGCGTAAATAGCTTTACTACTTCGATAAGGCCCCAGATACCTAATCCTACAAATGCTGCACTACCAATAAGTGCAATAATTGGGTTTTTCACTGCTTTTATTGTCTTAGACGGTGATAAGTAGAGGAACATGTTTAAAAGCATGTGGCCAACGATCACACCAATCGCGAACCCAAATACGTTTACTACATTAAAAAGCGGTACGTAGCCGGCGAAGTCGTCTAGACCTAGTATAAAGGGTATCCCAAAGGCAAAGGTAAAGAGCGGCCAAAAGGCCATTTTACCTTTAGATTTCATGCTAACATTTGGCACTACTTTATTTAGTACTGGCGCTATGGCTTTGTTTACAGTTACTAGGAATTTATCGAACACCAAGACAATTGTTTGAAACCACTGCGGGTATTTATTATCGTCGGTTTTAGCATGGTCGAGACTGTCTTGAGCCAGGCGGAACAAAACAAGTGCAGCTACAAAAATCATTAAAGCCAATAGCCACGTTACTTCCTTAAAGAATGTCCAAATAATTAGCACTAAAAACGTACCAGCGGCGTTACCAAAGGCGGTGCCTATCTCGATTGCTATACGGCTTTTCCAGGTATTGTTTTCGCTCATTAAGTTGCCAATAAAGATAGCAAAGTCGATTGAGGTCTTGAGGTAGACGGTCAGGCCAATGGCAATATCCACCGGCTTAATGTGGATAATTATATCGGTTGCAGTAAAGTGGTTGAGCACTAAAATAAGCACATAGAGCAGCCCGGTTAAAACGGCTCCCACGACAATTGTGAGAGAGACGGGGATAACTTGGTTTTTGAGTGTGCCTTCCATACGCTCAATAAAGTATACGCGAATGCTACAATTTAGGCATGATATACGTTGCAGGCGACCATTATGCAGTCGAATTAGTCGATCAAATTGCTGATTGGCTCAAAGCAAATAATAGGGAGTTTGAGAATCTTGGGTCGGAATCGTCTGAAGACAAGTTAAGTTTGCAGGATATGATTCCGCGCGTGACAATTAAAGTTAAGGAAGCAGAAGGTAACGTTGGCATTCTAGTTTGTGGAACAGGAGTTGGTGTTGAGGTTGGTTCAAACCGGTTCAAAGGCATCCGCGCAAGCTTGGCAAATACTGCCCAAATTGCCGAGTGGGCACGGAATAAAGACAACGCAAATGTGCTCTGCCTCTCCAGTTGGGCAAAGCCGAATGTAGATGAAGTTTTAAAAGCTTGGTTTACAACCGAATACGACGGTGACCAAAAACGCCTCGAGATGCTAGAAGAATTTGATAACTGGAGCTAAACAATGAATGATGAAAGGTACCAACTAATAATGGAGAAGCTTTCTTCTGGTGATTATGAATTGAGCAACGAAGATCTAAATAAGATTGCTGCAGAAGCTATAAATAACCACATCAAAAACATAAATAATATTTCGAATGCGTCAGATCAGCAGCGCATATTTAGTAAGTCGTCACTTCAAAATGTGCTAGCATCCGTTGAGTTGATTAAAACTACTAGAAAGCTGAATAAAGCGAATGCTAGTCTACAGAAATGGATGATGATATTTACTGCAATTGCAGCGATAGCTGCTACTGTTTCTACTATAACCGTAGTGCTGTAGTAGGGGTATATCTAATTCAGAGTAAAATAATAGGAGTTGGTATTTTATGGCACTATTCAAGAAAAAAATAAGCTTGTACGAATTTTACGTAGCTGCAATTTCTGCAGCACTCAAAGTAATTGATTGGAATGCTGATGATTTAGCGGCAAATGATGTTAAATTCGAGAATGAACTCAAAATAATTGCACTGGCGTACATCTCAATAATTGGAGAAGAGCTTAACCCGATAAATAAAGTTGATGTGGAGCTCTCTGGCTTTCCGCAAGAATTCAATAGAACTTCTTTCGAGCAAGCTCTTGAGTACTCAATGAAAGGTATAGCTCAAGGCGTGTTTCCTGGTGGAAAAAGTAACATCGTAAAACATACGCAGGCTTACTTAGATGAATTAGAAAAAACTGGTTCCAGCATGGAAGAAAAATACGCTGCATTTACGCGTGTATTGATCCAGAAATTACCACCAGAAAAAAAAGATCTGGAACACATAGGAATATATAGACCAAAAGTAGTTTCATTGATCGCTAAAATCAATATACAGTTAAGGCATTCGATATTAGCAAAGTATAAAATTGTATAAGTTTCTTTACTCCCACTCGATAGTGGCGGGTGGTTTGGAGCTGATGTCATAGACAACACGGTTGATGCCTTTGACTTCGCTAATAATTCGCGATGAAATTGCTTGCATAACTTTGTAAGGTAGCTTAGCCCAATCGGCCGTCATGCCATCTACGCTTTCCACCGCACGTAGTGCGAGTACATTCTCGTATGTGCGCTCGTCGCCCATAACTCCAACGGTTGAGACGGGGAGTAGTACAGCAAAAGACTGCCATAGTTCGGTTGTGAGCTTGGCTTTTTCTATCTCGTCCTGAACAACTTCGTCGGCGGACTGCAAAATGGTGATTCTATCTGTGGTTATCTCGCCTAGAATGCGAATGGCCAGGCCGGGGCCAGGGAATGGCTGGCGATTTACTATTGCCCCGGGTACACCAATTTGCATGCCGACTTTGCGCACCTCGTCTTTAAATAACTCACGCAATGGTTCAATTAGTTTGAGGTTCATTTTCTTGGGTAAGCCACCAACATTGTGGTGACTTTTTATTACAGCCGAAGGGCCCTTAACCGAAACACTCTCGATAACGTCGGGGTATAGAGTACCTTGCACCAAGTATTCAACGCCTTTTATCTTTTTGGCTTCGGCATTAAAGATCTTTATAAATTCGGCACCAATAATTTTACGCTTGGCCTCGGGCTCACTCACCCCTTTGAGGGCTTTTAGGAATTGCGCGCTGGCATCAATGCCAATAACTTTGAGTTTCATTTGCTTGTAAGTTTCTAACACCTGGGCATATTCGTCTTTGCGAAGTAAGCCGGTATTTACAAATATACAGGTTTGGTTACTACCAACGGCTCGTGCAACCAGCGCTGCTGCAACGGATGAATCTACCCCGCCGGAAAGCGCACAAATTACTTTGCCTCTGGCAACTTTGGCGCGAATTTCTTGAACTGTTTCTTGAATAAACCCGCGCATGTTCCAGTTTCGGGAGAGCCCTGATATTTGCGAAAGGAAGTTCTGTAGAATTTTAGTGCCTTCGTTAGTGTGAACAACTTCGGGGTGGAATTGAATACCATACATTCTTTTATCCACATTTTCGGCGGCCGCCATTACACTATTTGTTGTTGCAGTTACAACAAAATCCTTGGGTAGTTTTTGCATATCGTCACCGTGACTCATCCAAACGCGTGAAGATTTATCAACACCATCAAAAAGCATAGAACGCGCGGTTACTTTTAGTGTTGCCTCGCCATATTCGCGCTTGGTGGCTCTGCGCACTTTACCACCTAGCTGGTGTGCCATTAATTGCAGGCCGTAGCATATACCGAGCATAGGCAGGCCCATCTCAAAAATCTCTTTATCTAAATGAAAGGCATCTTTATCATGAACGGAAGCCGGGCCACCAGAAAGAATAATGGCATTTGGCTTTTGATTTGTTAATTTTTTATATGTAATATTGCCGGGAACAATCTCGGAATACACGCCTAGTTCGCGAATTCGGCGGGCAATTAACTGAGTATATTGACTGCCGAAGTCGAGGATAATTACTTTCTCTTGAGTCTCAATCATAACTAATTATCGTTTATTCTTAGGGGCGGTGTCAAACTGGCATTGACAATATGGCTGTTTTATGTAAGAATTTATCTAAATTTGAGGAGAAGAAATGTCCACAGGCACAGAGCCCGTTGGTGGGGAATTAGTAGAATCACTTACTTTAGAAGCGCTAAGTATTCAGGAAGCTGCTTTAGCAGAAAGGACTGCAAGTTTCGTCGAATATAAAGAAATGTTCGGAGTGTCGCACAGTCCAAGCGGGTCAATGAGTGAGGCCCAAAGAATATACCATGCGAATTTGGCCGATTTAGAAATGCGGGAAACGTTTCGCGATATTCTCGGTAAAGAAGTTGGAGCTGTGGATGATGAACTACTTTCAAAGGTTGTATCGAGTGTAAATACAGATATGCAATTTCATAACCCATCTGGATATGTTAGGCCTATCGATGAAGTAGGTGCTGCCCCTGGAGTGTTTGAAATTGCTCGGGCGATAGAAGAGGGTGTCGATTTAGGTGCGCGACTGACCGAATCGTTACGACTTGTAACCGATGTAGCTATCTACAAGTTCGAGAAATGGCATTCTAGTACATCCCCATTAGCGCAATTAATTCTGCTGTTTGAAACCGGAGCGGAGCAATTAGGATTTGAAGAGGTAATAGCTGCTTTGGATAAAATCGAGCCTTTGCTTGTAGATACAGTAGCTGCGGTTATAGCAGACTCGAATGGCAATCCAGCAAATATTGACAGACATTGGAGGAATGCTAGCGAGAAGTCGACTGATCTCATGAAGAGGATTGCCGTACTGCGAGCACGCGCAGAGGCAAATGAGCCTGCTCCAGGTGTGTTTGTGGGCAATGAATCTCATAATTTACGCGGTGCAGATTTAGGGATTCGCGTGCAACAAATAGATTATCCTAGTCCACGCGACGATATGCCAATATAAATGAGTACAATTTCGGGTATACCAAGGTCACAAACAGATGCAGAACTGGCAAGCTCTGCCGAAGTATTTGCGCAAGAATTACTTGAAATGCATGTAATTGGCGTTCAAGGCTCTGCCCAAAGATTGATTGATGGTACTGATCTGGGTGAGCCGATACCCGGTGCATTAGCAACATGGGCAGACTTACAGAGCCAGTACTTGCGTCCGTCGCAAAACCATTTGCGCATGGGCATAGCTGAAGCAGATAAGCTTGATAATTCGCTGATGTTTCAGAATGTTGCCCAGGCTCTAGAAGCTCATGCCGACACATTTATTCCGGTAAGCTTTTATGACGAATTTGATCCATTAAAAGATGTTGACTTAGCTGACGAACGCCTTAAGCGTGGTGATGGCTTTGATCTTGTCTTGGCTAAGGAAACTGTTAAGTGCGTGGAGCTAGTGGCTATTCTGGCTTTGCACGAAGTAGTGGCATACGAAGACACCGCTGCGCTTAGGTATGCTATGAAGGCACTAATGAAGCTGCGTGAAAATCTTGGCACAGCTCAGACGCTAAGCGGCCGCGCTTTTTTGGACGTTATGGAATTTCTGAAGCAAGCAATGGTTGTAGCGACAGTGGAGCGAATGCTAGAAATTGAGCCGCAAGAGGCTGGACACACCAAGGACTTGTACGACGAGTATATAGAGATTTTTATGATTCACGCTCGCGCAACAGGTGAGCGAGCGACCGGCCTTTAGCGAATACAACTGGGCAATTATTTTTAATATCAATTATACTTATGCTTAATGGAGCGATTGTATAGGGGGCTTAATCAATCACTTGGCTGGATGTTCAGCCTGCTGGTAATTACCATACCTTTGTTTTTGTGGGGTAGTTTTTCGCAGTTGCCGAGCGCCGATACACTGGCTGGTACTCTAACTTTGCTGGCGAAAACGTCTGCCTTTGTTGGCTTGGCCGCCTACGCCTGGAGCTTAATACTGGGTGCGCGTTTGCGCTTCATTGAGCCGTTGTTTGGGGGCTTAGATAAACTTTATATTGCACACAGAGTAATTGGCGGAACGGCAATACTACTAATTTTGCTGCATCCGATATTTTTGAGTTTTAGAATTTGGATCAGTTCATTTGGCGAGATATTACATATGTGGAGTCCGTTTGGTCCTTTTTACCTACAAATGGGAATCCTAGCGTTTGTAGTCGCAATGCTCGCCACCGTTGTAACTTACTGGGTCAAAGTGAAGCACCAAACGTTTATACGAATTCATGCGCTACTTGGCTGGGTAATAATTCCTTCTATGTTGCATGTGTTTCTAAGCCAGGGGGCGATTGCTGGTAACGAGCCGTTGCGAAAATACATGCTCGTTCTTTCGCTACTTGGACTGTTAACGTTTATGTACCATACGGTTTTCGGTAAATGGCTAATGAAAAAATATAAATACAAAATTATTAGAGTAAAAAAGCTGGGCGATAATATTGCCGAGATCTATTTAAGGCCAATGCTTCGGCCCATTAGCTACAGCCCCGGACAGGTAGCTTTCGTAAGCATAAAGGATCCTAGTGTTGACGAAGAGTCACATCCGTTTGCATTGACCCAGCATCACAATTCTAGAGTGACAAGTATTGTGGTAAAGGATTTAGGTGATTGGACTGCAAAAATGCCAATGTTACAAAAGGGTAGCACCGTATATTTAGAGGGGCCCCACGGTACATTTAGCTACAAAAACACTGATAACAAGAAACAGGTATGGATTGCCGGTGGCATAGGTGTGACGCCGTTTCTGGCGATGGCACGTTCACTGCGGAAAAATTCTAAGCTGGATATTGATATGTTTTACTGCACGCGAACAAAGGCAGAAGCGGTATTTTTTAAAGAACTACACAAAATCGCTAATAAGCATAACCATTTTCGTCTCATAGGTGTTTGCGAAGAAAGCGAGGGTTTTATCACGGCCGATACAATCGAAAAATTAACCCCCGACTTAAAAGAGCGTGATGTCTTTATTTGCGGTCCGCCGATAATGATGCAAACTTTACAACAACAGCTACTGCAAAAAGGGTTATTCGACATCCAAATTCACTTCGATGACTTTAGTTTTTAGGGGTTTACATGCTTAGCGCTACTTGCTAAGATATACTTCAGTCTTAAGGGGGCTAATTATGAGTAAACAACACCAACTGGAGGCGATTCGCTAACATTCGTTTGTTTGCCCTTAATTGGTCGCCTCCCCATCAAGGGGGCTTTTTATTTTTAAAGGGCCCGTTCTCGTCAGCCGACGGAATTTTTTTAGGGAAGTGACTCACGCTCATTAACAATTTATGATTAGCGTTAATACGCTAGCCCAATGTGAAACCAAAAGCGGAGGGCACGTTTGTAGCAATACGAACAAGTAGCTGTATTAATTGCTAGTTAAGTTTTCTCTAATGGAATTCTGCTTATTTATAAGCAGAATAAGGGCAACTAATTCCTAACTGTTCTTTTACGAGAACAGGAAGGATTTTTTAAATGTCAAATAAGGGCGCATAGTGGATGCCTTGACGTATGGTACCGAAGAAGGACGTAGCGGGCTGCGATAAGCCTCGGGTAGCTGCCAAGCAAGCTTTGATCCGGGGGTGTCCGAATGGGGAAACCCAGCTAGAGTCATGTCTAGTTACCACTACTTGAATATATAGAGTAGAGGGAGGGAACCTGGGGAACTGAAACATCTTAGTACCCAGAGGAAAAGAAAGTAACAACGATTCCCATAGTAGCGGCGAGCGAACTGGGAGTAGTCTAAACTTATTTAGTTCTTGCACTTTGTGCGAGTAAGCTGACAGGCGAATATTGAATAGGGGTTGCGAGTTAGTAAACGACCATTAAAAAGATCTTGTATGTTCGAGATCTTCTTAATGCGAAACAGGGCTGTCAAGCTGTTGTAAGGTAAGAAATCATTTTGGCTAGTAGAAGGTTCTGGAAAGGACCGTCAAAGAGGGTGAAAGCCCCGTATACAAAAGCCAATTTGACCTTATGTTTATTTTCTCAAGTAGGACGGGACACGTGAAACCCTGTCTGAATCTGGGAGGACCACCTTCCAAGACTAAACATGCCATACGATCGATAGTGAACAAGTACCGCGAGGGAAAGGTGAAAAGAACCCCGGGAGGGGAGTGAAATAGACCTGAAACTGTGTGCCTACAAGGAGTCGGAGCGGATTTATTCCGTGACGGCGTGCTTTTTGTAGAACGATCCAGCGAGTTAATTTGCAGTGCGTTAGGCTAAGCCATTTGGCGGAGCCAAAGTGAAAGCGAGGGTTAATAGCCCGATTTAGTATTGCGGATTAGACCCGAAACCGGGTGACCTAACCATGGCCAGGCCGAAGCGTAGGTAAAACTACGTGGAGGGCCGCACCAGGATACAATGCAATGTGTTTGGATGAGCTGTGGTTAGCGGTGAAATGCCAATCGAACCCGGAGATAGCTGGTTCTCCTCGAAATAGCTTTAGGGCTAGCGTCGTGTGTAGCAATTGGAGGTAGAGCTCTGATTGGGTCTGGGGTTCCTCTGGAATACCCATCCCTATCAAACTACGAATACCGATTGTGGAATCACGGCAGTCAGAACGCGGGGGCTAAGCTCCGCGCTCAAAAGGGAAACAGCCCAGACCGCCATCTAAGGTCCCGAAATCTATACTAAGTGGGAAACGAGGTGGAGTTACATAGACAACCAGGATGTTGGCTTAGAAGCAGCCATGCATTTAAAGAGTGCGTAACAGCTCACTGGTCGATTGTGATTCTGCGCGGAAGATGTAACGGGGCTAAAGTATAGTACCGAAGATGCGGATTTCAATTTATTGAAGTGGTAGAGGAGCGTTCCATTCAGCGTTGAAGCCGAGCCGTAAGGCCAGGTGGAGCGGATGGAAGTGAGAATGCTGGAATTAGTAGCCATAAGAAGGGTGAGAATCCCTTCCGTCGAAAGAGTAAGGTTTCCTGGGCAACGGTTGTCGTCCCAGGGTTAGTCGGTCCTAAGCCGAGGCGAGTAGCGTAGGCGATGGACAACGGGTTAATATTCCCGTACTAGTTACAATGTTGCAGTTTGGTTGCGCGGCTGGAAACTCCAAGCGGATTTTTGGCTATATCCGTCTAAGTGTCTAGATTTCGATCGAAGCACGAATGCAATCCGCCCTAGGCGGAGAGTTGGAGCGACCATCTGACCAGAAAAGACTGGCTGTGTAAGTTGTAGCTATCCGTACCGCAAACCGCCACAGGTACTCAGGTCGAGTAGACCAAGACGTACGAGAGAACCTTCGTTAAGGAACTCGGCAAAATAACGGCCGTAACTTCGGGATAAGGCCTGCCTCTAGCAATAGAGGCCACAGTAACCGAGCCCATGCGACTGTTTACTAAAAACACAGGTCCGTGCTAACACGAAAGTGGATGTATACGGGCTGACGCCTGCCCGGTGCTGGAAGGTTAAGGAAGCTTGTTTTACGCTCGCGACTTAAGCCCCAGTAAACGGCGGCGGTAACTATAACCGTCCTAAGGTAGCGAAATTCCTTGTCGGGTAAGTTCCGACCTGCACGAATGGCGCAACGATATGGGCACTGTCTCAACGAAGGACTCGGCGAATTTGCATTGGGGGTAAAGATGCCCTCTGCCCGCACCAGGACGAGAAGACCCCGTGGAGCTTTACTACAGCTTGGCATTGAGCCGAGACGTACTCTGTGCAGCATAGGTGGGAGACTTTGAAACCAAAACGCTAGTTTTGATGGAGTCGCCAGTGAAATACCACCCCTAGTTCGTTTCTGTTCTTACCGGGACCACAAATTGCATACAATCTGTGGAAATATCAATTTTAAGCACAAAACCACAAACAATATCCAATATTCAATGTTCTAAAGATAAACATTTAGAATTTTAGATTTTGAAATTGTTTGAGATTTGTAATTTTAGATTTGAGATTTTCAAACAATACTTTGCATGTAATTTCTGGTTCCGGGACCGTGTCTGGTGGGTAGTTTAACTGGGGCGGTTGCCTCCTAAAGAGTAACGGAGGCGTTCAAAGGTTGGCTAGGTACGGATGGAAATCGTGCCGATAGTGCATACGCATAAGTCAGCTTGACTGTGAGGCCAACAAGCCAATCAGGGACGAAAGTCGGAGTAAGTGACCCGCTATATTACCTTATGGTAAAAGAGTGTGGAATCGATAGCGCAAACGGATAAAAGTTACGCCGGGGATAACAGGCTTATAGCGCCCAATAGTTCACATAGACGGCGCTGTTTGGCACCTCGATGTCGGCTCATCACATCCTGGGGGAGAAGCCTCTCCCAAGGGTTCGGCTGTTCGCCGATTAAAGTGGTACGCGAGCTGGGTTTAGAACGTCGTGAGACAGTTCGGATTATATCCGGTGTGGGTGTTGGAAGCTTGAGAAGAGTTGCTCCTAGTACGAGAGGACCGGAGTGAACGAACCTCTGGTGTA
>CAZBQI010000016.1:3256-13230 GCA_964494105.1 uncultured Candidatus Saccharibacteria bacterium | reverse complement strand
CTCCTGCAGACATTGCAGGCGATGGTGACTTGATCGATATAGAGCACGAACTAATTACGATGGGATTTATACCAGTTTCAGATGAGTATGGAAATATAAATTGGATAAACCCTAATAAACTTAATAACGGAGAGCTTCCTACTGACTCTTAATACCTCAAGTTATTAAACACTCTGCTATTTGCTGAATATATTGGTCACTTAGAAACTCCGATCTACTCCACCATGTGCTCAAACTGTATAATAATGCTCATGAAACAAAGAGTTAATAAGCTATTGTCTGGGCGAAGGCCAAATACAAGAATAGTTTTGATTTTTCTATTTGTTGTTGCCGTATCAGGAACAACCGGCTTCTTGATTGGTTCGCACGTGCAAAAAAAACATGATCAAAAACTGATTAGAAAGTACCAGCTACGCCTACCAACCCTAACTACTATTGGCAAGGTTACTGACCTGTCGGATAAAAAGATAACTATAGAAAACCGTCTTTCTCACGAGAAAGAAACTTTTAATATTACCTCGTCCACTGAGATAATTAAAACTGCAAAAAAGATCGAGCTAAAAGAAATTAAACAAGATCAGACGGTGTTAATAACACCAAGCAAGGATAAGCCCGAAGATGCCAAGCGCATAAACCTGCTTAGCCCTACTAAAAGCCTAGTGCCCGCGCCTAAAAACAACTAGCAATTAACGGCACTCACCCGGCTGACGACCAACGAGATTAAACATCCATTGGTCAAATGCCTTGTATGGTGGACGTGCCGCGCCCATAACGCTCAAACTTGCGTATCGTGAACCGGGATGTGGCAACCCAAATATATGGCCTACTTCGTGCCACATCATACGCATATGTATTTCGTGACTAGTGTTGTTAACGGCAGGGTTAACTATAATGTAGCCACCAATTATTCGTCTACCATTAGAGTTTTTGTACACTTGTGTATAGCCGATAGCACGATTTACAGCCCAGTCCGGATCGTCCCTATAGTAAATTAAGACCGGGTCGCGATTTGTGTGAAGTTTGCCTGACTCCCAGCGTCCAGCGTAACTAATGGGTATCCCCGTCGCTACCGACGCAGCCTTAAACGCGTCGTGTATATCATGAACCCAGTCCATGGGGGCGTCTGTAACGTCAATGGTGTATCTAATGGGTGTGCATGGTTTCCAACGAAGTAAACTAGTAGATTCTACAGAACCATTGTAGGTCTTTTGACTCCATTCAGGAATGCCTCTATTGTCATTTTTTAGATTAAGAGTTTCAGCGTGAACAGGTTGAATAAATGCGATACCGATAAAAAGTGTCGTGAGATATATAACGTTCTTAATGAATAATGATTTAATATATACTCCAGTTTATATTTGCTGGTGCTAACATGATGAACTATATCAATTAATAAAGAAGTGTCAAATTTAGCTTAGCATAGCCGTTTTTGACTAAATAGACTTACGCTTATTTAATACAAGCCCATTACCTACTAATCCGACTGCTAACAATGTAGAGGCAATTAGCGTAATTAACCGGATGTTATCTCCGGTGTCAGCCAAACCAGTAGAATTGGCAGTTGAACTGCTACTGGAGGAAGAACCAGAACTACCACTGCCTGAACCACCACCGCTGTCTTCGGGTGGAGCATTGGGGTCGTAGGTGTGGTGCGCCACACTATTATTGGCTAAGTTGAATGGGCCGTCCTCACTCTCAAATGTATTAGCTAATTCTGCAAAATCCGGATCAAAGTATGGATCGTACAGCATCGCTTTGTTCGTAACCGTTGCTTCAGGATCTAGACCATCAACTGTTGCAGAAATATTAATACTAACTGTCTGGCCAACATCGAATGCGGGACCCATATACGCGCAGACTGCCAAAGTCCCTGGAGCTCCCGGCCAAAATGATTCACCAGCATAAAAACAGTACCAGCAAGTGGATTCGGAATCGTTCTCGCAGGGCACTACAATCGCTCCTTCGTCATCGCTCTGAGGTGAAACTTGATTGCCCTGGGATGAAACACTGGCAGTGCTAAATGTTAGGCCTGGTGGCAA
The DNA here is from genome assembly GCA_964494105.1 of uncultured Candidatus Saccharibacteria bacterium. Lineage (GTDB taxonomy): Bacteria > Patescibacteriota > Saccharimonadia > CAZBQI01 > CAZBQI01 > CAZBQI01. The sequence goes on along the minus strand of CAZBQI010000016.1, from coordinate 11,191 downwards.
TAAATCATAAACGTAAGGAAAGCCGACGCTGCCTGGGTGGGAATCTGGGCCATTGTTAGTAACAGTAAGTTTGTAGGTGGCGGTTTGTCCGTTAGTTACAGAGCTAGACACAAGGGTTTTGGTTAGGCTTGGATCGGCCACCGGGAATGTGACTTCAGTATCGTCATCGGTACCACAGTTATTACTATCATCTGGGTCTACCAGGTCTACATCTTCAAGCTTTAGTGTGCCTACACAAACTCTGCTGGTTTCAAGATTGCCGTCATGGACTACATTGCCACTATAAGTTATGGTGAGTGTTTCGCCCGGTTTAAGTAGGCCGGTCCAGACGTTGTCGGCGAAACTGCCCGGGGTTGTGGCTGTACTATTACCAGAATCCACACTAAATTCATTCGGCTCAAGTACTTGGTTCATGCCCTCGAATTCAAAGTGATCAACATCGCTTGAGCCATTATTGGTAACGGTAAATGTGTATTGGTGTTCGTCACCAAACGTTACGTCAGTAGCCCCATCGTCACTGGCAACTTCTAAATCAGCCCGCGGTTCAAAGTTACCAAATTCACTGGTTGGTCCAAAACCACTTGAGCTATCTGGGTCAATAAGTGTAGCAGTAGCAGCCATATGGGTATAGCCGGTGCCACTGAGTGTAGTGCTAAAATTTTGTTCACCCGTGCCATCGCTAGTAATATTGGCCGAGCCCAAGTATGTTTCGCCTTCGCCGTAGCCCGTTGGGTCGGCTTCAGTGTTACTAAAGAATTCTATGCGGTAATCTCCAGCCGGCACATCGAGTGCATAACCAACGTTGGTGTGTCCGCTGACTTCATCGGCCTGGTAGATAATTGGGAAATTTAAATCATTCTCTGGATCCGGATTCCAGTAGTCTGGAAAGTCAATTCCCTGACCCTCATTACCGTATATAGAGTTACCCAAATAACTATTAAAGCCAGTAGATGTATCGGTGACCCCGGGCGCGCCGTTGTTATAAATATAGTTTGCATCAGCAGGGTCACTACCACCTATCAATACATGTGATATCGATCCGCTGATACTAATCCCACCACCCGTATTACCAGCGTCGAGATCAAGAGTTTTGTTTGTGCCTATGTAATTTCGTTTGACGGTTATAGAGTTTAGTTCTGATGCACCAGTGTTAGCGATGGCGATACCGGCGCCACCCTGACTTCCGCCAATTATATTATCTAAAATTTGAATATTTACACAACTGTTGGCGCAACTCACCACTAATTGACTATTGTAATTACCAATCACGCCGGTGGCGTCGGCATTCACCCCAAGCTTGTTATTTTGAATCGTTAAGTTACTCCCGCCTGCGGCTAATGCAATTCCCTGCTGGTTTGAATCTACAGGGTAAGCACCAGCTATCAAATTGCCATCTGCCTCGGTAGGCCCGCCAATAGTTGAGTTATTGAATGATGACCGTATCCAAATTGGATCACCCAAATTCTCTTGGATGGCTGCAGTCCCAGTAATATTTGTACCTATTTTATTTGCACTCATAGTAAAGTTGTTAAAGGTGCTATATATCATGTTCATATGCCGAATGAGATTATGGCTTATAGTGATGTTTTGCCAAGTGTTAGAACCAAAGCCTACGTCACCTGCTAAAGCAGTCATACCTGTAATGTCCGTTCCTAATTGATTGTTCTTTATTGTCTGATTATCGCCAGCTGGAACATACAAACCACTATTCCCAAATAAGTTCATGTCTGTTGCACTATTGCCCCCAAGCGTTGTGCCACCATTCCATAGTGTCAAACCCCAGGTGCCTGTCGTAGCTACACCCGCTGTACCGTCTGCAGTGGTTCCGAAGAAGTTGCATCGCACCGTGTTGTTGTCGCTACTAATCGACAGTGCGGAGTTAACACCAAAAACAAATCCATTTATTTCTGAGTTTACTGCTGAGGCTGTGCTAGTTGCCAAACTATTACCCTCTAACACCACCTTGAGAGTTGAGCTAGTGCCGTTACATACTGAACCAGTTTGCGACAAGCCATTTACCTTTGTTCGATCAGTAATGGTAATTCCAGATGCCAAAACTATCGTATGTGGTCCGGCGCCAGAAATTGCAAAATCAATCTGGTCGGCACCGCTATTCCCGTTTGCATCAATTATGGCTTGACGTAAAGTGCCCGCTCCAGAATCGGCAGTGCTTGTAACTGTATACGTAGCCGCAAAGACTTTGTGCGGTAAAAACAATGCGATAACTGCCAATGCAAGTATTGGCAGTGCACGAAGCATTAAAAACATCATAACTTTCACGTCAGAATTTAAAAGTTTGTCTTTTTCCCTTTCCTATAACAATAACTATACAAGAAATGCTTGTGTTAATACAATATTATTTTTTAAAATGTTATAAAAGATAGTGACTAGATTTTTGGCATTTTATTTTCTAAAAAGAAGTCGCGAACGTATTCAGCTGATAATGGCGTTAGCTTGGCTTTTTTAGCATCACCAAGTGATTTTATTAGTTTATAACCCTTACCATACTTTATCTTTAGACTTTTTGGCTCCAGTGGTTGCTGATAAATAAACGTATAGACTTTTCCTAGAGCTCCATGTTTTTCCAGGTTTACCTTGTATGTTCTCCAGTATTTTAGGTCTTTCGCTTTAGCAGAAATTTTTAATTCTTGCTTCATGATTCGTATAGCGGCTTTTAACGGGGATTCGCTAAGATTATTGCCACTACCAAATACCGAAACGTAGCCCGCGAAAAAAACATCAGGATTAGTGTTACGTTGTTTTAAAATCAACTCACCTTTTGGCGATACAATTATTATGTCGGTATGTTCATACACGGCTTAAGTATACCAAGTGATTGATTTCAGCTTTCCGTACACTTTTGGTGATCGGTTTTGCTCGACATAGTGGAGAAAGTAAGAATTATTTTACTCGGTAACAACTATGTTTCTGGACACGGGTCAAGTTGACTTTTATAAAAATTAGTGTATAAATATATTTATTAGGAGCAGTCTACAATGACAAAAAGGCTAAATGGCTTTGAGTTTTTGACCTATGGTATCAAGAGATATTTTTGTATCAATAGTATCAATGAGCTTTTCCAGATCCTTTGTAGGCTTAGACGGCACATAGGTATGCATAAACTCAGCACTAGTAGCGAGATCAGATATAATGTCTTTCTTTTTCTTTAACTCTTCTTTTAATTCCTCAATTTTAACTTCGTCTGTCTCTTTGCTGATTTTGTCTGCATATTCTGATACATATTTAAATATCCCTTTATGACTATTCTTGCGTATTTCAGTAGTATCTTTTTCGAACTGGCTATCACTATATGAGATGATTTCATCGAAAAGTGAACAATCATTATAAAAGTTATTCAGCCTGTCCCACTCCTCAGAAGTAAGGTTATTAACAAAAAGACTCTTATATTTGCTCCAGCTTTCAGTGGGCATCAGATAGTGATGCTCTGGTATTAACGTAAATCCTGCTCGCCTACTTTCACCTATTTCTAGTTTCGCACTATCAATTAGCTTTTCTGCGTTAACTATTTCTTGCAGAATTGTGTTTGCTGCGCTTTTCTTGTGATCTACGGTTTGTTTGCGATACAAATAGATTGCAATCGACCCAACAAGAAAAGTTATTAAGGCTATAAAAAAATTTGAATTGAAAAAGTGGGCAATCGGTTCCATACAGATAATTTATGCGCTTTGCAAAGGTATTTTGCAAGCAAAAGCGTTTAGGTTTTTGCTGGAACCTAAATACAGTAATTAACAGATCGATTCAGGTATTCCGGTCACCTTTGGTGATCGGGTTGGCTCCGGAGGCCGGACTCGAACCGGCAACCAACGCCTTAACAGGGCGGTGCTCTACCATTGAGCTACTCCGGAATGTAGATGTGATTATATCTGCAATTACAGATAGTGGTCAATTATTTGCTTATTAGAGAAACATTTATTGTTTTGTGTAGCGCAGGATTGAATATTGATAGCCATCTAAAATTTGCTTGTTCATAATATCTAAATTTTCGGTGAATATATCACTGGCTCCAGATTTTGAAAGCTTAAAATACGGTGCAAATAAAGGCGGGGGTTGTTTTGGCAAATCGGGACGCGCTGTAGTAACTGAGCGAAGGGCATTTACTCTTCCTGCTCCTGACCGCGTGCTAGATAAAACATCTGCGTTGTTTTTAATTAAAGCTGTTAAAGCTACTGGGGTGTAGTTAGAGTTTAAAGATTTTAAAAGAGCTGCCAGCCCACTGACAATTGGCGTTGAGAATGATGTTCCATAGAGACTAGAGCTATATGAATTCTGCTGGTCGCCTGCTATCCATCTTGGCGCGACTATGCTTCCAGAGCCAGGAGCTACAACATCTAAATTTGCTCCATAGCTACTGAACGAAGCCACGGAATCATTTTGATCCGTTGCGCCTACGCTTAGAACTTCGGAATAATTTGCTGGATAAACCATACAGTTACAGCCATCATTGCCGGCTGCAGCTACAACAAGCACATTGTTGGCAGTAGCGTAATCAATTTCGTCTTTTATTGTCTCGTCCGGCGAGGAAGTGCCAAGACTAAGACTTATAACATCTACGCCTCTATCTACTGCGTAGCGCATTGCGGCGGCGACAGTGAGAGTATAGCCAACACCATCATCATCTAGTGCTTGTAGTGGCAATATTCTAGTCTGCCAATTAACACTAGCAACCCCTACCGAATTGTTACCAGCCGCCCCCACTAGTCCACTTGTAGATGTTCCATGTGATACGCCTGAGCCAGAAGTGTTTGTAGAGCCTGCATTTGGATTGTTGTCACGATGATAAAAGTCCCATCCGCGCCAATCATCTACATATCCATTTCCATCATCATCTACATTATTAGATTCTTTCCCGTTGCCATACTCGGCCGTATTAATTTCCCACCTATCAAATAACTCGTTATGGTTTAAGGCAAAGCCAGTATCTATAACAGCAACAGTTGTTTCGGCCGAGCCTGTAGATTTATCCCAAGTGGCTGGTGCTGAAATTTTATCCGTATACCACTGCGACTGAACAGCATCATTTGGAGTGTACTGCACGTGGTATTCCAAGTTTGGCCGAGTAACTTTGCCCCGAGCAGTTTGTACCTCTACGTATGGTTGTTTCGGCCAGTCAATAATTGTTGGTTTTGCTGATGCGTTTGTTTCAGTAATGCCACCATTTATTTCTATCTGTTTTGCTGAGACTACAGGCGCATTTGGAGATTTTTTTGGAGTGGGTTGTTTAGGGGTGTTGTGATTATTAAATTGAAATGATACAAACGTAACAATACCAGTTACTATTACTAAACTCAGAAGTAGTGCAGATAATTTTTTGAACAATTTTGTATTTTCGTTTTACTTTTTTACCATACCATAATTTAAGCATAAAAGCTATGAGGCTATTGTGTTTAGCACATTTTTTATAAAAGGTGTATTATTTTATTAAGCATAAGCAAGTTTAAAAATGAAAAGAATAATAAAAAATGAAAACGGCTTTAGCCATGTGGCGATTGCTGTAATAACGGTAGTCGTACTATCAGCCGTAGGATTCATAGCATTCCGTGCGTATAACACCAAAAAGAATGTAGCTAATAGCGAGAACAAACAGAACGCTAGTACAGAGAGCAAGGAAACTAGCGTGGCCAGTCAAGAAAAAGCCGAGGAGGCTATACCGGCAGGCTATGTAAAGTACGACAATAAAGATCTTGGATTTTCATTTGCTTACCCTCAGGAGTGGGGAGCCTTAGAAAAAACGCCTAACTCTATCGATACTATTTACTCTGCTGGCTTTTCTTCGACCAAGGTCTTTCCTGAATCAGAGGCAGTATCCGTATTAGGTGGCTACAATGTTATTTTGTATGCAAATAGCGGACTTCAAGACTTCACTACTGGCGGTAGAGGTGGTGCATTGTGGGACTGTGTTGGATTTGAGTCAATTCAAAACAGATTCCTGTGTAGAAACGTAGCAATTCGTGGTGGAATATTAACATCTAACAACTCTGAATTAGTCGGCGCAGAAAAAGTTAAAGCAATAAATACTGTTGTCGCATTAGATCAGTACAATTATTTTGGAGAAGAGGTTTTTAATTTATATATAAACCTAAAGGGCAAATACTATGGTGCTGCTTTTGTAGTAAATGGCAATAACCAGCAGCACAAAGATCAGCTCAAGCAAGTCGCAAAAACAATTAAAGTCAATTAAATCTAATAAGACCTAATTACGCCGGTGACTACGCCTTGAATTTCTAAGCTGTCGTTTTCATCCAAGATAAATGGCTTCATGCTGCTATTGGCTGGTTGCAGGCGCACTGAGCCATCGTTCTCTCGATAAAAGCGCTTTAAGGTAGCTGAAAAGCCATTTACCATGGCTACCACAGTGTCGCCATTAACCGGGGTTTTATTTTCGCGAATTACTACGTAATCGCCATCTAAAATGCCGTCTTCTATCATCGACTTACCTTTTACACGAAGCACATAGCTGTGGTCGCTTTTTATCATAAACGGCGGAACGCTCAGCATTTCTTTTTGGCCTTCTAGTACCTCAATTGGCTCCCCAGCGGCAATAAGCCCCAAAATTGGCAAACTAACTGTGTTCTCCAGATCAATCTCGGTTTCTACCAGCTGAATTGAACGAGCTTCGTTGTCACGCTTGAATAAGAAACCCTTGGTTACAAGATTATCGATGTGTTGAGCAACTGTAGCTACCGAGCTATAGTTCATTCCCTGCATAATTTCACGAAAGCTAGGTGGGTAACCGTTATCTTTGCTGAAATTCTTTATATAGTCCAATAATTGTTTTTGTTTTTTCGTTAGGGTTTGCTTCATCTGTTAATCCTGTTTATACCCCTAGACTATAGCGAACAAAAGGCGAAAATGCAAGACTTATTTCGGTTTTTGTTCTTTTTTATATTCCTTGATTGCATTTCCAACTTTTTGCGCCTGATCGCGTCTACATACCAGCACGCCGTCTGGCGTATTCACCACTACAATATTATCTAGCCCTATAACCACTAATGGCTTGTCGCCTTTATTGTGCAAGTAATTATTCTGGGCATCGACAACTTTTACTGATCCTTCCATATAATTTCCGTCGTCATTTTGTTCAACCACATGGTAAAGATCTAGAAAAGAACCAATATCGGCCCAACCAAAGCTCCCTGGTACAACCAACAAGTTTTCATCCCTCTCTATCAGCGCTGTATCGATGGCCTCTTCGCTAAACTCCTTGTAGCGATTATCTACGTCGTCACCACCAGATAAAGCTAAATAGTTTTTGTATAGCCCCGGGTTGAATTTCTTAACGCTATCTTCATAAACCTTAATAGGCGCAGCAAAAAGACCCATGTTCCATAAATATTGCCCACTGGCAAAGTACCTTTGAGCAGTATTATGGTCGGGTTTTTCCTTGAATTCCGATACTTTGTAGACTGGTAAATCACGACCATCTGGCGCACGGTCACCTTTTTTTATATAGCCAAATCCGGTCGCAGCGTAGCGAGGCTCAATACCGATAAGCGTAATTTTCTGCTCATCAACCGAGGCTTGAACTGCTGTCTTTGCCGTTAACGAAAAGCCTTCTATATCTGTAATGTGGTGATCCGCATGGAAGAATATTACCGGTTCGTTAGCGTCGTTATTCTGCTGTTTTATCTGGTGAAGGCCAAGCATAATGCAACTAGCAGTGCCACGGCGCGCCGGCTCGATAATTATATGCTCATCGGGTAAATCAGGTAGTTGTTTCTTAACGAAATCTGAATGTGAACTCTCAGTTAGAATGTATATTTTGTCGCTTAAAGATTTTGCCCGGTCATAAGTTAGTTGCAACAAAGAGTGTTCGCTGTGGCTAACAGCCAGCAGATGCTTTGGGTATTCTGGTGTCGAAAGTGGCCAAAGGCGTGTGCCTGAACCGCCGGCAATAATTGCTACAATCACTAAATA
>CAZBQI010000016.1:0-3156 GCA_964494105.1 uncultured Candidatus Saccharibacteria bacterium | reverse complement strand
AGTCGCATTTTAGATATTTGCCCTGGCGCTATCGTTTTAATAAGCGGGTTTAGCACGCCAAAACCAGGGTGGTTGAGGTAGCGTGTATGTTCACTCCAGTAATACCGCACCGGTGTGTAAATATAGCCAATGTGCAGGGTTTCCGGCTTAGTAATCACGCCCTTGGCTTCGGCAGAAGTAGCCGAGATAACCACGTCGAACTCCGAGAGATCAAAACTCTCAAAAGCATGAGCGCGCATGGTGGGGAAAAGCTGGTGTTTGCGCTTGGCCATCGGCCAGTGCTGCAGACGAGATGTAATTACTCTTTTATCGGCAAACTGTGGCAGAACACGAGAATTAAATACCGATGTATATATGGGTGCATCCGGAAACGTCGTAGATAGCGCTTCAATTACCCTCTCTGACCCTCCTTGATTGGTCAGCCAGTCGCTTACAATTGCAACCTTCACTACGCTTTGCCCCGTTCAGTACAAGCACCAAATATCAAATTACAAAATACAAACAAATGACAACCATTAAAATCTAAATTCGAAACCAATTTAGAATTTTGAACATTAGTAATTTGATATTGTTGGCTATTTGAATATTGCGAATTGTTATTTATCTTCGACATTTAGTATGCTCCTCGGCGGTGCAACACTACGCCAATCGTGCGATAAATAATCTTCAGATCCATCAGAATGCTCCAGTTTTCTACGTAATATAGATCTAGACGGATGCGCCCTTCAAAACCAATGTCACTACGGCCGGAAACCTGCCACAGGCCGGTCATGCCCGATTTGAGCGTTAAGATTGAGCCAAGCTTATCGCCAAAGCGATCAAGCTCTTCGGGCAACATTGGCCTAGGACCAACTAAAGATAGATGCCCGCTGAGCACATTAAATAACTGCGGTAGCTCGTCAATACTAGTTCGGCGCAGAAACTTGCCAATACTACTTAGTCGTGGATCGTTGGCTAGTTTGTTTTCTTTGCGGAATTCCTTTATAAGTTCCGGTTTACCCATTTCACGAAATACCTCTTCTGGTGGGCGCCCACTATATTTGGCTTTCATGGTTCTAAATTTGGCTATGCGAACCGTTTGGCGATTACGGCTAAGACGATTCTGTTTATAGAATACGCCCCCGGGGTCAGATATTTTTATAATGCCCGCAATTATTACAAAAAACGGCATAAGAACAATTATTCCCAGCAATGAGAAAACAAAATCAAACACCCGTTTGACTATCCTACCCCAGCCATCAAGTGGAGTTGGCTTTATCTCAATCACCGGCACGCCATCGATACTACCTAGCTCTTGATGGGCTGTGGCCAGGCCGACAACACTTGGGACTAAGCGAAAGTTAATGCGCGCGCTGTGGCAGGCTTTTACCAACTCTAGATGTTCTGTGCGGTCTAGATTTGGATTCATTTGAATGACATCATCGAGCTCTAACTTGTTTAGGTTTTTTATTAAGGCACCGATTGAATTGTAGTGTTTTGCTGGTTGATACCACTTGGTGGTAGAAACTACCGCCACCACACGAGTTCCTTCCCGCTTTAAAACATCGGTTATACGCTTGGCTGTTTTAGTTTCATCTCCAATTAATACAACTCTGTGCGAGCCAACTCCACGACGAGCAAGCATCGAGCGCAAACCTCGCAGGATTTCTCTGAACAAGAAAACCAGTATCAGACTAAAAATAAAGCCATAAATAGCAATTGATTTTGAGGGAAAGAGAGGTGTTTGTCGGTAAAAATCTACCAAAATTAGCAACATCGAACCGCCGGCAACGGCAAAAACAATCTGATTAAATTTTGCCAAGCGCGTGCGCACACCCTGACTACGGTACAGCCCGCTTAACGCAAAAATAAGTATCCAAAATGGCAGATAGCGAATAATGGCTTGCATGTATAGTTCGAACCCATAAGGGTAAGCCAGTGGCTTTTCGAAAAGCTTAGCGCGCACAGTATAGGCCGCCGCATAGGCAACAACCACCGCCAAAAAATCACTAATTACTAGAACGAAGTCGTAAATGTAATCACGATTTTTTCGCATGGTTACAGGTAGTTCTTTACTGTGCGCAATATATCTTTGTCTGCAATCATATGTGTGTATTTAGTATAGCAAGCGACTGCGTATAGAAAAACTAATCTACTACTGTAAATGCTATTGACTTGCGTAAGTGTTTATGCTTAAATAATTTATAAACATCAATAAAATGAAAAAAAACCAAAATCAAATATTTACTTTTGTCGTTGCGATAATAATTGTTGCGGGTGGCCTATTTATAGAGCACTTAAACACTAGTCCAGTAACACCAACCACCCCGGCGCCGATAGAAAAAACGGCCACAGCAGTACCTCCAACTAAACCTACAGATATACGCCCTGAAGACAACACAAAGCAATCAATTGTGGCATTTACAAGTAATTCTGCCAAAGAAAAATTCCTTGAGACAAATAAGATACAGCCAAGTGAGATAGTTAAAAGCAACAGCCTAGAAAATACCTACATAGTAAGCCGGGCTGTTCAAGATTTAGATACTAGTGAGGTTTCTGCCTACCCACGCATAAGGTACCGAGCGCTACTAACACCCAATGACACCGTATATCCACAGTGGTATACCGATAAGATAGAGGCACCCGGAGCCTGGAATATAAGCACAGGCTCAAGTGAAATTACGGTTGCTGTCATTGACACCGGCTTTGGCTTAAACCATGAAGACCTTGTCGGCCGTTGGGCTAGTGGTGGAAAAGATTTTGTAAATATTGATAATGATCCTTCTGCAGGGACAACAAACCCCAATGGGTCGGCAGTCAGCCACGGAACTTCTACTGCCGGACTTATTGGTGCTACTGGCAATAACGCCAAAGGGGTGGCCAGTATCAATTGGGGAGTAAAAATCTTGCCATTGCAGGCGCTGGATGACGAAGGAACGGGATATAGCGACGATGTAACAGCGGCTGTAAATTACGCCGTCAGCCAAGGCGCAAAAGTTGTTAGCCTAAGTCTTGGCTCGCCTTATAGCGATGCATTACTCCAATCAGCAGTGATTAACGCTCACAATAGCGGGGTAAATGTAGTGGCTGCTGCCGGTAACTGTGGTGATAGTAATACGTATATACAAAATGGTTGCTCGCAAGTTGGTCAAATGCTCTACCCGGCTAACTATTCTT
>CAZBQI010000015.1:0-17261 GCA_964494105.1 uncultured Candidatus Saccharibacteria bacterium | reverse complement strand
CGTAGCCTTTGAGGCACTACCAGCAGGTACTTTAGATACACTGCTTAAGCCTGAGAATGTAGACCAGCTTAAGTCTATCCTCACCTACCACGTAGTAGCCGGAAAAGTAATGGCGTCTGACTTAAAGGATGGCCAAGAAATAACAACGGTACAAGGTGGTAAGCTAACTGTTTCAATAACAGATGGTCAAGTTTATTTGACTGATGCTAAAGGCAACAAAGTAATGGTAGAAAACGCTGATGTAAACGCTGACAACGGAGTTGTTCACGTTATCAACGGCGTATTACTGCCAAGCTAATATCAAAACTACAACTAATAGCCCGGCTCGCGAGACCGGGCTATTTCTTTTGATTATGTCTATATAATTTCGTTTATACGAATATGACTGTTTAAATAAGCAAGATTTAAATTATTCTTTGGCTTGCATGCAAAGTGTAAAACCAGAAACGTCGAAACTATAATCGCGGATGCTTAGCAATATTTCCAATATTACTAAATAATAAATTACCAATCATTACAATTACAGCCGAAGGTAATAATAGTAGAAAATAGGCCATGACTAGCGAGGCGGCCACAAAGCCATCCTCTTCATTGTAAAAATTATGGAATCCGCGGGCCTGCACTGTATCCTCTGCATGACAAGGAAACAATGATCCTTGGGGCTGTGAAGCCTCGAACGCACGACTACATAGTTGCGAAACATCCGTAAAATAGGAAAATACCAAAAAAATAAACGGAATAATAAAGATTAAACCTATTAGCAAATGCTTCTTTCCCATAAAGTAAATATAGCAAAAACTTCTAAAGAAATCCGTTAGGGGGTAGACGTATGGCTGAGGGTCAGACAGACCGGCGGAATGAATGCAATGGTGAACCCTCTACGTCGTATCTATTTTACTAAGATGTTTATCAATTTCTATCATCGTCGAAATTTTGCAAAAGTTATTTAGCTGATTTGACTACGACGGGAATTCTGGGTCGCCGAGTTTTTTGAATACAAAACTAGATAGCTTATCTAGCAAAGTCACAGAAAGTATAATGGCGATGAGCCCTATAAAACCACTTACCCGAACATAGCCACCAAAAAGCATGTCTATCGCCCATAGAAATACAAATTTTGACAAAAACATAATAAGCCAAACACAAAAGAACATTGCAAATTTATAAACGTAGCCCTTACGTCCTGTAAGCAAATCAATAATCCAGTTTTTTAACGCAAAAGTTAAATACGTCAGAATTTGCATCACAAATGCAGTTAAAAATATGGTTGATGAGCTTTTTGCATAAATGATATTCGTATAGTCATTAAAGAAACCCAATGCGACAGCATAAATTAATGTTCCTACAAAGATTTCCTTAAACAGTAATTGACGCTTATTAAATACTGACAACTTTTGCTTCATTACTAAAAGTTTATTCCGCCGTGTCCAAGATAACGTAATATCCCAAGCATCATTATTAATATCATTAGTACTATTAGTATAAGAACTAGCTTAAATGGTGCAGATCTTATATAAAACGATAGAACCTTCCAAAATGCTATCATTGCGATAAGTATCGGGCTAAATAGTAGCGTAAATATTAGTACCCACTGAGCATTATTCGTAACAGTCACCTCTTGGCCCGAATCGTTATACGTAATTATGGTATTTGGTGCAGAGACTGGTAACCTAATAGCTCCGTATACAAGTAGCCAACTAATTACGCCGGCAATGATTAGCACTACAAACCAAATAATTTTGTTTTGACTATTAGTCATTCCTAGAGTTTACCATCGGTGAAAAATATAAACACATTAAAGGGCCATAGACTAGCACATGTCATGTTTTAGTTAGAAAATAATTACGTTATTATCTCGAAAGTAATTGTCACCTTACTGCCTTCTTCAATTCCTTCGGCCTTACGAATTTTAGCAGGAAGCGCTATAAAAAGCGGCCCATCTTTGATAGGCATAATTGAGCTTTGCCAAGTAGTTTTATTGATCCTAAACTTCGCCTTTAGCAGTGCCGGCCATAAGCCTGCCAGTAGCGGTCTGAAGTTTTTACTAATACCCTCATCAAGCTCAACATAATGCCAGCCATGCTTTCCGGGAAAACGCTTTACCGGGCCAGATGCTTCAAAGCTTTTCATAAATTAATACTACCAAAGAAGTTTAGAACTTATTAGAATCTGTTATGAATATTTAGAGGGCCTTTGCTTTTTTGGTCGCAATAATAATCAGAGACTCGGGTTTACTTAGCCCGCATTCGGTTGCCGCGTGGGTTGTGCTCAACTTCAGCGAGACCAAGTTCTTCGAGCAACGGCGGCATGTACATACCAAATCGTCCACGAAGCCCCTTTTTTAATCCATACCAACCACCGACAGGATTCTTTTCTGAGCGGCCCCAAGCTTCAACGGTGCCCTCTTTGGCTGGCTTTTGTTCGTCTGCACTGCCTAGCTCCATCCAGTCACCATGCTTTTTGAGCATAGAATGCAAATCATTAATTGCTCGCTTGTCGTAAAGCAAGGTAGTCTTCCCAACTACGCAAACTATTACCTCTTTGTCATCTTTTTCATCTAAGTACATCTCATAATCAGAAGATTGAGGAGGAGTTTTAAGCTTCCATGGATCTTCTTTTGTGCCTTTTGCTTTAGTCATTGGGCTCTCCTTAACAATAGAATTATTATATCAAAATAATGTCGACGAACTCTGCATAAAGTATGGTCATAACTGGAGGGCCTGGTGGGATATGGCTAATTCTACGTTTGTCCTCGGAACAAGTTCCTGTGGGCAAACTTGTATTAACGAACCCATCCGCCTAAGGCGGATTGCGGGTTCTCATCATGTCATTCCAAAACTTTAGCCACCTTCGGTGAACAAAGTTTTGGAGGGCCTGGTGGGATTCGAACCCACGACACGCGGCTTAAGAGGCCGCTGCTCTAACCAACTGAGCTACAGGCCCGTGTCAGTCTTATATTCTATGATTGCTTTAGCTTTGAAGCAAATTTTGCTCGAAGTTTTTCGAGCTTGGGGTTTATGACAATTTGGCAATATGCTTGCTCGGGGTGCTTCTTGTAAAAATTCTGGTGTTCTTCTTCTGCCTCATAAAATTTCTGTAGCGGAACTATTTCGGTAACTATAGGGTCTTTCCATAGATTCTGTATTTGTTTCCTAGATTCTTCTGCAATCTGTTTTTGCTGTTCATTTAAATAAAAAATTATGGAGCGATACTCTGGACCTTTATCGTTGCCTTGACGATTAAGCGTTGTAGGGTCGTGAATTGTCCAGAAGATTTCTAAGATATCAGCGTAGGAAATAATCGAAGGCTCAAATGTAATCCGTACTACTTCCGCTTCGCCCGTGTTTCTGTAAGCAGACTTTTCGTAAGTAGGCTCTGGATCTGTTCCGCCAGAGTATCCTGAAACTACATTTGCTACACCATTAATTAGCTCGTAAGTTGCCTCTAGACACCAGAAACATCCACCACCCAGAACTGCCATTTCTATATTCTTATCTGCCATAGTTATAGTGTAGCTAATTACAGCAAAATAAGCCTATTATTATAGCTAGAGAAATATATGAATATCCGACTGGCAACATACAACATTAAATTTCACCGCGCATATCCTGACTTACCCGATTTGGTTAAGCAAAGCAATGTAGACATTTTATGCCTACAGGAATGCGACATAAAAAAAGTAGACAAAGAAGTTGGTAAATTGTCGCTAGCAACTACAGCACGCGTTGGCACGATGGGCTTGGCGATATACTGCGATTTACGCAGATTTAAAATTTTAGCAAGCGAGCAAATTCCACTTCCGTCAGTTTGGTACGAACATGTAAACATTCAACCAAGGTTTCGACTGCAAACAGTTCAACTAGAAGATAAAAAATCCGGCACAGAATTTGTGTTAGCTAATTTGCACTTGGCAAACCTGCTGGCAGGTAACTACGCTAGGCGCCGTCAGGCAAAAAAGGTGTTTGAGTATGTTAATGAAAATCACGAAAGTAAGCCTGCTATAGTTGTTGGCGATTTTAACTACCCGATATTTGCAAATAAATTAGTGAAGATTGCTAGAGCAAATAGCTTCCAGCAACTAGGTACAAAAAATAGACAGCATACCCATAACAATCCATTTATTCGCGGTAAGTTTGATCGAATTTTTGTAAGTAAAAATATTCAAGAAAAAAGCTTCGATGTATTACCATTTGGAACATCCGACCACACGCCTGTGATAATTGAGCTAGACATTAAGGAATAGCAATCAATAGCTTTCGATTTTTATGGTTGGGCATCGTGCGCGAGGCTAGAACCAGACTATCTTGTGTTCGACTTACAAATAAATGAACCCTCGCTTAAACGGACTATAAAAGCATTTATGTTTTTGGTATTAGAAGGGACAAATCTCCTATTGGCATTGTCGCAAGTGGACGAAGGTTTATATTGCATTTCACCGAGGGCTGGCTCTACGTCTGTTATGTTATAAGGCTTTAGTGTATCAGGATCTATTAGAGGATTCTTTTCTTGGATAGCACGTGCTTCAACCGCACTAGATGGGTATGAACCATGGGTTGCCCTATATGCTACTAACTTAAAAAGAATAGTCTGAACATCTTGTTTTCGTTGATTGTCGCTTGCGGAAAGCTCGACCTCTTCCCAATTCGCTGTAGAAGAATATTTTTGAGGCAACTTCTGCTCGGTACCTGATTTTGAGATTGAAGTTGAATCTTTTTGGCTAGTGCGATATTGAAAAACGTACCAGCCCAGAAAACCAATAATCACAAAGATAAAACAGACAATAAGAATATCTAATACGCTAAAGCCTTTTTGATTTATATACACAAATTAAGTTTACCATTAAAAATGACCCCTAGCAGGGGTCATGGTGCTTATGCTTGGTACGCCCGGAGGGACTATCAAAATATAATCTGCCAGCTTTCTCGAAATAAATTTCTGCGAGAGCTTTTGATTATCTGAATCCCACGTTCGCTTACCGCGAACTCTTCGGTGGTTCGAATTCTTTGGAACACCATTAAAAAATAGCGACCAAATGGCCGCGATTTTTTATGGTACGCCCGGAGGGATTCGAACCCCCGACCTTCTGGTCCGAAGCCAGACGCTCTAATCCGCTGAGCTACGGGCGCATACTAAAACTCATTATATCAGTTAGACTACTCTACTGCAGAAGGCGGAATATAATCTGAGTCAACCTGCTCGGTTACTAGAGGCGTTCCATCAAAATTAATAGCCGGTACGTCCGCTAGAAAATCATCGTCTAGTGGCGCCTGTGCTTCTACGTCCGCAGGATGATAACCTACCTGAAAACTACCTCTATTAGAGTCTGTTTCTGTAAAACCACCGCGGTAAACGCCTTCGCCAAAGCGAGGTCCATACATTCCATAGTCTGTTCTTTTTGGGCTCATAATGCTACTATAGCATGTTTTTATAATATTTGCAATATCTAATGTTGTGATGATAGAATACTTTAATGATTGGACGAGGAATAGTTGTAAGCGGTGTATTGCTGGCGGGTTCTTTAGGTGCTGGCTGTAGCCAGGAAGTGCCAGTTAATCCGGCAACATCTGCAAGCTCAGTAGAATCGCCCGATCTGACCTCCCCATCTACTTCAATTCCCAGAGAATTTACACCGAACGTACCTGAAAATCTAGGTGCACAGTTCTTATTTTCCTGCAATGGTTACCGCGGTCTAGACCCAGTTATTGCCGCTCCTTTGGGTAATACCCCGGGGGAAAGAATTAGTTTACTTGAAAACTTACCATATAATGGCCAGGAGGCTATCGGCGCCGGCATAACCATTGAAGCACTTGGTGAAGATAAATATTCATACCTAGACACTGGCGGAAATGAACTTGGTGCCTTTACGCTCGCAGAAGTAGTTGATTCGCTTGATAGCACTATATTCTTTCGAAGTAATCTGACAGGAATTACTTTCTATATACAACCAGCTAGCCCAGAGCATTTTGCACTAGGTGCATCTCTGACGGTTACGGCCGTTTGCCCAACAGAGCAAATAACTCCTACTACAGTTCCAACAATTACATCGTAACTAACAGACATGCAACTCAACTGGCGGTATACTGTTTAGTATGCAGATAAAGAAAGATGTAAATCTAAGCAACTACTGCACTATGCAGCTAGGTGGCAAGGCACGCTATTTTGTAGAAGTATCAAAAAAAGAGGAAGTTCCGCAGGCGGTTGAGTATGCTCGCACCAATAGGCTACGTCATTTTGTATTAGGTGGTGGCGCAAATATTGTTTTTCTTGATGACGGCTTTGATGGGCTGATTATTAAGAACTCAATTCTTGGATTTGATGAAATTGATAAAAGTGGAGCAAGCAGCACTTTTCGCTTCGGCGCAGGTGAAAATTGGGACGATATTGTAAAGCGAACTTGCGATATGGAGCTTTCTGGCATTGAGGCGCTATCGGGTATACCGGGAACAATGGGTGGTGCGCCAGTGCAAAACATTGGTGCCTATGGACAAGAACTTGCCGAAACATTTGTTGAGCTTGAGGCATACGACACCAAAGAAAATGAGTTTAAAACTCTAAATAAAGACGATTGTGGCTTTGGATATCGCACAAGTATCTTCAAATCGAGTGAGATCGGGCGATATGTAATTATATCTGTTACCTTGAGACTAGAGCACAAACTGATGAAGCCACCATTTTATGCTAGCTTACAGCGGTATTTGGAAGAGCATAAAATTGCTGAGTACAGCCCAGCCAATATAAGGGCCGCAGTAATTGAAGTCAGAAAATCAAAGCTACCTGATCCTTCGGTTATTGCCAATAGTGGATCGTTTTTTCAAAACCCGATTATTTCTAAAGCCCTGGCTGAGGAACTACTAACGCAGTTTAGTGAAATACCACAGTACCCAACAAAAGAAGGTAAAGTAAAAATTCCCGCCGGCTGGCTGATAGAAAATGCAGGATTAAAAGGTGTGCATTCAAAGCATTTTGCTACTTACGACTTGCATGCATTAGTAATAACTCATGACGGTAAAGGTAACTCTAATGAGCTAGAGAATTTCATTAAAGCTATTCAAGAAAAAGTTAGACAAGAATTTGGGATAAGTTTAAAGCCAGAGCCACAACTCATCAGTTGACATTATATTATTTTTATATAATAGTATGTACATGAGTGAGCCTAATGTGCCTCAAGGTGCAACTGATACATTTAAGATACCGGCCGATTACTACACGCCCGAAACGCCAGTTACCAAAGAGGATCTGTGGTATGCAACTGCTTCGGCTTCACTTCTTGATGCTAGGGGACGTTTGCAAGCCCACGATATAGATGAAGATGAATACGAGGCTATTGAATACAAGTATATGTTTGCATACATTACCAAGCTTCGAATGATTATGCGAGACCCCGAAATTGGCTATACGGGCGCATCAGAGTGGACCTATGAGCAACTTGTTGGCCGAAATAATATGATTAGCTCACTTCCTAACGAAGATACAGATGAAGTGATTGGCCAAATCAGCGCTAGCTTCCGAGGTATTGAACCAGAAAAACGGGACCAGTACATTGATGAGTGGGAAGGCAAAGTGGACAGGAAATCGGCCGCCTATCAAGCATTTCTAGAAATATCTGAACTTCAATTAGCAGAAATGCTACATCAGGAATATGATCGCATAATAACAGTTAGAGAATACTTTGACAGAGGATTTGACGACCCGAGCGTAAACTAACTATCGCTCGGGAGTGGATACTTGCGACAGAAATCTACAACAGTTTTGTGAAGCTTATCTAAGTACTTTTCGTCTTTGTAATGAGAAATGGAATCGTGCATCCATTTGGCAATTAGCTCCATGTCGTCTTCTTTCATCCCGCGCGTTGTAATGGCCGGCGTACCTAGACGCACACCACTTGGTTTATATGGTGGCAGCGGATCATCAGGTATTGAGTTTTTGTTCATTGTCAGGCCAATCTTGTCAAAAGTATCTTCGGCAATTTTTCCATCTAGTTTAAAAGAAGTATTAACATCGACCAGAATTAAATGGTTATCTGTACCATTCGTAACTAACTTAAAGCCACGTTTCATGAGCTCATCGGCTAGGCGTTTGGCATTTTTTAGAATTTGCTCGGCATATGTTTTAAACTCGGGTTTCTGCGCTTCCCCAAATGCGACTGCCTTGGCCAAAGTATTATTCATGTGTGGTCCGCCCTGAAAGCCAGGGAAGATTTCTCGATCAATAAGCGTGGGTAAATTTTCAATCGTTTTTTCTGGAGCTTTGAGCGGATTGCCTACAGTGCCACGCGAGAGGATCATGCCACCGCGAGGTCCACGCATAGTTTTATGCGTTGTACTTGTAATTATATGAAAGCCGGCATCTAATGGATTTGGCAAAACGCCCGCAGCAATAAGCCCAGCAATGTGCGCCATGTCGGCCATGAGCACTGCCCCGACCTCGTTACCAATTTCTACAAATTTTTTATAATCTAGACTTCGTGGAAAGGCCGAGAAGCCAGCCAAAATAATTTTTGGCTTTTCCTTTAGCGCTACCTCTCGCATTTTGTCGTAGTCAATTTCACCTGTTTCTACATCCTTCATGCCGTAGCGCACAAAATTATAAAGCTGGGCCATAGTGGTTACCGGGTGCCCATGGGTTAGGTGACCCCCATGGCTTAAATCCATCCCTAGCACGGTATCACCGGGGTTTAGCCATGCAAAATATACCGCCACATTGGCTGGTGCGCCAGAGTGTGGTTGAACATTGGCATGGTCGGCATTGAATAAGGCTTTAGCCCTATCAATTGCGATGGTCTCTACTTGGTCGGTAAAATCCTGTCCGCCGTAATAGCGCCTACCCGGATAACCCTCGGAATATTTATTAGTAAAGACACTCCCCAACGCCTCGAGCACAGCACGACTAACATAGTTCTCTGATGGTATGAGCTCTATGCCATCCCGCTGTCGCTTTTCTTCACCTTCTAATAATTTCGCTAGCTTCGGGTCGTCTTGCTTTAAGCCCAAGGGGTTTCCTCCTTTATGTTATCTTTATCATATCATTAGAGACGCAAGCTGCGCTACGAATCAAAACGAGACTTGAATTTTATATCATATGTGATATATAGTTACTTATATGCTTTCAGAACAAACAAAGATTGCAAACTTCATTACCGAACTAAGAAAAAAAAGAGGGCTAACTCAATCTGAGCTTGCCCATCAACTTGGCACTAGCCAATCAGCCGTTAATCGCATGGAAAGTGGCAAGCAAAATTTAAGTATGGAAATGTTGCATAAACTTTCTAAAGCTCTCAACCGTGAAATTATTACCCTCTCTCGTGGATACACAAATTTTCAAATAGAAGGTGGGCGCAAGCTTTCGGGCGGCATAACGACCAATGTTTCAAAAAACGCTGCAGTTGGACTATTATGCGCAACCCTCTTGAATAAGGGCACTACTACTTTAAAGCACATTCCACGCATTGAAGAAGTATCAAGAATTATAGAAGTCTTAAAAAGTATTGGCGTTGAAGTCATTTGGAACGGTGAAGAAATGCGTATTACACCTCCAAAAAAACTACTTCTAAACAGTATAGATAAAGTCGCAGCATCTCGTACTCGAAGCATAATAATGTTTTTAGGTCCGTTACTGCATCTCTTTAATGAATTCCGCTTGCCTCCACCCGGCGGTTGCAAACTTGGAAGTCGCACTATTCGCCCACATCTGTTTGGGCTCGAGCATTTTGGCGTCAAAGTTAAGCTCGAAGATAATAATTGGAATGTCACTGTTGGTAAAAAGCCCAAGGACGGCAAAGTTATCATGTATGAAGCCGGAGATACACCTACTGAAAACATTATTATGGCCGCCGCTAAATTAGATGCCACCACTACCATAAAAATGGCTTCGGCCAACTATTCTGTGCAAGATTTGTGCTATTTTCTCCAACAGCTAGGCATAAAAATAGAAGGCATTGGCAGCACCACTTTGGTAATTCACGGTAAAAGCGTAATCGACGAGGATGCTACATATTCCCCTAGCGAAGATCCAATTGAATCAATGCTATTCATTGCCGTAGCAGCCATTACTAAATCAAGCATCACGATCAGACGCTGCCCAATAGACTTCCTAGAACTCGAGCTACTTAAGCTAGAAAAAATGGGATTCAAATACGAAACAATAAAGCGCTACAAAGCCCGAAACGGAGATACAAATCTTGTTGATATTAAAACCTACTCATCTGAGATGGTGGCGCTTGATGATAAAATCCATCCAGATCCATTCCCGGGACTTAATAGCGATAATTTACCATTTTTTGTACCAATTGCCACTCAAGCCAAGGGTCGCACCTTTATATTCGACTGGATGTACGACAATCGCGCAATTTACTTTGCCGAACTAAACAAACTTGGAGCCAATGTTGTGCTTGGCGATATGCACCGCGCTTATATTGAGGGCCCCACCCCCCTAACGGCGGCCGATGTAGTATGCCCACCGGCACTGCGCCCAAGTGCAATTATATTAATCGCAATGCTGGCGGCTAAGGGAACATCTATGTTGCGCAACGTATATTCAATTAATCGCGGTTATGAAGATTTGGCCAACCGGCTAAACAGTTTGGGTGCAAAAATTAGCGTCGTCCGCGACTTTTAGCTTTTGTCTTTTTCTTTGCTTTTGGCTTACTATTTGCTTTTTTGAATTCAAATCTAAACGCTCGTTGCGCAGCTACAGAATCAGCATTTCTGTGATACGCACCAATGAATGCCATGATTACAAAGCCAGTAAAGGTATACACGACCAAAGCGACTAAGGTGGCAAACTCCGGATTAAATCCGTCTGTAATTCGGATCGGTGGAAAGAGACCAAAAAACGGCTTAACGGCAGGGAAAGTTACATCGTAAATCCACCGCACAAATCGATTGGTAGCATCGGCGTTAAGAAGCCTTAAGAAAAAACGAATACTTAAGAATAATCCAACCACCCACATTACAAGTTGTGTTAGTCGGGCAGTATATTCACTTGGCTTCATAATATTCCTTTGATTAGTTTGGAATTATTATACACCAATAGCGCAAATAATGGCTTTATATAGGGATTAACGTAAGCATTAAAACGGTGAATCTAAATTTGGGGCGAGTAATGGGACTTGAACCCATGACCTTCTGGACCACAACCAGACGCTCTAACCAACTGAGCTATACCCGCCACGTAGGTATTAATTCTAGCAATTTACTGAGCCAAGCCATAGGCTGCTTAGTAAATTGAAAGGAGGAATGACTTAAAGCTGGAGTTCTGATTTAGTAAAATCTGAACAGAAGCTGCTAGTCAATTCCGACGTGGTACCCCGGGTAGGATTCGAACCTACGACCTTGACGTTAGAACCGTCCTGCTCTAATCCACTGAGCTACCGGGGCATGGTGCGGGTAGAGAGAGTCGAACTCTCGTCTCCAGCTTGGAAGGCTGGCATACTAGCCACTGTACTATACCCGCTAATAGGCGATATTATATCATTTTCAGACTAAAATATTTCAGCGTTTGTCTCTTTATTCTGATTTATAACCTATCGCCAGCCCCCATCGCAATTCATTGGATCCAGTCAATGAGGAGTGCCAGAGCGACTCAGTCTGATCTCCATTAGGTCCAAGTAACCCGGGTTCTCGATAAAATGTCATGCTTCCAGGCCCATGACGCAAGGGCACTCCTTTTCCACTCTTAGGATCTTTGTACATAGTAATTGTTGCTTCGCCAGCAAGAGTGATTATTACTGAAAACAGCGTCAAGCCTTCATCTTGGTGTCTTTTTATTTTTCCACGTGGTGGAATACGATTAATATATACTTCATTCACATACCACTCCTCTGGACGAACATGCTCTTTTAGGCCGGTAGCAGCAACAACTTGGGACTCAATTGATTCGATTAGTTCGTTGATTCTTGGTAGCGCCCTCAGCTGGTCAATAGTAAAGTAGCGAGAACGAGAATCTCCGAATATTATTCGATCGATGCGTTGATTCCTCAGGTCAGCAAAATGTGCATATCTAGTAGGCGACAGAAGTGCTTCAAATGTCTCAACTTCCCTTGTCATTTCTGCAGACACTAATGTCGAAAAACCTTCTTCGAAGTGCACAAAGCCATTAGTTGCCACCTCACAAAGAGAATGTCTAAAATCTACTATTTCTAAATTTGCAGGCCTATATGGTGGCAATACCGCATCAACAGGGAGGGGTGCCGATGGTAACTCACTTTCAGTAAACATATGCATACAGTAACATGTATTTCAATTATTTCAATACATTTCTGCGTAATATATTATATAAATAACAAATTAGCGAATGGGGCTATTTAAGGATCCACCCGGCTATTACGTCCCCAAGGAAATAAGCAGCTCCAGAGGCTAGCGCACCTAAGATTAACGTTTCTGCAATTGCGCGAATACGAGGCTCATCAACAACGTAACTTTTTAGCCAGCCAATACTAATAAAAACAAGTGCACTTAAAATTGACGAAACTATAAACAAATCACGCTGGGTAATATCAGCACTCAACAGTGCATCCAACACGTAAATAATAAGGGGCATGAACCCAATAACAATAAAGGCAACTAACGTTGCCCAGCCAATCTTGCTTGGCTCCTTTTTTGACTCTACGCCGTTTTTCTTGTCTTGCGCGTGCTCACTTTTGGCCGAAAGATAAGCGCTCACCGCCATCGATATGCCATCACCAATCAGATTAGCCAAGCCCAGAATAATAATAATATTGCTAGCTAAACCTGCACCTACTGTAGCGGCAACCACCGCAAAGGTAGTTACAGTACCATCAATACTGCCATAAACGAACTCTGGCAAATACTTTTCAACTCGGCTGTTTATTTTTAATTTAGCCATAGGTTCCTAAGAATTATTATCGATGGAATTATATCACAGACAAGCGATTCGTAAGCTCAGATAAGCTAATTACTCTTGTTGTTTTTTACTTCCAGCTCTCTAGTATTTGTCGTTGATATAGTTCGTCGGGACTTAATTGCAGGCCGTAAGTAAGGGGTGCTATGAATAAATAGCTAAGCAACGATATAGTTAACAGCGCCATGATTATCGCTCTTTTCCGCTTCATGTTGTCGACTAACCTGAACAGAATAAGCATAGAAAAAACTAATGATGGGAAATAATGATAAAGGAACATCACCCTGCTAATTAAAATGAACGGTAGCCAACAAAGCAGGAGTCCGGCTAATAGAATTACATTTGTGTAGTTCCTGCTCTGTTTTTTTAGGGTCATAGCAATAACTAAAGCCAGTACGGCCAAAGTACTCAGCCACCAAGTAAAGGGATTTCCAATCAGATAAATATTTGAAAAACCGTCAGGACTAACAAAATACCACATTGGTCTGATGAGAAATGGCCAGCTATACCACTTACTTCCGTATGGGTGATCGTTAATTATGCTTTTATTCGACGTATACATAGTGGTGTTTAGCTCAATAAATTTTTGCTGAAAAGACATGTTGGTTTCAGCCAAATAATCGTAATTTGGATTGCCAAGAAGAGTACTCTGAAATTCTTGCGACATAAAAGCATCCCCCGGCCCGCTTTGATTTTGAAGAGAAAAATGAACAGCAAATACCGAAATGTAAAAAACTAGCGGTATAACTACCAAGCAACAAACTGCACCCATAAAATGCAGTAATCTGTTTTTCTTTTGTTTAAAAATATCCCACGCTATCGATCCTCCCACCAGCAAAATAAACGAAAGAGCCGTCCATTTTATAGAAATCGCCATTCCCAAAAACAAACCCGAAAGCGCCAGCCAATAAAATTGATGTTTACGTCTAAATTTTAGATAGAAAAGAAATCCCAAAAACCCAAAAAGCAAAATAAAACTATCGAGTAAAATAAGCCTACTTTGGGCGATTAATGCGTTTTCTAAAGCAACGGCCACCCCGACTGCTGTACCTGCAACGCGACTAAAGCCAAGCTGAAGTGCAACAAGCATAACGATTATGGGCAATAGAAAACCTGCTAGAGCCGGGGCTAGTCTCATTCTAAAGAAATTCGGCTGTTCACCCTGGTAGGCATCGTTTTTGAATTTTACCTCTTCAGACATATCGTTTGCCGGTGTGAAAGCAGCCACAATCATCTTACCTAGTGGTGGATGAATATCAAATGTATACTCATTGCTAAAGTAAGATTGAGCAAAACTACCGAAATATACCTCATCAAATACAGCTGTTTGTTGTCGATTGAAGTAGGCAAAATGAGTAAAGAAACTCACAACCGTAACTATTGCAATCCCAAGCAAAGTTAGCTGTTTTGGTGAAAATTCAGCAAATAGCCTTTTGAGATGCTTTAACATATGGGTAAGTGTAGCAAATTACCATAACTATTTACGAATAAAGCTAATTTAGAGAAATCTTTAAGAGCTGATACTGGGTATTAGTTAGCGAGGGAAGAATTCCAGTATTACTAGCCTATTGGTCGGGGTGAGAGGACGGTTGCTGGCGCAACCTCCCTACGGTGCTCGACAAGCTACCAACCGAGGTTGTGCTTGTCTGCGCTCCTCGTCCACCGAACCCTAAGGGTTCTCGTCCAATTTCTTATCTTGATCCATAAAATAAACTTAACTAAAGTTAATTCTATTTTATGGTCGGGGTGAGAGGACTCGAACCTCCGGCCTCCGCGTCCCAAACGCGGCGCGCTACCACCTGCGCCACACCCCGATAAGAATAGTATTAAGTATAGCGTATTATGTATCAAGCAAGTATTAATCGCGGTTTACAATTTTGCATTTTAATAATGTGGCTAGCGAACAGATTCTTTGAATCGCTTGCCGGCGCGAAATCGAGGCATTTTCATAGCAGGAATCTTTATCTCTGCCTGAGTTCGCGGGTCTACACCGCGCCTGGCTGCGCGCTTACCAAGATCGAACACGCCAAATCCTGTTACAGACACTTTTTGATTTTTTGAAACGGTTTCCATCACCAAGTTACTGAACGAATTCAGAAATATTTCGGCTTTCCGCTTACTAACATTATTTTTTTTTGCAAGTTTTTCTATTAGTTCACGTTTTGTCATCTTGTTTGTCCTCTTGCTTGCTACCTAATCATTGTATGCCTGGGCGCTTATGATTTCAATTTAGAATAGGACTTATCATGGGCCATAGCCGGCTAAATATCCATTGGTGTGCCTTATCGTTTGAATGCAAACCATCATCATAGAGATATTCTTTCGACCAGTTAAGTTTAGATGCTGGCCCATAGTTCTCTAAAAAAGCTACACCCTGATCTTCGCAGACTTTTTGATAGGCGCTTTCAAACTGCTCTATTCTCTTGCTATCAAAGTACGTTTCTTTCCCCGCCATTGGCTGCGTTTTTGAATTATCGACAGGAGTTAATCCTACACCGATTATATCTGAGCTAAATTTCTGGGCTGATTCAATAATTCTTGTTGCTGTATCGCGGAACTCATCTAGATTGCACACAAAAGCATCTTTTCTTCCCTGGGCCCTCGAATCATTTGTGCCAATAGAGATTACTATCAACTTTCTCCAGTCACTATGGAAAGCTTCCCTAGCTATTATTTCTTGCTCGATCCGCCTCTTAAGCTGATCAGATTTCTCGCCCGAAATACCCAGGTTAAATACTTCAATCTTCTCGCCGGTCTTATTGCCATATAGATCCTGGTTAATGCGCTGTTTTATAAGATCTGCCCAGCTTCCGTGGATGGTGCCAACCCCATAAACTGAGCTGGCTCCAAAACAAAATATTTGTACAGGCTTATTTGGCGAATTCGATGGCACGGGTTTCACGAATTACATTTACTTTAATTGTTCCGGGATACTGCAACGTACTTTCAATTTTATCTGCGACATCACGAGCCAGTTTTATTGATGATAAGTCATCCATCTCTTCTGGCTTCACAAAAACACGTATCTCTCGCCCTGCGCTGATGGCATAGCTCTTTTCAATTCCCTTAAAGCCATTTGCTACATTCTCAAGTTCCGTCATGCGTTTGGCAAAATTCTCAAGATTATCTCCGCGAGCTCCGGGGCGACTGGCACTCAGCGCATCAACCGTACGAACAATTAACGCCTCGGACGTTTTTGCTTCAACGTCGTCATGATGTGCTTCAACAGCGTGCGCTATTGCTTCTTCTACTCCATATTTGCGAGCTATCTCGCCACCAATGTGATGGTGCTTGCCTTCTTGCTTGTGGCTGACAGCCTTGCCCATATCATGAATAAAGGCCGCGGTTTTAGACACTCTAATATCAGCCCCTACTTCGGCAGCAATCGTACCAGCCATTTGTGCCATCTCAATCGAGTGCTTTAGTACGTTCTGCCCAAAGGATG
Organism: uncultured Candidatus Saccharibacteria bacterium; assembly: GCA_964494105.1. Taxonomy (GTDB): domain Bacteria; phylum Patescibacteriota; class Saccharimonadia; order CAZBQI01; family CAZBQI01; genus CAZBQI01. The sequence goes on along the minus strand of CAZBQI010000015.1, from coordinate 958 downwards.
TTCTGTATTTCAGCTCACCCATCAACTGTAAAATTTCTTTTGGCAGGCCGACTATACCCAAATCACGAGCTGCGTTCTCGCCCGTTGCCAGAGTTTCTTTGTCAAGCTCTTTTTGAATCTTGGCAAACAATTCCTCGATGCGGCCGGGATGAACTCGCCCGTCTTTAATAAGCTGGGTCATTAATCGCCTAGCTAGTTCGCGACGCACAGGGTCAAAACTAGAAAGCACCACTACACCCGGGGTGTCATCAACCATTACATCAACGCCGGTAATCCGCTCGATAGCTTGAATGTTACGACCTTCTTTGCCAATTATTCTACCTTTCATCTCTTCCGGCATTTCAACAGTTGTAACAGTTCTTTCTGCAGTAATATCACTGGCAAGTCGTTCCATGGCAGTTGTTAGTATCACCTTGGCCTTGTCTTCGGCGGTTTCTTCGGTATCGCGCTGAAGCTTACCAATGAGCTTTGCAAGGTCTTCCTTAATGTCTCGTTCGGTCATCTGCATTAGCTTTTCTTCGGCATCTTTTTTGGTAAGCTTGGCGATTTTTTCTAGTTTTTTTTGCTGGTCGGTACGGATTTTTTTAAGCTCAACTTTGAACTTTTCAATATCGTCTTCCTGAGAACGTAGTGCTTCACCTCGCTTATCCAACTCGTCGAGCTTTTTATCAAGTGATTCTTCACGTTGAATTACGCGCTTTTCTGTTAAGCCAAGTTCCTCACGGCGCTTGGCTTCTTCGCGCTTGGCTTCTTCGGCTATCTTCATAGCTTCTTGCTTAGCCTCTAGCACCATCTCTTTATTTCTTGCTTCAGCATCAGCAAGCTTTTTTTTCGCCTTATCTTCGGCTTCGCCAATTGTTTTTTTAGCGCTGGCTCCTTTGGCAACAAAGCCAACACCACTACCTATAGCTAGAGCCGCTATAGCAATTAAAATCTCCATGGGAGTATCCTTTCTGCT
>CAZBQI010000014.1:0-20798 GCA_964494105.1 uncultured Candidatus Saccharibacteria bacterium | reverse complement strand
AAGCTTTATAAAAATCTCAGAAGAACGGACAGAAGAGATAGCCAAGCTAATTGCACTAGAAACCGGCCGCCCGGTTAATAATAGTCGCGGTAATGTAAGCGGTGGGATTAATTTTTTTAATTCGTATATAGAAATAGCAGAAAGTGCACTCAAACCCCAACTAACCTTAGAGACTAAAACCGAAATCCATACTGTATATCGCGAGCCCTGGGGCGTAATCGGCTGTATCTGCCCATGGAATTACCCATTTATGAATGTTGTTTGGCAGTGCGGTCAAGCACTGATCGCAGGCAACGCAATAGTCTATAAAAACTCAGAAGAAAACCCCTTGTTCGCAAGGATGATGGCAGAGATAGTAGCGGAATCAGAAATTCCTGAAGGTGTTTTTAATGTTATTTATGGCGACGGTCACACTGGCGATACATTAGCTCATGCCGACATCGATATGCTTAGCTTCACTGGAAGTTCTAAAACAGGACACGCCCTTGCATCGGTTGCAGCCGAGAAATTTATTCCCTTTGTGGCCGAACTTGGAGGCTCCTCGCCCTGTATCATTTTGGAGGATATGCCAATAACCACTAAGGTCATTGATTATCTTTATGACTTACGTTTTCGTCATTCCGGACAATTCTGCAATGCCATCAAGCGTTTAATTGTACACGAGAGCAAATTTGATGAATTGGTAGAAAAGCTTACAAAGACCGTAACTTCCAAGAAAATTGGAGATGCAAGCGAAGAAGATACGGATCTAGGCCCGTTAGTAGCCAAGCGTCAAGTAGATGTCATTGAGGTTCAAGTGGCAGACGCCGTCAATAAAGGAGCGAAAGTAATCTGCGGCGGTAAAAAACCTAGCGGTTTGCAAGGAGCCTATTACGAACCAACGATATTAACAAACATAAATTTTGATATGCGCGTATGGCGTGAGGAAACTTTTGGCCCCGTTCTACCGATTGTAAGTTTTAAACGCGAAGACGAGGCTATTAAGTTAGCCAACGATACCGAGTATGGCCTTTCTGCACATGTAATGACACCAGACAGTGAGCGTTTCTTGTCTATAGCTAGGCAAATTCATGCAGGAACAGTGGCCCAAAATATTGTTCCGCCTTTCCAACCTCAAAACCCTTTTGGTGGTTACAAGAAATCCGGGCTAGGGCGCATCCACGGACAATTCGGCTTTGACGAAGTAACGCAAATGAAGTTAGTGGCAAGCGAAAAATAAACCCTTAGTAACACATACTTAAACTGAAACTTGTGTTCGTATTTTGTTCGTTTTATAATCAAAGTGATGATAACGAATGTAAATGAACCAGTTGATGTATTACTAGCTTTTAAGGGTAATGAGCGCCATGTTACGCCCCTGAAGGTTCAGTGGAATCGGCAAGTATTTTCTATAACTAAAATTGGTTTTCGCCACCCTACCCGCAGGGGTCAGCGCATGGTTCATATATTTGACGTTTTTGATGGCACCCACAATTTGCGACTGGAGTTCGACGCAGAAAGCTTAGTGTGGACGCTAAAGGCCATCACCGACGAACTTAACACGGGAGTTAATTAATGCGCATCAATCCCAAATACAAAGAAAATCAAGTAGCTAAAGTTAAAGTTCGCTACAAAGGCCGAGAATCACTGGCTCCTAAATCAGTCAGGCTTTGGCAAACCGATGGCTTGAGCCGGCGCGAACTAACGAGTTCCGAGGACTGTCCGATAGCGCCTAAGGCGCAGAGTTCCGCAGGAACCCGTATTGAGAGCGCAGGATAAACCATAGTGTTTGCCAATTGCCTGTCAGTTTTGGTGCTACCTTTGGCTTACCTAAAGGTAGCAAAATATTTTGGTTACAAAAGTAGTTTAAGAAAAGACAATTATTCAAGGAATTACTGTGTTTAAATTAGGCCTTAATCAAGCAGCTCCAGAGGTAATGCACGTAGATCTCAACTCATGCTTCGCTATGGTTGAGCAACAAGCTAACCCCTTGCTACGTGGCCGGCCAGTTGGCGTTACTAACCGGCTAGTTAAAAATTCCATTCTAATTGCCGCTAGCTACGAGGCCAAAGCCCATGGCATTGGTGTAGGTACAACAGCCGAGCAAGCCAGAGCCATTTGCCCAGATATTGTAATCGTCGAGACCGACCCACCAAAATATATTCATACATATCGAACTTTTTTTAACATACTAAAAAGCTACTCGCCCGACGCCCAAATGAAATCAGTAGACGAAGGCGTGATAGATTTTAAAGGAACGCGAGTTGTAAATTCTCGTCCACTCACTGAAATCGGACTCGAGATAAAACAACGCCTGCAGCAAGACTTGGGTGAATGGATGACTTGCAATATTGGTATTGCCCCCAACCGCTGGTTAGCCAAGCTAGCCGCCGGACTTAATAAACCCAATGGCATGGACGTTATTACTCACCATAATTTGGCAAGCACCTACGGTAAACTAGAGTTGCTAGATTTTCCCGGCATTAACCGCCGTTACAAAGCCAGACTTAACCTGGCGCAAATATTTACACCGACAGATTTTTTCGCAGCAGATGAATGGAATCTAACCAAAGAGGTTTTTTACAGTATCTTGGGACATCTATGGTATGCCCGCATGCGCGGCTGGGAAGTTGATAATTACCCTACAGCCATCCGCAGCGTTGGTAAGCAGTATGTGCTACCACCAAAAGTTCGCGGTAACGAACGTGAGCTAGGTAGTATTCTAGTTAAAATGTGCGAAATGATGGGCCGACGGTTGCGTGGCAAAGGCCTAGCAGCCCATGGAATATTTGTCGGCTGCTGGATGGAAGTCGGTGAATTTTGGCATGCCCGCTCTAAATACAAAGCTAAACTTTATGCAACTCAAGATTTAGCTCGGCGAGCTTTCGAGCTTTTTAATCAACGGCCAAGTGGCAAAATCCGCACCATTAGTGTTACTTGCTATAGCCTCACCCCGGCCGAGACTTCCCAGCAGCAGCTCTTTGAAACTGACGATGTTCGCCGGGTACGTTTAAGCAAATTTATCGATAGCCTGAATGACCGTTATGGCGAATTTAGCGTAATGCCCGGGAGCATGGCAAACTCTAAATCATATGTAGCCGAAAAAATTCCTTTTGGTTCAACTCGATATTTTGAATACAAGCATTAGTACCTAGGGTGTAAAATAAAGATATGAGTAAGAAGCAAAAGAAAAAGCGCAATAAAAAATACCGCCCAGAGGGTATAGATCCAGATACACCAATTGTCCACCACTTTGTTGCCGAAGACGAAGCAAAAAAGACCACTAAAAAGAAAGTAAGGAATCGCCTACTAATTGCCGGTGCTATTGCGCTACTTTTATTCTTGCTGGGATTGCTGGTTTTTTAGACGATAAATGAGTTAAATGTTCAGGGAAAGTAAAACCAAATGTACTACCTTTGCCTTCCTGGCTTTCAAAAATCACTTCGCCTCCTTGCATTTCTACAACCATCTTAGCCATGAATAGCCCCAGACCCGTACCATCAGGTCTGGCTAGTTTGGCGTTTTCGGCACGATAGAATTTTGCGAACAAATTGTCCTTTTCTTTCTCTGGTACACCGATGCCATGATCGACCACGCGAAACCTTATCTTATCTCCCACCTTCTCCAAAAATACCTCTATTGTAGTGTTTGGTGCGTAGTAAATTGCGTTATCAATAAAGTTCATAATTACCTGGCGAATTTTGCCTTCATCTAGGTTTAGCTTTGGTATTTTTTGTTCAACCGGATGCATAAATATTTTTACTCCTCTGGATTCAGCAGTCCTTAGTAGTTGCTTCACTTCGTCTTTTACAATTTCGGCCAGATCTAATTGTGACTGTTCAAACACAAGCTTGCCCGTATTTATTCGACTAACGTTTAACATATCTGAAATTAAGAAAACCATTCTCTGCGCGCTGGTATAGGCCAGGTTAGTAAAGTTGGCTTGCTGCTTATTCAGCTTGCCGGCATCACCATCTTCAAGCATAGATATGTAGCCCTTAATAGTGGTCAGCGGAGTTCGCAATTGATGAGAAGCCATCGAAACAAATTCGTCTTTAGCCTGGTCAAGCTCTTTTAGTTTTTTGTTCTGGGCAGCCAAGCGCTTAGTTGCCTCTTCTATGCGCTGCTGCAAGGTAATGTTAAAATCGGCAATCTTTTCAAAGCTACGAGAGTTTTGAAGCGCTACGGCTAGTTCTTTTTGCAGAATCTCTAAAAGGCGTATGTCTTGATTGGTATATATGTTGCCACTCTGCTTTGAGCCAAGCACTATATAGCCAATATTCCCTTCCTGGGTTTTTAAACGCAAAATAACACTAATATTGTACTGAGATAATAGCGCCCTCTCACTACTAGTACGTATGGCATCTACAATAATCAAGTTCTTCTTAAAGTGTTCTAGTTGTTGCGCGCTAAGGGTTTGAGCATACTCCTCTCGATAGTCGATCGCATGATATATCCTTCCTTCATCCATGACAATAAACCGAGCATAAGTTGGTTTTAGAAACTTACCTAGCAAGTCTAAAGTTTCTCTTGTAATGTCATCGAGTGCGATTTTAGTTGTTAATACTTTACTAATTTCGTTGAGAACTTCTTGGCTATCGTAGGCATCTCGATAGAATATTTTGTTTGTTAGTCGATCGAAAAACTGTTTTAAAGGTTGAAAAGTAAATGCAAGAAATATAGCAAGCATTATGTATACAAGCTGTTGCCCACCACTAATGGTTTCGCCAGCAAAAAACTGCTTGGTTACCGTGAAAATTGAAAGAGCGTATAGTCCGGCTATTGTAATCAATAGCAAGGTATAGGCAATTGAGCGTGCAACAATAGCTCGTACATCAAAAAGCTTATGCCTAATAATTGCATATGCAGTCATACTTACTAGAAATACGGTCCCCAAGGGTCCTATTTTTGCAGTCACAAATGACGTCAGGACTAATGGCAATATGGCGTTAAATATAAGCGCCCAAAAGAAACTGATAAATAGCCCTAGGGCAAAGTATTTCGCTTGCATTCTCTGCATAGCATTAGAATGCCTCATTGCTTTTATGTAGTTATACGTAGCGATTGCAAATAAAGACACCACGACCAGTGTGTACGCGTTATACATGGTTCCCGGCAAAATATCTGTGCCGTCGTTACGCAGATTAATACCTGCTACGACAAGATTCGTAATGCTTATAAAAACACCAAAAAGCGTAATTATGAGCGGGAATAACAGATCTCGCATTCTATACGAACTATTAACTGGAAAAACTTTCGAAAAAATTACAAGGCTACCGGAAAATAATACCGGAAATACAAATGCAGCTTTTGCAAAATATAAACGAGCTATCTCACTACTTGCATTATCTGTTAGATAGCTAGATATAGACCACAAACACACGTTTACAACAAGCACTAAGAAGATTATATTTACTTTCGATTTTGGGTTACGAGCAAAAACAAATAAACCTAATAAGAGATTAATTATTACGACAAACAGTAGTATAAGCATCTATAACGCTTATTTTAATCTACTAGGCTACTTCGGGCAAAACAAATTGGCCTTCTAAGCCGGCGCTTTTCGTGTATAGGTCGTATATTCCCTGATCGAAAGCCTTCACTCTTTCGAGCGCACTAGATAGTTGCAAATGCACAGGTATACTAGCTTTAGAGCCCATGTATGGGGCGAAATCAGCGCCTTCAAAAACCTCAAATGGCTGACCCCAAGATTGCATCATTTCAAAAATATTATGGTCAACAATTGTAACCCAGTGATCAAATCTTTCTAATGAATTCTCGAAGAGCCCTAATGACACCTGAACGCACGTTGCATAAAGAGCAGCGCTAACACTGTCTCTTTGGTGCTTATTCCTATAGCGTGGCATTACCGCCATCGTTGCAATATCAAGAGTATCGTTTGGGTCACCAACTTCTGCGACCCTTGCCTGCATGTCCTTATTCGGATCATACCAGGGACTCTTAGGATCTTGTAGTTCATCAAGGGTTATTATTCCTTTTTCAGAAGGCCTAACTATCCTTAATGCACCGGCTGGTTCTTGATTCGCATAGTCAACAACAGCAACCAGGGTGCTAACTTCATCAAATGGTCCGTATGCTTTGCGCATAACATCCAGGTCGTTGCGAAAAAACTCCATAAACGCACTAGCCTCAACGCTACGACCAATATCCGCTAATGGATCGTCCCCGCTCAGTATATGGACTCCAAAAGTTCTTTCGCCTATTACCTCAGGTGCTGGCGTTAACTCTGCAATAAGGTTCTTTATTCTTTCGGGTTCAAACGATTCTGGCTGCCAAGTACCACTTAATTCATCTGGCGGGTGCGGTGATGTGACTGCATCCGTAAATGTAGTAGCCATCTAAAACTCCTTGAACTCAACTGTCTTTGTGTCAAAGAATTCGCTAGTAAATTCCACCGCTGTTTTTCTGTCAAATGCCTTGCATGTATATATGTCCACACTAAAAAACAAAACAGGTTGTTCCCATGCATAAAAGTGAGCGCCTGAGCTTTCCCAGTGTATCCAACCAGCCCACCCGAACTTATCTGAACGATGTGTCACTGGTTCAAGCAAAGTTTTCATCTTTAACTTTTCAGATAACTCTAACAAGTAAGACTTTATTTGAGTATCTGAAATAACCTTAGCTGGGTAGCCTTCGATTACTAGTCTTTGGCGCAGAATGTTAGGAGCTAAATCCTTCATATATTTACAATATAATATGTTTATTTTATAAAATAGTCAATACCATCACCCAGCTAGAGTAGACCATCAGGTCGGGTTTGTAAATCAACATTTAAACCAAGCCATTACTGAATATCATGCAAGAGTCTATATGCGCTCAAGACTTTCTATCGGAATAAGGGCGGTTAGCGACCCAACGCCTAATAATTTGCGTAGCTCTTAGCCCATCCGCTTCATCAACTCCGCCGTCAATTAGCCTTTCAAGTTGCTCATCGGTAATAACTTGATATCGGGCAAGTGCATACCGAATGGTGGAGTCCGGATGACGCGTAAGTGCATCGATAATCGTATCATCAAGCCCTTCCTCACTACCTATCATTCGAATAGCGGTACTAGTACTCAGTAACTCATCTGGAATTATCCCCTTATGTTCGGCTTGCCAACCCATAACTTGCATAGCTTGATCTACCAGCCTTACATTGAGATCACGGATTTGATCGGGTAAGAGAGGTTGGCCGGACAGCAACGCCATTCCTTGCGCGTGTACGACACTCTGTTGGGCTTCACCGAGAGGACTTATCATATTCACACTATATAATATTTTCTATTCTTTGCAATCCTAAGCAATTTCGTTTGATTCTTTAGAATCAATCACTTACATTAAGGATATGGCAAAAACTAAGATTGCAATTGTAGAAGACGACATCGCGATAGTACAGATGTATCGCATGAAGTTCGAAGCAGAAGGCTTTGACGTGGTAACAGCCGGAGACGGCAAAACAGGCCTCGAGCTGATACAGCAATTCGTGCCTGCCATAATTCTACTTGATCTGATGATGCCGGTCATGGGTGGCGCTGAAATGTTAGCTAAACTGCGTAAAGAGGAATGGGGCAAGGATGTAAAGGTGGTGATTTTAACGAATATGGGAGAAAGTGAGGCACCCAGCTCACTAAAAAGATTGAACGTGAGCGGTTTTATCGTCAAAGCCGAGATGACGCCCAAGCAAGTAGCTGACCAAGTAAAAAACGTTCTGTCTTCGTAACTAAATGGATCTTGAGCTAATAAAGAAGCAACCGTTATCGCAAGACATTATTAGTTTTTATTTTCATAAACTACCCGGCATTCGCTACAATGCAGGAGAATTTATAGAAATCAGTTTGGAATTGCCCAAACCTGATGAGCGTGGCAATCGCCACTGGTTTACTCTTTCATCTTCACCCACCGAGAAATCCTTAGCCATTACTACTCGATTCCCAGAAGGTATGAGCACCTTTAAAAAAGGCCTTAAGAAACTAAAGCTAGGCACCAAAATTCAAATATCGCCCCCTATGGGCGATTTTATTTTGCCTCGCAATAACCGACGCCAAATGATCTTTGTTGCCGGCGGTATTGGTATAACGCCATTTCGGAGTATTTTGAAATTTATCTACGACACTCGGGATTCAAGGAACATAAAACTGGTTTACGCCGCTCGAACAGAGGATGACTTTATATTTATTGACTTGTTTAAAAAAGTGCCGGGACTGGAGTTAATTCAACTTGTTAGCGAACCCAGCAAAACCTGGACTGGAGCTTCTGGGAAATTAGATATTAGTAATATCGATAAGCTCGCAGGCGGACTCAAAAACAAATTAGTTTACTTTTCCGGCCCAGAACCTATGGTAGAAAAACTTGATAAGGACCTAAAAAAACATGGACACCCAGATAATTTAATAAAAACCGACTTCTTCCCGGGGTATACTAATATCTAACATGGGTGCCATCTTTTCATTTACAGAATTCGAAAACGACGAAACGGTAATCGCATTCAAATACCACGAAATAAATGAAAACGGTAGTGAGCGGACCTTCACCGAAAAACTAGAGCTACCCGGGCAATTCAAACTCAGCGCTTTAAACGAGTCACTACGCAATAACATATTGAGCAATCTTCATCTAATGCTTGGGATTAGTTATTGGAAGCTTTCTTGTGCAACAGAAGTCAAGATTCCATATAAGCTCACACCCGACCAAGCAAATTTCTGGAATACTCTATACAAAAAGGGGCTGGGCGAATTTTTTTACACAAATAAGTTGGATGTTGCACTCGCACCGTCATTTCCAGTCTCGGTAGAATTAGCTACCAAACCAGTTAAACTGCAATTACAAGATAGCGGATTACTAGGGTTCAGTGGCGGCAAAGATTCGTTGGTAGCGAATAAGTTGCTCACAAATGCCGGCCAGAATTTCGTCCCCTTTACTGTCGAAACAAACCACAATCAAGCAAAAATTCTGGCTATCTTGGGTCAGTCAGGATACGTGATTGAACGAACTCTCGACCCTATCCTGCTCGAGACAAACAAATACAGCGGACATGTGCCATTCTCGGCTATAGTAGGCTGGATTGGTGTTCTGTTAGCTACCTTAACCAATAGTCGTTTTGTAATTGTCGGCAATGAGTACAGTGCTTCAGAGCCGAATACCACTTACCAAAACCTCGAAATAAACCACCAATGGAGCAAAAGCGAAGAGTTCGAGGACATGCTTAGAAACTACGTGCAAAACTTCATTTCTCCGGATATTACCTACTTCTCATTACTGCGATCATTTTCAGAGATAAAAATTGTCGAGCTAATTACTAAATCCCCCGATTTGCTTGAAAAATTTGTCAGCTGTAATCGAAACTTCCAAATTAAGAATTCTCAGGATAAAAAGTGGTGTGGCGAATGTGCAAAATGCGCTTCTACCTTTGCTTTGCTAAGTGCCTTTATGGGCAAAGCAAACTTGGTGCAACTATTTGGAAAGAACTTATTCGCCGATGAATCCTTGATTCCATTGTATAAAGCCCTACTGGGTATTTCAGGCATCAAGCCGTTTGATTGCGTTGGCAGTGTTGAAGAAATTCAAATTGCCTTATGGCGCGCCAACCAAAAAGGCGAATACAAAGCTGATCCAATAATGGAGTTATTTGCCAAAGAAACACTTAATAACTTAAACAACCCGGGGCAGGTTTATGAAGATATGCTGGCCATAAAGGATACCAACACACTACCGACTGAATTCGCCTCTATTCTGCAAAAGGAGTAGTTAGTAAACGACTTCTCGCCTTACGCTTTCACTAAAACCAACAATCAGTTCGTAATCGAATATTCTATTATTTCGACAGATTTGCCTAACAGAATTTCGGTCTTGCGAATCACTACTGACCAAAACAATCTTATCCCACAGTCTAATTCTGCTTTGACCGATATCTAGAATCGTGTGATTCATACACACTCTACCGGCAATTCTTAGCCAGCTCTTGCCGTGCTTTGCCCAGCCGACGCTACTTAATTCACGTGGCAGTCCTTCATAGTAGCCAAAAGGTACTACAGCCACTTTACCATTTCGTTTAGCTGTAAAAGTGCATCCGTAGCTTACGCAATCACCGGGCTCTAAACTAATCACCTTCACAACACTACTAACAACTTGCAAAGCTGGTCGCAATTTTGAATAGCGCCGATAATATGGATCCTTGCTTTGTAGTGGGTTCAAGCCATAGAGAGCAAACCCCGGACGAATAGCATTACAGTACTTTGATTGCTGCTTTACGCTACCGGCGGAATTCGCAATATGAAAGTAGGCTGGCCTTACCCCTGCATCTAGAATTGACTTCACCGCCGAATCGTACTTTTGTATTTGTTGCTTATTATAGGCAACGCTTTTGGGATTATCGGCATCGGCAAAATGGGTCATAATGCCTTCGACTTGTAGCCTCTTGTACTGGTTTAGTTTTTTCATAAGCAATGAGAGGTCTTTTGCGTCAAAACCCTGCCTATTCATACCAGTATTAATATCTATGTGAATAATTATTCTTCTATTTAGCTTTCCAAGGGTATCAAGTTGTGAGAAATCACCAACAACAAAGGCAAACGAATCTTTTTTTATTCTTTTGTAATTTTCAGGCTTAATAACACCCATAATCAGTATCGGCTGAGGTGACACTTTTCTTATTCTTAAAGCTTCGAAATAGCCATCTGCAACAATGTAAGGAAACGAACGATCCCGCAGTATTTCAGCCACTTGCTCCAGCCCATGACCATAAGCATTGCTTTTCAAAACAGGAAAAACTTCAAAGTTCTTATTTAGCCTACTTAATAAATCAAAATTGTTGAGAATCGCACTTTTGGATATCTCTATCGTATTAAGGGTTTCGTAATTCTTTTGTAATTGCGTCTCAAGTTTTGAAATCTTGTCGATTAGTTTGCTCATTTTGATTGATTTTTAGCAGCTGAAATTACATGTTCAAATAGTGCGCAAACAGTAAGTGGCCCTACCCCACCGGGTGTGGGGGAGACGTCTATGTCTTCGCGCTCTAAAATATCTACAGTTATATCCCCGACGGTCTTACCACCTTCGCCAGCTGTTCCTGCATCCACTACAACCGTGCCGGTTTTAATATCTTTGCTTTTTATAAGCCCGGGCTTACCCGTGGCGGTAATAATAACATCGGAGTTCTGATAAATCTCATCCGGCTTTTCAGACTGCGAATGAACAACAGTTACATCAATCCCATCTGCTTCTAGCATTTTGCGCAATGGTAAACCAACGAGTTTCCCCCTACCCACCAGAGTAACTTTTTTGCCTTTTAACTTTTTGTTATACCCTTTGAGTAAATTCAGAATTGCTAGCGGAGTCGCGGGTACAAATTTTGAATCCGAACGCAACCCATCGACGTCCTTTTCGGGCGCTACCAAATCCAATAGGCGATCCACATCACTCATGTCACTCAGTGGTAGTTGAATAATAATCCCATGAACATTATTGTCAGCGTTTAGTTTGTCTACCAGTGGTTCAATCTCACTCATTTCAACGGCGTGCACTTCTACGCTGGCGCCAATCTCTTCCCCGTAGCGCTGTTTGATCTTCATATAGCTATCGATGGCATCGTGTTCATTCGAACGAATAATCGCTAAGTGCGGAGTAATGCCTTTGGCCTTAAGCTTAGCCACTTCACTCGCTTGCTCGGCTTTAAACTTTGGGACTAAATCTTTTCCACGCAGTAGCATAGTCTAGTGGGCGTAAAAGCCACGTCCTTTCGCATCCGGAATCATATACATTACAACACCCGCCTTCTTCATTACTTCCTTAACTTCGTTGTCCTTTACCGAGCCGCTAGAGGCTAATATCGCCTTTACGCCCGCCTTGGCTAGCGTTTGCGGTCCATCAGGGAATGGGAAAAAGCTATCACTATAGGCTGATGCATTTTCAACTACATGGCCTGCATCTTTGGCTCGCTTAATGGCCAGCTCGCAAGCCGATACTCTGTCTTGTTGGCCAACACCATTGCCAATTAATTGCTGTTTTTTGACTAGCGAAATTGTGTTGCTATTGCTGGTTGAGCCAATTGCCCAAGCCAATAATATTTCCTTTTCATCAGCTTTTGATGTTTTATCAAGATCTTTATCTTTAAGATCTAAAATAAAAGTGTAGTTATCTTGTACTAATCTGCCGCCACGAACATAGCGAGTCCTTAACGACAAATCCAAAGATTTTTTACTTAGCTTGCCTAGCTGTGCGTTTGTCAGCAGGCGGCACTTATCACCCTTGCGACTCAAGTTTTCCATCGCTGGCTTATCAACACCCGACGCAATTACCCCATCTAGCAAGCGTCTTCCACTCTTTATCCCATATGTCAGCAAAGTTTCGCTCAAACTTTTGTCCAGCTTGAAGTTCATCATCACTAGTCCGCCAAAAATCGCCCGCGGGTCACCATCTAGCATTTTCTTTATCACTTCTTGCTTACTAGAACCAACGGCTGCGCCACACACATTCCCATGCTTTGCTCCGAGAGCAATATATGGAACTTTTTTATAATTCACATCGTAGCCAGCCGCAATGTGTGTCATTGTCTGTAAAAGACGATCAATGTCTGCGTAGTTGTTGTAGCTTGGGCTCGTTCCTTGCTCTAATTTAAAATGAATTAAGCCTAGCGGGTCACTGGCGTTATGTCCATATAGATAAGCATTACCCTGCCATGGGTTCTCGCCATACTTTGCACCTGCAACCTGCCAATTAATTTCGCCATTCCAGAAACCAGAACTAGTATATCGAGCAGACTCTAAGGCATAGCTAGCTACAATTGCCTCAGCATTGGCTGCCAGTTCACGTCGATATTCATCGCCGTTTGGCTCGCCAGCCTTCATCCATTCCAATACTTTTTCGGCTTGGCGTGGATCGCAAATCACAATTCGACGCCCCTTAGCCCCAGAGCGCAACATGCCAGGACCACCAATATCAGTTTGTTCTAGTACGCTTTGCTCGGTACTACCCGGTTTTCGAATTTCCTCAACTAGCGGGTACAAGCCAACATAAACTAGGTCTATTCTTGGTATGCCAAGTTGCTTTAATTCTGCCACGTCCGCCTTGGAATCTGTGGCTAGTAGTCCCGCGTGCACTTCGCGCGAGAGTGTCACTACTCTATGACCCAAAATAGCCCCACCGCCAACCAAGCCTGATACATCCTTAACCGGCACCTTTGCTTCGTCTAGCTTTTTGGCCGTGCCGCCTGACGCATAAATGGTCCAGCCCATTTCTACCAGTTCCTTGGCGAACTCAACAATACCTGTCTTATCGTAAACCGAAAGTAACGCGTTCTTACTGATCATTCTTGCTCCTTAAAATTTGGTGATCTTAAAACATCCTCTAGAGAAATAGTTCCAGTTGCTAACTGCCTCATTATATACTCGGACGCCTCCATATCGTTTGACCGCATCAGCTTAATAATTTCTGCAAATTTAACCAGATTGGTAGCTATTCTTTCGCCATTGTCTAAATTCTGATCAACTTGCTCTGTAAAATCTGTTGCTAAAAACGTGTGCACAAGCCAATCAATTTTAACCGCCGGTTGATACACAAATTTTAACTCCCACTTAGCGAAACTCATGCCAGTCTCTTCAAGCATCTCTCGTTGCGCCGCTACCAAAACGTCTTCGCCCGGCTCTACTCTACCTGCCGGCAAAGTTAAATGCTTTGGTTTGCCTGGTTGCTCCTGCTCTTCTATTACCACCTTGCCGTCTTTAACAGCTATTATCTCAACGGTGTCCGGGCGTTTGAGCATCTCGAATGTGGCTGTGCTGCCATCATACATTTCCTGATCCCACTGGTAGGTATCAAAAATCTCACCACGAAAAACCAATTTGGCTGACTTTGGAACCAATATAGCTCCTTTAGGTAAAGGTCTCGCACTCATAGCTAAATTATACATCCAAATTAACTGCTACTATATAGCTATGAAATTTTCACAACCTCGGCTTGGAATTTTAGGTTCGGGAAGCGGTACCAATTTCGAAGCTATTCAAGCCAAAATTGAAAGTGGCGACCTGCCCGCAAAAGTAGCCGTAGTGCTGGCCGATAATACCGACGCTAAAATAGTAGACAAAGCCAAGGCCAAAGACATCCCAGCTTTCGTAGTCGATGAAAGTGCGCAAAATCGCGATTCAAAAATTCTAGAATACCTAAAAAAGTTCGATGTAGACTTAGTTTTTCTGCTTGGCTACATTAAGCTCATTCGTGAACCCCTGTTAAGCACCTACGCCAATCGAATAGTAAATATTCATCCCGGCCCACTCCCAGCAACCGGTGGCAAAGGTATGTTTGGCCTCGCAGTGCACCAAAAAGTGCTAGACCTTGGCCTTAAGGAAAGTGCTGTCACCATGCACTATGTAAATGGTAAATTTGATGAAGGCGAAATTATCGCCCAAGCTCCCGTGCCAGTATTGCCTACCGACACCGCAGAAACCCTGCGCAACCGCGTAATGCAAAAGGAATACGAATTTTATTGGCAAGTGATTAAAGAAAGTTTCTGCAAATAAGTTGCAGCCTAGTCATCAGCTGGAAAATATTCTGCTGCTGCCGGATGTTCATAAATAAATTGGCGCACAAATGGATCTGATGAATCGGGAAGCCCCATCGCCACCAACGTTGCAGGTGTGTCACCAACATTACATGCTTTATAGCGATCGGCGTCGCCACCAGTGTCACTGCTAAAAAGTGTCGAGCGTAACTTCCGCATCAGGTGAATTAGTTCCTGCGACAATTACTTCTGTGTAGCCTGCTACATCTCCCTGCAAGCACGCAGGCACTCCAGCAGTTTGAGCGGGTAAATCAGCTTCCATCGTTCCGTTTGTAGAAATTGTATCCTCAACTCCCTGCTGGCCAAATCGGCCTGGCAACGTAGTTGTGTTACCACCAAACCTTACCCTTTTAGGTTCATCGTCGCTATTTACTAGCGTTAGAGTGCCCCTGCCAAGTTCAGTAATAAAATCCGCATCTCGTTGCACAGTGATTCTTTGCTCCCCGGCCGAAGGTGGCGAATAGCCTTCACTGCATGCGCTTAGGCTTAAAGCCGAGCCTGCTGCAGCGGCCAAGCTTACAGCTAATGTTATTCCTCTTCCAGGTTTCATACGTTTACTTTCCTCCTACAACATCTATATTGCAAGCACAAACATTTTCAATTTGTTTTCGGTTTTTGTTCGGTAAGTGTTATGCTTATTTAATGCGCTACGACTCCCCTATGGTATTCGTTGATCTTGAAACCACTGGCGCCAGTGCCAATAGCAGTCGAGTGCTAGAAGTTGGCCTGCACCGAGTAGAGAATTTAGAACTTGTCAAAAGCTATGAAACACTTGTGAATCCTGAGGAATTTATTCCATCGTTCATTACCCAGCTCACCGGTATTCAGGACGACCACGTAACTTGGTCACCAACCTTTAAAGAAATTAGTAGTGAATTGAAGCAGCTATTATCTGGCGCCACGTTTGTTGCGCATAATGTTGGCTTCGACTACAGCTTTTTGCATAAGGAATTTAAAAACTGTGGAATATCTTTTAACCCGCAAAAGCTTTGCACTGTTAAGCTATCACGCTCGCTTTACCCTCAATTTCGCAGACACAACCTAGACAGCTTAATAGCGAGACATGGCTTTAGAATTGAGAGTCGACACCGTGCCAGCGATGATGCCCTAGTGCTATGGAAGTTCTACCAGAAAATATTAAGAACTTTCGACATCGACACCATCAACTCCGTACTAAGAAGTCAAATACCTAGTTCATAGCCAGTACGCATAAAGGATAAATTCTATGCTATAGCATAGAATTTATCTACAAGCCAAATTTCTTTTTTAGCAAATTTTCATTATCTATATACTGAATCTCAACATAGGTAACATATTTGTTAACTTGATAATGTAATGCCACTCTTTCAATTTCCTTGCGACACGGATATGGATATATCCATATACTTCGCTGAAGGAGACAAAAACCCAAATCTTGTAGCTTGATTTTTAATAAATTTCGAGTAGCTTTTTTAGCTTCAGGTATATCATAAAAAACTAAACGCCATCTGCCATCCCATCGTTTAGGTTTCTTTATCTCCATGCTATCAAAATCAGCATTTTGAGCACGTTTCTTTCCGGCACTAGTTACGACTATTCCGTGCTGATAACTCTCTGTTAGCGAGTAATCTACTAGTTTCTTTTTGCGCATATATAGGAGTATTCGGTCTAGCTCTCTTTCTCGCGACCTTTTATCAAGTTTATTAAGATATTTCCCTACAGGCTTATCAAGGAACAACAGTGAGTTCGGTGCTATCAGGGCTACCGAGATTGTACCGCCGGTTATTAATACCCTCAGAAAAGCATCTACTATTGCCGACGTGTACCTATTGGTAACCATGGATAAATTCTATGCTATAGCATAGAATTTATCCATTCTAAACCGATGATTTTTGAAAATTATTACGTTTAATAATGTAGATTATAGAGCTAACAAATATGGGCACTAGTAGCCACAAGAAATTTTTGCTTTTGTTCCCTTTTAGACGAATACTCTGCAATCCTAACGCTCCATTGTTCTTCATGAATTGAGTCTTATTAATCGCGTCAAGAGCGACTACACTTCGCGAATCTCCCGATATTGAGGCGATCTGGATTTCGCCGGTCGCTGTACCAGCGTTCAGTAAAGTTGCACTATTATTTGAAGATAAGTCGTTTATAGCAGTAACCGGGTCGGGCATGGCTGTTGGATTGGGAGTCTCAGTAGAACCTGGAACATCTGGTTCTACTGGTAGTACTACAATTGGGTTCGGCGAAGGTTTTGGTGGCTGCACAGCTGTCGGATCATCAATTGTAATAGTATTGGAAAAGCCTGCCTGACTAGCACCTTCGGAATTCGTAGCCTCTACGCTAAAACTGATTGGTTGCCCTTTTGGCATATCTACTATAGTAACTTGTCGAGTATTGCCATCAACTATACCTAGAATTTCTCCGTTGGCATCTTTTATTACGTACCCATCAGTATCGGGGACTTCAATAGACAGCGCTCCCGCACCCTTGCCACTTAACTGCCAGCTTAAGGTGGCTGTGTTGTCATCATTTAGTCCTGCTATGACGTTTATCGGTTCATTGGGCTTGATATACGCAGGGTTGCTCTCGCTAATTGACATCTGAGTAGATGCCATGCCGGAACCTCCATCATTTGATATCACCCTTACAGTCGCAAGTCCTATATATTCAGATGAATACGTATGGCTCGTCGCTGGGGTTGTGGTGATTGCATCAACAACATTATCGTTACTAAAATCCCATTCATAGCTTGAGACTGTTCCGTCCGGATCATACGATCCTCCAGCATTAAAGCTAATCGACACGCCGGGCTTAGCTGGTCTTTGCTCTGCAAGCATGGCAATCGGCGCATCACCGAGCTTTGAATACATTTGGTTTATAAATTTTGCCATTTGAATAGAATCCCCCGTAGTGCCAGCTGGCATAAATATTGATTGCCCTCCAGCTGCTGATGCCAATGCAGAATAGTAGTTTTGTTGAGTAGGCAAATTTCCTCTTATTACTGAATCGATTTCTACGCCTTTAGCTCTTGCTGCATCAATTACGTGCTTCGAACTAATGCCACTAACTAGCTCTGGATCATTCGGAGTATTACAGTCCAAAAGAATTATTATCTTTCTGGCATCACTTCGCCATGGCTGCTCATCGATAGCTTTCATTAAGCCACCGAGAGTATCATCTTTACCTGATCCGCAAGTACCAAAAAGATCATTAAACCTAGCTATAAATGAAGTTGATTGATTCGATAACAAAAGGTCGTTTCGTGGCTGCTTTATATCACACCCATATTTAACGTTATTAAATTGCACTAAACCTAACCTTGTATCCTTGCTCAATAACATGGCGCTTTCAGTGATAGTAGCAATGTTTGCTTGTATATCCTGTATCGGGTAGCGCATATTGGCTGCACTACTTACAGCGAAAACTACATCTGCTTTTTCACTTAGACTACCTGGCTGAATATGCTTGGTGTTAAAACCGGAATAATATTGCTTTAATGCCTTTACAGCATTATTTGCTGCAATTGATATTTCCTTTTCAGGATAGGTTGAGTGCCTGCTCAGCGTCCCAAAAGCAGTGTGCAACTGCCCTTCGCAGATACCATCATTTCTTTTACACCAACTTGAAATTTTTCCTTTGTACTCACTTGGGAATTCGTTGCGCTTACCCAAGATACCAGTTGCAGCGAAATAGTGATCGCCCTGTGCAGCAAATGAATTTCTATCAAAACGCGGGTCTCCAAAAAGCGCTACGTAGGCTATTTTGTTTTTTATATTATCTCCAAGCCTAGGTAGTAAATCTCCCATAACTTGCGCGCCCTGCGAATAACCGCCGAGAATATATCTTTGATTTGGACACCTAATGTACTCTTTATTTAATAAAGCAAAAGCGCTTGAGATTCCATCGTTAACACTAGTACGATAAGTGCCACTCGCATACCACCCAATTTTCGCATTAATAAAATAGGGAAACGATTCTTGCAGTGGCCCACCGAGTGCTGGATACACCAGCTCCTGCGCATCAAGTTTCATATCTGAAGATGCTCTTTGTTTTATTTCGTCAATATATGCATTTAATTCCTTTTTATTTTTCTTATCCTCAACTCTGTTTGTCTGCGGTTGACCCGATCCTCTAGCAAAAATAATTAGTACATCCTTGCAAGGTTCAGTCTCGCTGTATGAGCTATTGCTTGTTGCTAATATTGATACGCAGATAGTTGTTAACAAGAATAAGGCGATTATGAGTTTCACAGTTTTCTACTCTTTTATAAGTCCGAAAAAATATGAATCGTGACCAAAACGAACGCTGACATTTTGATTATTATTCTCGACATTTAGTGAAAATGTTAGGTATAAATCTCCTTTCTTACCCCTGACATAGCATATAGTTGTTGTATCTTCTATAAAAACTCCTACTGTGCAGCTATCTGACTTTTCTACAATGTTGAAATTACTTTTTTTAATCCCTTCGGAGAAGATATTCATCGCATTTTCATAATTAACTGGCGTGCTATACGTACGAGTCTGCCCATAGCATGATGTGAAACACACGCTATTACCAAATTCTTCTCTAGAAACTTCAAGCCAATTACTACCTATCGCATTAGAAAACACCTTTTCTATCTGCGCATTTTCATATTTTATCCAGAGAACAGGAAGTAAAATCAAAAATAACAGTGTGCCCAATACAAGTAAGAGCAACTTCTTGCTCCCCTCATACTGAAAACTCTTAAATTTATTGGATTTCTTAGCTCTTTTTGGCATTGATAACATCCGCCTATCTTGCTTTTTATTATTCGCTTATGCTTTTTCGTTTTCAATGTTGACCTTCATAGTAAATGTGCTGAAGTTTGTATTCTTGAAACCATAGGCACATCGCAATAATACTACTTTGGGTTTTTATCTATAGCCTTAACGCGGTCTTTAACAATTTCTATAAGAATAGGTTCTGGGATAGATTTTTCTAAAGTAAATTGAATTGTGCCTTTTGATTGCTTGAATTCGCTCAATTTAGACTTTATAGATTCGCTTGTTGTAGAGCCTGGGAAAATACTCATGTGATTTTTGAACGGTGCATAGGCAATTAGATATTTCTTTTTATATTTAAAACCAGGCATTCCGTAGGTTATTACCTCTTCGGCATCTGGCACTGTTTGTTTTACGATCTTCCGAACGCGCTCAAGCTCTGTGCGCTGAGTCGCATTTACTTTGCTAAGATATTTATCTGTTTCTGACATTAAATTCATATTAGCAAAGTATGACGTAAATAAGATTTTGAAAATGCAGGACTTGCATAATTATTAGAACGAGTGTTACACTATTTATTGTAACGAGTGTTCTAATTATTATGACTATCAATACCAAACCCACCATTCTAAAAACCGCTAAACGTCTATTTGCTGTAAATGGCTACGAGGGCTTTTCTATGCGCACACTAGCTAAGGAATCTGGGGTAGGCTTATCAAGCATCTATCATTTTTTCAACGATAAAGACGAAATTCTAAAGAGTATTTTTACCAAAACCAATAGTGATCTGGGAATCGCCAGAGCAAAACTGCCTAAAACTGATTCTGCCAAAGCTATGCTTCTGGAAAGAATAAAATTTCAATTTGAGCATATAGAAGATGTTGTATTTGTTTTAAAATACTACCTTCATTTTAGGCCTGATTTTGTAAAGCTAAATACCGGCTACCTACCAGACAAAGGATATACACATATCGAAGAGGTGCTTAAGCAAGGTGTAGTAAATGGCGAATTTTGCATTAGCGCTAGCGAAATTAATAAAGAATCTAAAGTAATTGCGCATGCCATAAATGGATTCTTGTTAGAGTATTACCCTCATCCTCCAATAAAGTCTGAGCTGGAAGGGATTACTAAATCAATTCACTCGTTCTTAATTAGGAGCTTAACGAATAAGGAGGCAATAGTGAGCTAAAGGGCGGGAAATAAGTAAAGAATTATCAATATATTAATAATTAGGAGTAGATATGGAAAGCAATAAAAAAACAACCGGATTAATTGTGGGAGCATTAGCCGTATTAATTATAGGTGGTGGAATAATATGGGCAATGAATAGCAATAACAATAATGAAAAAACAGAATCAAATAACCAATCTGAACAGGCTGAACAACAAACAGGATCCATAGTAGTCGTAGCGTCGAACACACCTAGTTTGTCGACACTTGTAACAGCTGTAAAAGCCGCGAGCTTGGTTGATACTTTACAAAGCACCGGGCCATATACTGTATTCGCACCGACAAACGTAGCCTTTGAGGCA
>CAZBQI010000013.1:0-24212 GCA_964494105.1 uncultured Candidatus Saccharibacteria bacterium | reverse complement strand
GCTACCGGTACTTTTCCATCATATAGCGAGTGCACTGAAAGAATTAGTTTGCGATCATCATTGGTTAGTTGCTTTAGAGAAGCGGGGAGTGCTTGCATTGATTGTTTAAAGGCTGGATTGTGCTTATATATATGCTCGCCAATTGTACTTGGATTATTGATTTTACCGCAAATACAAACTACGGCGCGGATAGCGCTTTTCCTTTTAGCAAAAGCATTTAAAACTGCACTTGCACCGGCGCTACTTCCAACTAGCACAATGCGGTCTCCGCTTTGAGCATGCAAGCGATCAATTTCACTTGTCAGTCGGTTTAGTTTAGGCGCGAAATCTTCGCCATCACCCCATTTAAGCGGCATGTACGCTAGGTCAATTCCGAGCTTGCTCCAGCTGGCGATGGCTTTGTCTTGCCCGCGAGAACGACTATCTCCAAGGCCGGGCACGTAGATACCAAGTATTTTTTGCATCTAGCTACTATAGCAAATTACCGGGTGCTATTAACGAGTTCGGTGTACTTTTGTGCAAACGCGCTCTTGTGAGTCTGTTTGTACAGAACAAAGCTGATACATAATTTGTTTAATTCGCTTGTTGGTAAGGGCGTCAATTGATGGGATTAGGTTTGGTGACTCACTGGTTATCCATCTCTCGTAGCCTTGTCCGTAATCCACCTTTATCGCTGCAAATGCGCACTCCGAGCCCTCCATTTTGATAGTCGAAATTTGCCTGGTGCCTTGGATGTAATATCGGATTTTACCCATGCAGTACATGCCACCACCGGGTATGCGGAACTTATAAAAGTTGTTTTCTGGAATGCTGGTATTAAAACCAAGCGTTTTTGAAATCGCTCCACCGCCCGGCGCGGCCAAAACAGGTGCTAGCGACATAACTGGCACTAGAAGCACAACAAGAACGAGTACGATTTTTTTCATAGAAAACTACTCTACAACACAAATTACAGGATTGCAATAGTGTTACATAAATGTATTATTTAGTGTTTAGAATTAAATGCCGGTGGGTAGAATTTTATAGTCAAACTTATAGCCGGCTTTTTGGGCCATAGCTTCAATAGCTTTTCTGGTTGCTTGGTATTCAAATTCATAGCTGTAATCTTTGCCAAATAGTTTTGATTGTTCCTCGATGGTGCCTGATCGCCCACCTGGATCGCTCTTGTAGCTAGTTGTCTTAAACCCAAAGCCTGGGCTCATATCGCTGTCGAAATCGCCACCACCACTTGATAGCCCTGAGCCTTTTTCGGCTAAATATTCACTGAAGACAACCGTTTTTGCGGTGTCATCAATACGAAACCTGGCGTGATAGGTAAGTTTCTTTTTGCTTAAAAATGCTTTTCGTTCGGCGATAACTTTGGTGAGTTCCCAAGCTCCGTGTTTTTCTTTTAGTTCGGCGCCGATTGATTGGGCGTATGTTTGTATTGCTTCTCGCATAGTATGCCTCCTTTTACCCTATACTTATATTTTACTCTCGCTTAGCAACAGTATTTGAGTGGGTAAAACACTAGGCGGCGGCACGTTCGTAGGCTTTATCGAGGGCAGCCTGCATGCCTTGTTGTAGCACTGGCATAATGCTTCCTACTTCGGAATCGGCGGTTACCGGTATTGCCTGTCCAACAACGAAAACAGGTTTTCGCAGGTGAGGTTTGTCACGGCCAAATATACTCCTACGGCGATAAGCTAGCCCAGTTGGTACAATTTGCGTAGTACTATCTAAATGCCGGGCGCCAGCTTTGGCAAACCGTGCTACGCCGGGCCGAAGCTCTTTTACTCGGCCATCGTGCTGGCGGCGGCTACCTTCCGGCCAAATAGCAAAGTTTTGGCCTAGCTCATATAGCTCGAGTAATCTGCTTTCTAGGGCTTCAACGTTAGGCGATAAGCCATCCGCCAAACTGCCTTTGCGGTCTAGCGCAATTCCACCTAAAGCAGTCGTTAGCTTGCTTATGCCGGATGCTCTTACAAGTAATGCCTCAATTAGCTCGCGTTTCATCAGTGGCCTGGTTGTTCCGTGAAATCGCTCTAATTCCGGAGCCAACGAAATAACTGTAGCGGTAATCAAACTATCCATATTACTGACGTGATTACCCGCGAATTCTACCGGACCATCAGTGTCTAATAGACGTTGATCGGCATCTGGCAAAAAACTAATATCTAGCTGATCGCCAAAGAACATTTGCAGCCCGGCTTCGCAGAAGTGTTGGACTCGTTCGTTTGGCCGGTCGGGCACGGAGCTGTAGTATTCTGGTCCCAGAACTGTATCGAATTCCATAGACATAAGAAATATATAATAACACTTTTACGCCATTAACTCAATAGATTGGTATCTAAGTTAGTAAATAGGGTACAATATTCTGAATGGAATCATTAGCGTTTTATTCTGCTCTGGCTCTAGTAATTAACTTGGTCATGTTCGTGCCGGCTTTTCTTTTTAAGACTGATCGTCTAACCGATATATCATATGCCTTGTCGTTTATTGTTTTGGTCGCGGTAGCTTTTTTACGCAGTTCGCTCGATAATGCTCACTTGTTGTTGCTGATTGCTATTACGGTTTGGGCTGTCAGATTGGGCGGATTTTTACTTTTTCGCATATGGAAGATCAAGCGCGACAAACGTTTTGACGACAAACGAGATAATTTTGTTAAATTTTTAGCGTTTTGGGTGCTACAGGGCATAAGTGTGTTTATTGTACTAGTTTCCAGTTTATTGGTTTTTGATACTCCCGATATTAAGCTAACCCTGCTCTCATACTTCGGTTTAGCTGTATTTGCAGTGGGATTACTACTAGAGGCAACGGCCGATATTGAAAAGTATCGTTTTAATTCGAATCCACAAAACAAAGGCAAGTGGATCGCCACCGGTGTATGGGGTCGTAGCCGCCACCCAAATTACTTGGGCGAAATGCTGGTGTGGATTGGGTTATATATATTTGGCATACCAGTTCTGCCTTTAAGCGGTTTGGTAATTGGGCTAGTTAGTCCGCTTTATATAATTGTCTTACTGTTGTTTGTGAGTGGAATTCCATTGCTCGAAAAAGCCGCCGATGCTAAGTGGGGGAAAGATAAAAAGTACCAAGAATATAAAAAACACACCCCAGCTCTGTTGCCGAAGATATTTTCATAGCTGTTAGCAAAACTTAGTTGTGGGTTAATTAAGCACGTTGTATTTAGAAAAAAGCTTGTAATAATTGAACTATTACGATCGTGTTTTTATGAAATGTTGCGGCGAAGAAAAGCAGGGAAAACATGTTCAGGAGTGCATAATAAACGCATTTGCTTGGGTAGTCTCGACTCAGCTATTGACAGACGGAACATTACTGTTATAATATCTAAATGAAAGATTCGATCGCTTCACCTGCTTTGGAAGGCGAACCGCTAATAGCAGAGCCACAAGCTGTTAGCGTTAGTTTGCGGTTATCACGTGCGCCAGTTGCCGAGCGAAGCGCACTGGAGTCCATTCTGCCACCAGATTCTTTGCCTCCAGGAATTCGCTTTGACTACTCTCTTGACGAGATATTAACAGCCACTTCAGAATTAACACCTGGCAACTATGAAGATCAGATGCGCGTACTTCGCTATGCAATGGTATGGTCTGGCATTAAAGTAGATGACGAAATTCTACACTGGTCCACGCTCGATCATGGATACAGAGAAGGCACTAGACTACCCCGATTCACAGCGCCTATAGACAACAAGCGATTAAGCCTTCGACTTGTACCTCAAAGCTGGGAAGGGGTACATAGCACCCCATTTCGACTTACAAAAAATCCGGAGGGCGGAGCACATATAGTTGCATTAAGTGAAGATGGCAAAGAGCACGAAGTAGCCAAGATTCATAGCAGATATGTTTCCGAATCGGTTCAGACGCTTGCGTATAAAATCAACCAGAAAGACGGCAGCACTGATATCACGGTTAATCCACAACAAAGATGTATACAGAACTGCGAATTCTGCTGCCGCGGTTATCACGATATGACCATTGAAAAAAAACGTGAGCTACGAAACTACAACCCTTTAGAAATGGCATCAGCATTAATGCAGCAATTCCCAGATACAGACTGGGAGGAAGTCTCAGGTATTACGCTGGTTACCGGCGATTTTCGTAGTGCAGAAACTGCTCTAGATTATTTAGAGGAATTCGGAAGAAGCATGCACAGAGCAACGTCTGGGCTATGGAATCCAAAAGCCCGGGCACATCAGGATCTATCATTGTCTACACATCTAATAAAGTCTGATGAAGCCATGCATAGAGCACGTGAACTGGGTATGAAGCGCTTCATTCATACAGTCGAAATGACAGATGATGACGCTCGTGAAGCGGTTATGCATACGGGTGGTGACAATCAGACTGCATCACAACTCAACAAAGGGCATGATGGTTTTTTAACTTCACTTGATGTTCTTCAACGTGCTATAAGTGTGTTCGGGGCTGGCCAGGTAGAGCCTGTACTTGTGATTGGTCTTGATCCTTTAGATCAGACAAAAATTGCGCTTAATCAACTTAAAGATATTGGCATACAAAGAGTCAGCAGAGGCCTTGTCAATGTTTATAATATGAATCAATTTGGGTTACTGCGTTCTGATTTCTTTTCAGCCGTACAGGGCATGCAGTACGCACGTGACCTTTTTACTTCACCGCACAGCAGGGTAGTTGAAAGGCCAAAATGGGCGAATTAGCAGGGAGTACACCACCACAGGTTTGCGAGGCGAGCGTTACAATTACCCGCGAAAGTTGGGGTGTTTCTGGCACGGTAGAATGCGCGCGCGATGGTTGCGATGTTCCTTTAGAAGCTTTCAGAGTAGACTTTGATCAAGGTGAAAACGATCTACTTGTACTGCGTCGCCAAATGGCTCGGTTTCTATGCCGTGTGTGCCCCCTAATTGAGGAGCCAAAAGGGTTTGAACCTTTCCCTACAACACAGTTACCACTTGATATTCGAACCGGTGGCAAGAAAACTCGGGGTGGCTTCAATAGCCAAAACCAGAGTGATTTATAATAAGGCAGGGCTGTATGAAGATAAGATGGTACTATAGACAAAAGTTTTAATATTATACCTATGTCAAGCGGAGAATTAACCGGTTCTAGAGAAGTTGACCCAATTGACTTGCCAATAAGCGAAGCCGACGTTGGCTTGTTTGATGTATACGCCGATTCCTTACAGATTAACTCTACGCCAGCCATTGAGCCAAATGGCTTTCAATTAACCGATCGCACTACGTATTTAAAGGATGGTGCACTAATTTTTGTGGATTGGTTGCATATGGGCTTGCGCCAAGTAGACGGCCAGCTAATGGAAATTTTCCCGCCTGCAAAGCGAATTACCTTGCAAGAAATCTTCTTTGACGACGACATAAATGGCCAACGCACATATAAGGTAACTTCATATATGTTAATGGGCCCGCAAAAAGCGCCCGTAGTGGTTGATGGTTTTAGAACCTATAAACACGGTACGAACGCAGAGGTTTTGCCCGAAACGCCAGTACCATCACCTGAAAGAGTAGATACTAAAAAGCCCTGGTTTAGGCGGGCGCGACAACAGCCGTCTACAGAGGCAGACTTAGCCAAAATAGAAGAGATAAACACTACATTCACCAGAAGGCATTACGCCCACATTATGCCAATACTCGCAGAGCTAACAGAGCTAGATACTGTAACGGACCAATTCTGGCAATCATAATATATAAACCTATGGCCACAGTCTGCCGGTGGTGGGATAATTAGGGCATGTGCGGCGGATTAGCAATACATATGCTCGAGAACGACAACATTGCTCATTTGGCCGAGCATACTAAAGACATTCAGTTTGAACCAAATTACAACGCCCGCCCGGGCCAAAAGCTCCCGGTTATTTACCTTGATGGCGACAAGCCAATGGGCAAAATGCTTATTTGGGGAATCGAAGCCAATTTTGGCGGCAAGCCAAAGCTGGTGTTTAATACCCGCTTTGAAAAGCTAGATAGCCCATTTTGGAAACGCATGAAGCCTGCACTGGTGCCCGCCAATGGTTTTTATGAGTGGGAAAAGGTAGATGGTAAATCTGTACCGTACTATTTTAAAGATAAAAAGGCCGAACTTATTTATTTAGCCGGGTTATACATGGGCGATAGGTTTAGCATTATTACTACCGAGGCCACCGGAGCAGTTAAAAATATTCACTCTAGGATGCCGGTAATTTTAGAACCAGGTAAAGAAAAATCTTGGTTAGACGGCGAAATTCCAAAGCACTACGATAACCTAACTAGTTATCGGGTAAGCGACGAAGTAAATAACGCCCGCATCAATAAAGAAGACCTAATTTACCCCATCAAGCCCTAGGATAGAATCTAGCCAACAGGGGTGGTTTTGGTTATTTCTTTAGAAAATAATTTCTTAATAAAGAAGTGAGCATTGCTAGCATAACCGCAATGCGCTATATTTATAAATATGAACGATGCGTATTTTGGAAATAATTCATTCCGCATAAATCAAAGGCGCTATTTAGGCTCAAAAACAAAACTCCTCAACTTTATTGATGACATACTTCAAAAAGAAAACATTACGTTCGAGTCATTTGCCGATATATTTGCTGGTACTGGTACTGTTGCTAGTCATTTCTATGATCGATCACGAATAATAATAAATGACATTTTAGATTCTAACAATCACATTTACCATGCTTTCTTCGGTAAAAATCGGATACGTGAGGATAAACTGAAGGAACGCTTAAGACACTACAATACTCTTAATCTAAAAGACTATGACGATAACTACTTCTCAGAAAACTTCTCTAACACTTATTTTGATGCTAAGAATGCAAAGAAAATCGGAATTATTAGGGATGACATAGAGAAATTATTTGAAAATAAGATAATTACAGATAGGGAAAAATCATATTTATTAACATCATTGATTTATGCGCTTGATAAAATAGCAAATACTGTTGGACACTATGATGCTTACAGAAAAATTAATATTCCTGAAAAGCAATTATTCTTACTACCGCTTAATGTTAAAACTTCAAAATACGCCACTGAAATTTACAAAGAAGATGCAAACGAACTAGTAAAAAAAATCAAAGCCGATATTGTCTACATTGATCCGCCATACAATTCGCGACAATACTCGGACGCGTATCATTTACTTGAAAATATAGCGACGTGGAAGAAAGAAGAAGTCTTTGGAGTAGCAAAGAAAATTAATCGTGCCCACATCAAGAGTAAATACAATGTGAAATCTGCCGGCGTCGCTTTTGGCGAACTGATAGATAACATTGACGCAAAATATATTCTTCTTTCTTACAACGATATGGGTGGTTCAGGTAATGCGCGTTCGCAATCACGAATAAGTGATCACGAGATTCTCTCCGCACTAAAACGAAAAGGCCAAGTACAGCTATTTGAAACTGGCTTCAAGCAATTTACTACTGGCAAATCAAGCAAGAACAACCTAAAAGAGCGTATATTTCTATGTAAAGTAAATGTGGCAACCAAGACTAATCGGGCTATTGTTGCATCTAGGAGAAATCCTGTTCAGGGCGGATTCGTGAAGTCGCCATTAAACTATACAGGTGGAAAACACAAATTGTTGCCGCAGATTACTAAACTATTCCCAAATGACATAAAAACTTTTTATGATGTTTTTTCGGGTGGTGCAAATGTTGGGATTAATGCTACTGCACAAAATATCATTTGTATAGAAAAAAATAGGTACGTCGTGAACCTCTTGAAACTGATTCAAAAAAATAATTTTGAAGACTTGAATCAAAGAGTCATTAAAATCATAGATAAGTTCGGTTTAAGCCAAAGTTACATTAAGGGCTATGACTTTTATAATGCTGATAGTTCGGCTGGGCTAGGACAATACAATAAAAGTGCATTTCTAGAACTTCGCAACGAGTTCAATAACGCAAAGACCAGAATTGATCTTTTGCTAGTGCTTGTTCTTTATTCATTCAACAATCAAATTAGATTTAATTCAAAGGGTGATTTTAATTTACCAGTTGGGAAGCGAGACTATAACGGTAGTTCAAGAAAAAATGTTGCCGCTTTTAACCAAATATCAAGTGAGAAAAAAATTGCTTTCAAAAACGGTGACTTTAGAGATATAGAAAAAATGAATTTGGCAAAAGTTGATTTTGTTTATTTAGACCCACCATATTTATTAGGACACGCGAGTTATAACGAGTTGGGTGGCTGGACTGAAAATGATGAAAAGGACTTGTATTCACTACTTACACGACTTGACAGTAAAGGTATCAGATTTGCCTTATCAAACGTGCTGGAACATAAAGGCGAGATTAACAAAATAATAAGAGATTGGGCAAATAACGAAAACTACAATGTTCACATACTGAACTACCACTACAAAAACTCAAATTATCACTCTACTGCTAGGAATAGCAAGACCGTTGAAGTGCTGATCACTAACTACTGATTTTACGGTACAATAGGATTATGTTAAAAGCGTGGTCAATCACAACCACTGTTCGTAATCCTGAAAGATTGAGGGATTTTTTAATTGCCCTGCAACCCCTTGTCAGCAATAAGTGGAACATTGAAAACCAAGAAAATTATCAAAAACTATTGATCAAAAACCGGATGTACGGCTACGGCAACCAACAATTTTATAATGGATTGCCTCGCGAGATTATTGATGTAATAAACAATGTAGATGATGAGATTGAAGATTCAATAGTAAATCGTGTTATTGAGATCAAGAATTATAGAGATTTTGCAATGCGTGGTCGTCAATCGTTAAACCCACTTACGAAGTTCGGATTTGCTTTTGTTGATAACGGAATTCTGAAGATTACCGAACTAGGTCGTAAACTTATTGCTAGCGAAAAAGATGCTGGGGATGTTTTCCTAAAGTCTTTTATAAAGTGGCAAATACCAAATCCAGCCAACGATGATTTCGCTGACAATGGCGACTACAGAGTTGTTCCGTTTGTAGCAACACTAAAATTGATAAGCGAAGTTAATAAACTTGAGTCGGAACGAGGGAATAATCCAGTCGGCATAAGCAAACGAGAGTTTTCAATATTTGCTCCAACATTAGTGAAATATACAGACATCTCAAGATATGCTAACGAAATTATAAAATTTCGTGATTTGCAGAGAAATAAGACAAAGCAAGAACGCAAAGTAATTCGTGATAACTATCGCAACAATTTCGCTATTAACTTTTTAGGCACAACAGAGCAAGTAAAAATTGATAAGTTGCTTACAAATTTGCGAGATTACGGCGATAACGCCATTAGGTATTTTCGCCTAACAAAGTTTATCCGAATTCGCGGAAGCGGATTTTATGTTGATTTAGAACCCAACCGCCATACAGAAATTGAAGCGTTATTTGAAAGCGAGTTCTATAAGCCGAAAGTTTTTACCGATAGGAATGACTACCTCAATTATATGTCTAACGACAGTTTGCCAAAGTTACCTTGGCAAACAAAGGAAAAATTAGTTGAAATTGCGACAGAGATTTATGGCGAAATTAAGGTTTTGCTGGACAACCTTGGATTACCCATACAAGGAATTCTAAACATCGAGACGATGTCGGAAGATGACCTCACTACATACATTGATAATCTGAGGGCAGAGCGAAAAGAATTACAAGAAAAAGACAACCACATCAAGTCACAACCAATTGAATCAATTACAGAGTACATTGATCAACTTGAGAATATCTTTAGTTCTGATAACCGCGCTTTAATGCTTGAGTATCTCTCAACTATGGGGCTTCATGCATTGAACGATGCGAAAGAAATCAAACCAAACTACCCAGTCGGCGATGACAACGAGCCAACATCTACTGCTCCAGGTGGTATGGCTGACATTGAGTGCTATTACAATGACTTCAGTATGATTTGCGAAGTTACAATGCTGAATGGTCGCGACCAATGGTTCAATGAAGGGCAGCCAGTTATGCGCCATTTGCGTGATTTTGAGAATAATAACAGCAACGCTTATTGCGTATTTATTGCTCCAACAATTCACGCAGATAGTGCAGAAACATTCTGGGTTGCAAATACTATTGGCTACAAAGGAGGCAAACAAAGAATCGCACCAATAACGATAACCCAGTTTGTAGAAGTGTTGAAGACACTTAAACGATTGCGTGAGTCAAATCAAAGATTCACGCACGATAATTTGCAAGACCTAATCGAAAGAGTTGCCAGTAGTGCCGACACAATAAAAAATTCAGATGACTGGATTACGAATACCCAGAATCTTATTAATGCTTGGACTACTAATTTGCTCGATGATGAGTGAGGTGGAGTATGAAGAATTATTTTAAGGTGATGTTGGGGCAAAGAAGTATATTTGCCGAAGAAGCAAAAGCTGGAGAGTTCTTTGGTGTTGGGTTCTTACATAACGTAAATTTAAAGGGTAAGTTCCCAGATAATTGGCGCGATTTTAATAAAAAACTTATACCAGTTTGGCTAGAACAAAATCCTGGTAAAACAAGAATTGGAGCTGGACTAGCCTGTGGTCAACTGTGGACCGCCATGAGGGGTATCGAAGTTGGTGATTATGTATTGAGTCCATCTGGCCAAGGTAGTGGAACACTTATGGTTGGTGAAGTGCTTGGTAATTACGAATATCACAAAAAACATGGGTTGCCGCATCAACGAAAAGTTAATTGGTTTACCACGATTGACCGCGAACAAATGACTGATGCCCTAAAACATTCTTCTGGCGGGATAACCACAGTTATTGACCTATCCAAGTACAAAGATGAACTGGATCTTTTAATAGAGCACCCGGGCGTGCAGATAAAAACAACCGATGAAACGGTTGAAGACCCTACCGTTTTCGCCCTCGAAAAACATTTAGAGGATTTCTTGGTGCACAACTGGAAACACACAGAATTAGGGAAGAAATACGACATTTATGAGCAAGATGGTGAAATTATTGGCCAACAGTATCCGTCCGACACAGGCCCAATCGACATTTTGGCGGTAAGTAAGAATAAAAAAGAAATCTTAGTTGTCGAACTTAAAAAAGGACGTATCAGTGACGTTGTGGTTGGCCAGGTACAACGCTATATGGGCTACATTAAAGATGAACTTGCCGAGAAGAATCAGATTGTTAGAGGTGTGATTATCGCGCTTGAAGACGATTTGCGTCTGCGAAGAGCGTTGAGCGTAACTCAAAACATAGACTTTATGACTTACAAAGTGAGCTTCAAATTGGAAAGACATTAGAGTCACCCATAGTGCTAGCAAGAGTATAATTAAGGTGTAGATAACGGAGGGTAAAAACTCCGAAGAATTTAAGGTAAATGGCGAGGATTTGCTAAAAAAGGTTAAACACTTAATTGCCGAAGACAGCATTCGCTGAATTCATAAATTCAATAGATTGCTATAATATATAGGTACTTTAACAATTCTAATATCAAGAGTGTAGCGAGGGAAATGGCCCTGCGACCTACCGGCAACCTACTTTTAGTACAAGCAAGGTGCTAATTCCATCCGCTTATCGGCGGAAAAGATATCAGCAACTGTGTATCCTTTCTATGCCGTGGCGGCAGATATAAGAAAGGATTTTTTTATGTCAAAAAAACTACTATTTCTAATTTCCACCGAAGGAAAAACAATAGAACAAATTAAGGCCGAGGCAGTAGCGGCTTTTAAAAAGAACGGCCTACTTAAAGAAACACCTAAAAAGAAGCAGAAAAGAAAATTTGTTCCAGACTTAGGTGCTAGCAACTAATGCCTAGGTTGGTCAAAGCAGAGTATAATTAAAATAAGGAGTATCTTTGATTAAATATACCGACCGCTTAGATAAGGCATTGCGAGTAGCTGCACGCGCACACGCAAAATCGAGCAAACCAAACCGCAAGGGCAGCGATATTCCCTACATTATCCACCCCTTTGGTGTCATGCTAATTGCCGGTAACGTAACCGATGACGAGGATGTGCTAATTGCCTGTCTGCTGCATGATGTGCTCGAAGACGTTGATAAAGCAATTTACGGCGAGCCAGAAATGCTGGCAGATTTTGACGAGCGCGTAGTGGCGATTGTAAAAGACGTTTCCAAAAGCGCTACAATTAGCAGCTGGCGCGAACGCTCTAATGCATATTTAGACCATCTGGAAAACAAAGCTAGTGAAGAAGCTGTAATAGTAAGCACAGCGGACAAAATTCACAATTTAACTTCTATACTAATTGATTACAAAGAGGTAGGGGAAGAGCTATGGCAACGCTTTACTACCAAAAGCGTAGCCGATCAGCTTTGGTGGTACGAATCTATTTTGGAGGTTGTTACAAAACGAAGCGTAGATAAGCGACTGCAAACCAAATTAGCAAAACTAGTAGAAAAATTAAAACTAATAGCCAACTCTTAAATTCTTAAGACCTTGAGAATAGGTTGGCAGAGTATAATTAAGGTGTAGATATATGGAGGGTAATATGACTAAAAACACTGAAGAATTTAAGGTTAATGGCGAGGATTTGCTAAAAAAGGTTAAACACCTTATTGCCGAAGGCAACATCCGCAGAATCACCATTCGCAACAAAGAAGGCAAAGATCTAGTGGTTTTGCCACTAACCGTTGGCATAGTGGGTGCGGTACTAGCACCACCCCTGGCTGCCGTTGGCGCCATTGCCGCCCTGGTAACGGAGTGCACAATTATTGTTGAGCGCGAGGAAAAGGAATAAATTTAAGCGTATAATTTGGTTATAAAAAGGGGAATATAATGGCTAAAGAAAAAAAGAACTATAGCAAATCAAAAGGGGTGGCTAAGAATGCTCCGGGAGGTTTTGCTTTATTCGTTGCCTGGGTTGGTGCGCTAGTTTATTTTGTCGGCCAGGTAGATGGCTTTTGGAATATTGTGCTCGCTTTTCTAAAAGCCTGCGTATGGCCGGCTTTCTTGGTGTACGAATTATTTAAACTGGTGTATGGCTAAAGGAGTATTTGTGAATATTAAATCGACAATTAAAAAACTTGTGTATGTCTTGCCGGTTATGGCACTGGTTGCATTTGGTTTGGTGGTTGGGGTGCGCGCTCAGAGTAGTACAAATACCGGCAACAGCGTACTGGTTTCGTCTGATACACAAATTACTAGTGACTATTTTGCCGGCGGAGGCAACGTTAAATTTTCGGGCACCGCTAATAGCGATGCCTACATTGCCGGCGGACAAGTTACTGTAAGCGGTACGGTCAAGGGCGATCTGCTAGTAGCCGGCGGTAATGTAACAGTGGACGGTAATGTTGAGGGCGACATTCGCGCTGCTGGTGGGCAGGTATACATTAACGGCAAAGTGGGTAAAAACATTACGGTAACGGGTGGAAATGTAACCATCGCCAAAAGCGCCGTGGTAGGCGGAAACGTTGTAGCCGGCGGGGGGATGATTGATTTAAGTGGCCAAGTTGGCGGTGATGTTCGAGTTGGCAGTGGCGCGCTTAGCCTTAGTGGACAAGTCGGCGGTGACTTAGAGGCGGCAGTCGATACGCTGGCAATAGCTAGCTCAGCCAAAGTTGGCGGTGAGCTTACTTATATCAGCGAAAACGATGCGGTAGTAGCCAGCGGGGCAGTTTTGAATGGAATTACCAAGAAACTACCACCAAAGGAAACCGGCATCAAAGCGAGCTATTGGGGTGCTAGGTTAGCCGGTATGCTAATGACTATTTTTACGGCGGTAATATTGGCCTGGCTTTTGCCGGGAAGCCTAAAGCGCGGTGCAAACAAGCTCCGCCAACGACCCGGCATTGCTTTAGGGCTTGGCTTTGTCAGTGTGATTTTAGTGCCGATAGTGGCGGTAATGGCGATGCTAAGTGTAATTGGCTTACCGCTTGGCGTACTCGGATTAATTGGCTACTTTGTGTCGCTTTATGTTGCAATGTTTTTTGTCATCACTTGGGCCGGCGAACAAATAACCACACTATTTAAGCTTAAGACTAGTTTTGTTTTAACCGTATTTATTGGCGCGGTGTTTTACGCTTTGCTCGGTATGCTACCGGGAATTGGCGAAGTTATTACGCTCGCGGGTACATTGTTTGGTATGGGTGTAATTGTGCAAAAAGCCAACAGTGTGCTGAATATTAATAAAAAAACCAACGCGAAAACGGCTTAGCCGGCACGTATCTAGCTCGTTATTTGGCGTATAATTTAAGCCTATGGCTATAAACATGCAAATTTCAAAATCTGACTATATGTTGTTTCTGAAGCATCCGGCATGGATATGGCTAAAAAAACACGACAAATCAAAACTGCCACCGGTAGATGAAAACCTACAAGCAATTTTTGATGCCGGCAATATGTTTGAAGCGTATGCCGAAAAGCTTTTCCCGAGCGGGTTGCACTTGGGCTTCGATAACTACAACGAATATCTAACTTTGCCTGAAGCTACCCAAAAAGCCATCGCAGATGGCAACAAAGTTATCTTTCAGGGGCGGTTTGAGTATGAACAGCTGACATTTATCTGTGACATTGTCGAGATTGTCGGTACGAAAGAACTGGATTTGTACGAGATTAAATCGAGCACTAGTGCCAAGGTAGATCACCTGCATGATTTAGCTTTTCAGATGATTGTGCTGGAAGGTTGTGGCTATAGCGTGCGCAACATTGCAGTTATACATGTAAACAAAGAATACGTACGCCACGGGGCAGTTGAGCCAAAGGACATTACCGCCACCACCTACGTCACCAATAAGGTGAAAGCCATGCGCGCTCAAACTCAGGCGCAAATAAAGGCGGCGCTGGCGGTGGTGAATTCGCCAACCATTCCAGATATCTCTCCGGCACACGTCGGTCTGGGTGCGTTTGCGGAGTGGCTAGAAATTTACCGTAGCCTAGCCAAGCCTGAGCCGTACAGTATTTACGATTTGTGCAGTCCCGGGGCAGAGCGGATAGGCAAGCTGGAAAGCCGGGGGATCAAGCAGTTGGCAGACATCCCGTCGGATTTTGATTTGAATGCCAAACAAGCACTTCAGGTGCAAGTAACCAAAGCCAATGCCGAGATTGTTAACAGAGACAAAATCGATACGTTTATCAAAGAACTAAAATATCCACTGTACTTTCTGGATTATGAAACCTTAATGAGTGTGGTGCCTTACTTTGACGGCATTCGCCCCTACCAGCAGTTGCCGTTTCAGTATTCACTACATGTGCTTGATAGCCCGGATGCCGAACTGCGACATACCGAGTATTTGCACCGCGATAATTCGAACCCGGCTGAACCTCTAGCCCGGCAGTTGCTGGCAGATATCGGCACCAGCGGGAGTGTACTGGTGTGGTACGAGAATTTCGAGAAGTCGCGCAACACCGAGCTTGGCGATTTATTGCCCCAATACCGCGAGGTGTTTGCCAACCTCAACGCGCGAGTAGTGGATTTAATGTTGCCTTTTGCCAACGGCTGGTATGCACATAAAGATTTTTTTGGCAGTGCATCAATTAAAAAAGTCTTGCCGGTACTGGTGCCGAAGCTTTCGTATAAAGTACTGGGCATTCAAGAGGGTGGTGCAGCTCAGCGATTGTGGATGGAAGCCGTGCTAGATGGCAAAAGGGCAAGTGAGCGTGAGCAGATATTGGCCGATTTGGTGGATTATTGCGGACTCGATACGCTGGCGATGGTAGAGATATTCAAGTTTTTGCTTAAGCCGGGAGCACTCAAAACCGAAACAGAAGCTTGGCCAAAGTTACGTTCGAACACCCCAATTGGTGAAAACCTCTCGCTGGATTTATAGTTCGCAGGCGGGCTAACTAATAACCGTCGGAGTTGTTCGTTTCGTATACTCTGATTGATTATTGAGTGTTTCTTATATGTGCTCAAAAGGGCTAATATAGATATATGCTAGTGGAAATTACTCCATACGTAATAGGCGCAGCGGTAAGTCCGCTGATCCTGATTACTACCATCTTTTTACTGTCACAGCCAAATACTCCTAAAATGCAAACTTTCATGTACTTCCTGGGTGGACTATTCATTACGAGTATTATTGGCACAATTGTCTTCTTTACACTGCATATGCGTTCAAATAGCGGAAAACCAAGTGTCGGCGATGCTGAGATACATGTCTTGATTGGTTTAATGCTACTCGGATTGGCTGTTAAAATCTGGCGACGGAAGCAAAATGCCAATAGAATTAGCACAAAATTGCACTATGGCCGAGATTTCTTGCTTGGAGTATTTCTGATGGCCAGTGATTTTACGGCCTTCGCCATGTTTATTCCCGCAGCAGTCGATTTACGGGGCGCATCTGAAGAAGTCAAACTTATTGCTCTAGCGCTATTGATTGCTGCATCGTTATTGCCAATTTGGTTGCCGTTGGGCCTGGTGATTATTATGGGCAAAAAAAGCCAAGCACTACTCGATCATCTCTCGGTCTTTATGAAAAAACACGGTCACCAAGTATCGGGCGGATTAGTTGGGGCGATTGGCTGTTACGTTTTGTATAAGGGCATAATCGCGCTGTAGTTTTTTCCAATACCCAAGCTGGTCTTGAAGGTACATTTGGTTTGGCAAATTTATGCGGAAAAGATTGCTCTGCGGGAGTATAATATAAGTATAATAATAAGGAGAGAGAAAATGGCTAAATCAAATGACGTAGTGGTAACTGGCTGGGTAGGCTGGGTAGGCTTTGCCAGTCTAATGCTATTAATAAGTGGTTCTTTGCATATGCTACAAGGTTTTGTAGCGTTGTTTAAAGAGACGGTGTTTGTAACCCCGGCTAACGCTGTTTGGGTGCTAAATTACAACCAATGGGGTTGGGCGCACATCTTGGGTGGTTTGCTAGTGCTTTTAGCAGCTGGTTCATTAGCTCGCGGTAACGCCTATGGGCGTATCGTCGCAGTACTGGTAGCTCTAGTAAGTACGCTAGTAAGCGTAGCTTTCTTGCCGGTATACCCGGTATGGTCCGCTATGGCCATAGTAGTAGATTTGCTAATTATCTGGGCAGTTACCGTTCACGGTGGCGAAGTAAAGAAACTCAGCTAGTTTTGGCGATACACAACCCGGCTAGCTAGTAGTCTGTATTTATAGAATTGTAAACATTTATCGAGTGTTTTGTTTGGCGCTAAGAATTTTGGTTGCGCGCAGTTAACATTAGATTGGATCATAAGTGACAAAGGCAAGCCGACCAACGCTGGTTTTAAAGAAATTAAGTAAACGCTATCGCGGGTCTAGTAGCTTTGCTCTGGAAGATTTAAGTCTAACTGTCCGCAGTGGTGAAATTTTTGGCTTTCTTGGTCCAAATGGTGCCGGCAAGACAACCACGATTCGATTAATTATGGATTTCATTCGCCCAACCAGCGGGTCGGTTTCAATTTTTGGTAAAAACGTCGCTAACGGAAGCGCGATCGGTCATGCCGACATTGGTTTTTTGTCGGCAGACTCGGTGATGTATCCGCAGTGGACGGCCCAACAGCACATTGATTTCGTTTCTGCTATTAACGGTGATACCCGTCGCGCGGGTGAATTGGCTAAGCAATTCGGCCTGGATCTGCAGCGAAAATATCACCGGTTATCCTCGGGCAACAAGCAGAAATTGGCGCTGGTTTTGGCTTTAATGAATGAGCCAAAAGTGTTGATTCTTGATGAACCAACGCGCGGGCTCGACCCGCTTTTACAGCAAGAACTCTACGCAATGCTAAGGCAATTTAGTCGTAAGGGCGGAACGGTGTTTATGTCTTCGCATAACCTGGGCGAAGTTGAACATATTTGTGACCGGGTTGGGATAATAAAAGACGGAAAACTAGTAGCTAGCGAAACCATGCAAAGCCTAAGGCGGATGCATATTCATGAAGTTACGGTTGTTTTTGCCGGAGCTTACAATCGAGTGGATTTTGAGCTACAAAATGTTGAGATTAAAAAAGCCAGCAAAACCGAGCTGGTGGCGCATGTTCGAGGCGATCTGAATGGAATTATAAGAACAATTGGTAAATACAAAGTTCATGACGTGGAAATTACGCACGTTAGCTTAGAGGAAATGTTTTTGAGGTACTACCAATGAGCAGTGCTTTTTGGCCACTAGTAGCCAAAGAAATAAAACAACGCAAATGGACGATCATTAGTTACAGCTTAATTGCTTTTGGATTCTTATGGCTTTATTCGGCTATCTTTCCGTCATTTGCCAAAGAGTCAGCCAAACTAAATGAGCTGTTCGACGCGTACCCCAAAGCTTTGTTAGAAGCATTTAACATCGAGCAGTTGCAGCTTAGTACTTTTAGCGGCTACATATCAGCCGAGCACTTTAGTCTGGTCTGGCCACTGATGGCAATTTTAATTTCAGTTTCAACTGCTGGGGTTATGCTGGCCGGTGAGATTGAGCGCGGAACAATGTCGCTTTTACTGGCTTTGCCAGTTTCTAGAAGTAAATTGTACGTATCTAAATATGTGGCTGGTGTCTTGGCCCTTGCGATATTTACACTATTTTCTTCAGCAGTGGTGATCCCGCTAGCTGGTTTGAGCAACATTGATGTTAATGCTGCTAATGTCTGGCGAGTGACTTTACTGAGCTTTGCCTTTGGCTGGTCTGTATTTTCGCTGTCTTTTATGTTTTCTGCGATGCTAAAAGAGCGATCGCGAGTTTACTTTGTAGTTGGCGGGGGGTTGATGCTTATGTATGTAGCAAACCTGGTTTCGGGGCTGGTGAACTCTCTAGATAAGTTCAAATATGTCTCGTTCTTTCACTACTACACGCCAGACAAGGCTTTGGTAGGCGGAAAGCTTAGTATTAGTTCGTGTGCACTGTTTGCCATAGTGGCATTGATATCGACAGCCGTCGGGTACTTTGTGTTTAACAAACGCGACATTAGCTAATAAATCGCTATAAACGATTAAGCTATAATGGAGCATGACATGAAACGTTATTTGGCCTACGGGCTCTTAGTACTAAATGTAGCGATAATAGTTGGCTTTTGGTACAACGGAACTGGCTATACCATGATTGCCAATGGACCAGCCAATGCCTTGATTGTGGTATCTAGGCTATGTGGTCTTTTGGCTGTGCTTGCGATTCTACTGCAGTTTACATTAATTGGTCGCATCCGTCCGGTTGAAAGACTCTGGGGCTTAGATAAAATGAGTCGCTTGCACCATTGGGTGGGAATTAGTGCGCTCGGATTAATGCTTACTCACTTCGCGTTGATGCTGATTGGCCATAACATGTTCAGCAAGCTTGGACTGTGGAACCAGTTTACATTTTTTATCAATAACTACGAAGACGTACTGAAGGCTGCTATTGCCCTGGGATTATTTATATTAGTTGTGGTGGCGTCGCTGACAATTGTCCGCAGGCGACTTAACTATGAATACTGGCACATTGTGCACTACATGGTGTACGTGGCAATTCTATTTGCTTTCGGTCACCAGCTAGAAGTTGGCGTCGATTTTATTACTCAGCCACTATTTGTTATGTATTGGTGGGCACTCTATCTAACAGTTGGTCTAGTGTATGGAATTTGGCGGTTTTTAATTCCGCTATATAATTTTGCCAAACACCAGTTTGTGGTTGAAAAAGTAGTAGTTGAGACTCCAACGAGTAATTCGGTCTACATATCTGGGCGAAATATGCAGACATTCAGAATTTCTGCTGGCCAGTTTATGCTGGTGAGATTTCTGCGCAAAGGCATGTGGTGGCAAGCGCACCCGTTTTCGCTATCAAAATACCCTGATGGCAAAAATTTGCGTGTGAGTATAAAAAGTGTAGGTGACTTTACCGAAAAGATTAGTGAAATTCGCCCGGGTACGAGGGTGTTAATAGAAGGTCCAAATGGAATTTTTGGCTCTAGTGTGGCAGTCGAAGACAAGGTGCTGTTAATTGCTGGTGGCTCTGGTATTACACCACTACGGAGTTTAGCCGAGCGCTATGTGCGAGCAAAAACAGATGTGGTTATGCTTTATAGTAATCGCAATTCAAGCGATGTAATGCTAAAGCGTGAGCTAGATATCTTAGCCGAGCACGGACTAAAGCTGATATATGTAATGAGCGATGATAAGGACTGGCCGGGCGAAAAAGGAATGCTTGATGCCTCAAGCATTAAACGTCTGGTGCCGGATTATACCGAACGCCAAGTATTGCTCTGCGGTCCGCCGCCTATGATGAAATCGCTACAGGCAGGGCTTGAGAAAGAAGGAGTTACTAAGGAACATATTCACTTTGAAAAATTCTCTTTGCAGTAGACTAGTAACTTAGGTAGTCTGTAGTTTTAACCTTGTAGCAAACTTCACCGGCGGGGTGAGAGTAGGCTGAAATATAAGTGCTATAGCCTGAGCGGTCCTTACTAATATCGTCAGCGTAAGGCGCTCGATTGTTTTTTGAAGACGCCTTTTTATAATTAGCACAAAGCGTATAGTAATATATTACTTCTTTCTTCCTGCCAATTTGAATTTCCTCAAGGTCTGATAATGAGTCGGCTGATGTAGAACTTGGGAGTGTATTTGGCGTATATACTACCAATTTGCGGTCAATAAGTTCTTTGGCGTTACCGCTAATAATCATATCAGTTAATTGATTTGGCAACTTGTTGTTTGAATTTGCGTAATCCGAGATTTCTTGCTCAATTACAGATATGTTCTGCTCAATTAGGCGGTCGTCACGTGTTGCTCTTTCATGAGCAATCGGACCAATCACCCCAAGTACCCCAACCAAACCGACAGCCACCAGCATAAAACCGATAAAGGCTTTGCGTAGCCAGGGTAGCTGTTCTAGGTTTAAGGTGCGCAAGAATACTGCCAAATATACAACAAAAATCACGAGTGATGTATAAAGCGCTATTTGGCTTGAGGTATGATCACCAGCACTGGTAAGCATTTGGACAATAGAGAAAACCGCTACAATTAAACTGCCAATGCCGAATAGGGCAAAAATAACAGCATGAATAACCATTACAACTGTGGCGGCGCCGGTTTTTTTGACTGGCTCGTACTTTGCATAAAAAACATCGCAGACTATAGAAAGTGGAAGCAGAACAAGAATCGCAGCCAGCGCGTAGGTTGTAAGCGTAGAGGTATTCGACTGTGCAATAAATGTAGCAAGTACAGCGCCAGTCAGCACGGAAAGAGCTAGCACCGTCCATCCCCAAAAAGCATACGTCAGCCACTGTAAAACAATTACGCCCGGGGAATTAACTTGACTTCGCGAGGGTGTTGGTTGCGTCGGGGTTTGATTCGACGGTGGCGATGATGACATTGGCGACGAAGGTTGATTTAAAATTGACGGTTGATTTTGGCCAAGAGTTTCTTGTGAGTTTTGATGGTTAAAATTTTCCATGAGCTTTAGATTAATACTAGCATAAGCTTTGAAATGATTAAAACATTATTTTCTGGTATATAATGAGTAAGCTATGGCAAACTCTGCCGACAAAATACATGTTATGCGTCAAAGCTCGTACTTTATGACTTTTGAAGTAGCCTTAACTGTGTTTTTGATCGAAACTGCGTATGCACTAATTTTTTTGAGCGTTTTTATTTTGAATCCAAGTTCAGAGAGCGTTCGTATGTATGTTTTAGTGCTTTGGGCACTACACGGCATAAAGTTTTTTATCTTGGTTTTCTACATTGTTCAGATACTGGTTCGCTATTTATCGGGTAGTTATATGATTACCAATAAGCATCTGCATGTGCAACGCGGCATCCTTGAAGCCGATGAAGAAATTTATGACTTAGACCAAATAAAATCCGTGAGTTTGCATCAAACATGGTGGGGCCGAAAATTTCATTATGGGACTATTACGATCTCGCTTGGTGCGCGAGGCCTAGAAAAGGAGTTGTCTTTTTACGCGATAACCAATCCTCACAAATACGTTCGAATATTCGAAAAACACACCAACGAATACGTTCTTAATTAACAAAGACTTAAAACGCCGAAGAGGCAATGAAGTTGATTGTAATGAAGCTGGCTATTGTTGTAGCTAGCATAACCATCGCTACGAATCGAGAGTCTAGTTTGTATGACTCGGCGATAATAAAAGCTGTAATGGCCACCGGCATTGCTGACATGAGGATAGTACTGGCGCCGGTAATTTTTGGTAAATTAAACGACTGATAAACAAACCAGGCTAAAAGTGGCATTCCAAATAATTTCAGGGTGGATGTGAGCGCTACCAACTCCTTATAAATGAACTTATTATGGCTGTAAAGGAATCCACCTACGGCAATGAGTGCTAATGGCGATGCCGTGGCCGCTATCATACTGATTGGTGTTTCTATAATCTGAGTGTACATAGTTGGTAAGCTAACTAGCGAAAGCGATATCCCAACTATTGTTGATATAACCAGCGGATTCTTTACTAAGTGCTTTGTAACTAATTTCCAGTTTCGAGTTTTTTGATAAACGAATTCAATAGCGATTAAGGCAACAAGCATGCCTGTGACAAGTTGAGTAACACCGGCGATAGATACGATCCCCACCAAAGATTCGCTGGCCGAAGACGACAAAATATTCTGCACCAAAGGAATACCAAGATACACTGTATTACCCATAATTACGGCGACGAACGCCGAGGATTTTAGCTTATTTCCAATAGGTAAAATGGCCAGAACTATAAAAAGTAGTATCGAAAAGGAAACAACAATCAGAAAATTAATAACCGCTATACTCAGTAGCGGACTTAGCAGTTGACCGGTGAGCGAGGAGAGGTTGGTAACTATTAAGGCCGGCAACGATACGTAATACACAAAGGTATTGAGGACCGTGATCCACGACTCTTTGATGACATTGAAGCGTCTTAAGCCGTAGCCCAGAGCAATTAGAATGAATAACGGAAGAATAGTTAAGAGCATATAGCGCTACTCCCGAACATGCTTTTTACTAATATTTAGCTTGGTATC
The DNA here is from genome assembly GCA_964494105.1 of uncultured Candidatus Saccharibacteria bacterium. Lineage (GTDB taxonomy): Bacteria > Patescibacteriota > Saccharimonadia > CAZBQI01 > CAZBQI01 > CAZBQI01. The sequence goes on along the minus strand of CAZBQI010000013.1, from coordinate 1,457 downwards.
AATATCGGCGTCGATTTTATCGAGATTGATGTCATAGGGATTACTGTTTAAAGATTTTGCTGCATGCATTGTGTTTTCGGCTAAATAGCGGGCAGTTCGATTTGTAAACGCATTCTTAAGGGTGGATTCGTCATCACCAAAACTTGGGCCGGGGCCCGCTTCACCGACCCAGTAGCAATCGGCATTAGGTGGAATGGTTGCTCCCATATGGGTAAGGTTATAAAGGGTATTGGCAATTACGTCATGAGCACCGTCTTCGTTGCCCGTAACAATACACGCTCCAACCTTGTTGTAGAGAGGATACTGCCCGGTTTTTGGGTCGCGTTCTTCGTACATGCCGCTAATTCGTTCCATTACAAGCTGGGTTACGCTCGCCCTTGTGCCAAACCAAATAGGGGAGGCAATAACCAGTACGTCGCATTCCAAGATTGCGTCATGGATCATTGGCCAATCGTCTTGTGGGGCGTCTTTAATAAGAGTGTGAATACCAAATGGAACTACGTGGTCAACCGGGCGGATGGTCTTTGTGATGGCGCCAATTTTTGTCATTTCGCTCGCGACAATATCAATCAGTCTTTGTGTGTGCGAAGCTTTTTCGGCCGTGGTTTTCTTTAGTGTGCAGTTCAGAAACAAAACTCTTGGGTGGGGCATAATGTTTACTTTCTACGCTTATGTTTACTTAATTGTAGCAAATCTGTGCCGGGTTTATGGCATTACGTAGTATAGTTATAGCGAAAGACCCCATGAAAGAAACAACTACATCAGTCGAATCGACTAACACTTATAAAGCCACTTCGCCTATTCAGCCAGTCGCAAGTATGCCGAACAAAGGTAAGGGTGGCCCATTGAGTTGGGTGGTGTATACATTTGTGATGGCTGTATCAATTTACGCTTGGGGTATTAGTTTTTCGTGGGATTTTAGTAATCTAAACGTATATTTGATATTCCCACTTCTGGGGCTGTTGGCTTGGACTACCATGTGGACTCATTATTTTTTTGGTTTTCTTGGTAAATACACGCAATTGTTTAAGATGAGTAATTTTTATAAAAAAGTAACTGCCTACAAGGTATTAGCGCTAATTCTATTGCATCCTGGTTTGTTGGCTTTTGCTCAGTGGCAAAATGGTCAAAGCATACCGCCAGCTAGCTATTTTAAATACGTAGGTAGTGCTATGGTGATGTCGATTATTTTCGCCGAAATTGCCCTAATTACTTTTCTTTCATTTGAAGTATTTAATCGGCTAAAGGCTCGGCCACTGATTCAGCGTAATTGGCGATGGGTTAGTATGAGTCAGATGCTAGCGATGGCTTTGATATTTATGCACAGCCTTAGTATTGGGCAAAACTTGCAAAACGGATGGTTTCGCTACTACTGGATTGGACTGGGCTTACTACTAATTCCGAGTTTTATTGGCATTGGCAAACGGACTTACACCTATTTTCTGTATCGGTGAAGT
>CAZBQI010000012.1:0-28077 GCA_964494105.1 uncultured Candidatus Saccharibacteria bacterium | reverse complement strand
AAAGGTGTCAAAAAAGACGGGGATGAAATGACATCAAATGGTTTAGAATACATAACTGTTAAAAACAAAAAAATCGAGCGAGTAGAAATAATAAACAAATGAAATCGATTCTATTTATTCAACGTTCGGTAGGGCAGAATCTGTTGGATGATGGGAACCTACGAAAGCAGGTAGACTTGTCTGCTAGAAGAAAAAACCTACAGATAAAACTTACCGACATTAATAATAATCGTGATAAGAAAATACCGGGCACAGATACCAAGCCAAGCGACTATTTGCGATTCTTCCAGAACGCATCTGTTTCTGCTGATTTAGTAGTTATAAAATCCTGTTATCCTAATAATGCCATAAAGAGCGCTAGCGAACTGAGCAATCTAAAGCAGACATACCAGCAGCTTGTAAGTGCATTTCTAGAAAACTCAAATGGCAAACTGCTAATCATGACAACTCCGCCACTCCGCCCAACCAAAACGAACAGAGATGAAGCAAGTCGAGCCAGGATCCTTGCGACCTGGTTAGCAAAACAGCCATTTGGCAACCGCGTCAAAGTTTTTAATTTTTACGATTTATTAGCTGAACCGGTAGGTCACAAGAATTGTAATACGCTCAAGAAGAAGTATCGAAGATTCGTTCTTTGGGATAATCACCCTAATAGACAGGCTTCACGCAGCACATCAACAAAGCTTGCTCACGTAATCCTAAGCTCACTAGTTTAATAAATTAACAGCACAGAACGACCTAGTGATTGATTGAGTCGAGATTTAAAGATTGATTTTTAAACAAGCTTCTTAAAGTCGGCAAGGAATTCGTCAATCATTTCTGCTGGAGTGGCCCACGAACACACCAGGCGAACTACTGATTTTGTATCATCTAATTTTTCCCAAACGTAAAAACCGTAGTCTTTCTGTAGTTTTTCGATCAGGTTATTTTCTAATATCAGAAATAGTTGGTTAGTGGCTGGCGGTAGGGCAAATTCAATATTTAACTTCTGTAAGCCATTAGTTAGTTTTTCAGCTGAGTTGTTAGCTTGTTCACCCAATTGCAGCCACAAATTGTCTTCATCAAAGAAACGGGCGAACTGCACACCCATTAGGCGACCTTTGGCCATTAAGCCACCGCGCTGCTTTATGTGGTAGCGAAAATCTTTTTTTAGCTCCGGGTTAAAAACTACCATGGCTTCACCGCACAAAGCACCATTTTTGGTTCCACCCAGATACAGCATGTCTATGCCAAGTGGTGCGAGATCTTCCAGTCTGACTTCGCTTTTTGGCGCAGTAACACCTACTCCCATTCGCGCACCATCGACATAGACAATAAGGCCGTGTTTTTTGGCTACTTTAATAACTGCCTCAAGTTCTTTTTTCGAATAAAGCGCACCCATTTCCGTAGGTTGCGTTATTGCAACAACAGCTGGCTTTACTTGATGGTCCGGCATATGTTCGGCTAGGCGCTCAATATCGTCTGGAGTTAATTTTCCATCCTTGCTTGGTGCGGATATAATTTTATGTCCGGTTGTTTCTATTGCCCCGGCTTCATGAGTATTTATATGGGCCATATCAGCCACGATAATACCTTCGTGATGACGCAGTATACTGGCTAGGCCAATTTGATTTGCCTGTGTTCCGCCCATAATTAAGTGCACGTCCGCATCGGCTTTTAGTGCATTAGCTATGCGCTGGGCGGCCAATTTGGAATATTCATCGAGTCCGTATCCTGCCTGTTGCCCACCATTAGCTTCTGCTAGAGCCTTTAGAATCTCCGGATGCGCACCTTCGGAGTAGTCGTCAAAAAATAAATGTTTCATATACTAATAATAACAGAGCAAAGAATATATAATGACAAGGTTAGCTCACCTCTGTTAAATCAGACAATGAGCTCTGTCGCTACAACTTAGGTGGACGGAATTAGCCGACAAAGTCTACTACCTGGTAAACTATAGTTATAATGGCTACGCTTATTAGACGTAAAATTCCTATCTCGATTCCGGCTAAACGCTTTAAGCGTACTAAAATTTTGGCGACGCTGGGACCAGCCACTGAAAGTCCGGAGATTGTTGAAGAGCTGATTAGATCTGGGGTAAATGGCTTTAGGCTAAATTTTAGCCACGGCACACATGATGAACACAAAGATCGAATAAAGATAATTCGGGCGGCATCAAGACGCTGTCGTAAGCAAGTTGCTGTGGTTCAAGACTTGCAGGGGCCGAAAATTCGGGTTGGTATTCTACCTCAAAAAATAACCTTGGCACCAAGCACTCGAGCTAGTTTTCAGCACTATGGAACGGCAAGTAATGTGATACCTACGCAATACGATTTGGCGAAGAAAGTTTTACCTGGTGAACGTATTTTTCTCGATGACGGCAAAATTAGAGCCAAGGTTGAGAAAATCGAGGGCGACATTGTTCATACTCGCATTGAAGTTGGCGGAGTACTAAGCTCTCGCAAGGGTATAAATTTGCCTGATACGGCTTTGGGCGGAGACATTTTAACAAAGAAGGATATCGAAGACATTAAGTTTGGTGCAAAGAATGATATCGATTATGTGGCCTTAAGCTTTGTCCAAACAGCTGCCGATATTGAGAGGTTAAGGAAAATCCTCGAGGCCTTGCATTCGCAAGCGAAAATAATTGCAAAAATAGAAACAAAGGTTGCTACTGGAAACTTAGATGAAATTGTGCAAGCGTCTGATGCTGTCATGGTGGCTCGTGGTGATTTAGCTGTTGAAACTAAACCCGAGTCAGTGCCGATAGTGCAACGCGAGATTGTTGGCCTGGCAATGAAATATGGCAAGATTGCTATTGTCGCGACCCAAATGTTAGCCTCGATGGTTGATAGCCCGGAGCCCACTAGAGCCGAGGTTTCCGATGTTGCCACTGCGGTGATAATTGGTGCCGACACTGTGATGTTGAGCGAGGAAACGGCCATTGGCAACTACCCTATTCAGGCGGTAAAAATGATGAAGCGCATTATCCGCTACGCCGAGGACAACTCACCTCTACGACCACTTTATATGGATATAAACGACAACACAGTTCAAAGCTCGATATCTTCGGCTGTCATGACACTTGCCCACCAAGTAAAGGCATCGGCAATTGTGACCGAAACGTCGAGTGGAACAACAGCACTTAGCTTAGCCAGTCACCGCCCAAGTATGCCAATCATCATGGTTAGCAATAGCGTACGTGTCTGCCAGCAATTGTCTCTGGTTTACGGTGGAAAAGCATATTACCGCAGGCACAATAAGCATACGCACGAGAAAATGACGACGTGGCTTCACAGTACCGGCGTGCTAGCCAAAGGCGACATAGTCGTCATGTGTTTTGGTCGTTACCCGGGAGTGGTAGGCGGTACAGATACTATAAAGGTCAGAATTATTTAGTTTATGCACAAGAAAACCGTTCGCGACATTAATGTAAACGGGAAAACCGTGCTACTGAGTGTCGACTACAATGTGGCACTGAAATTAAACGGTCAAATTGCTGACGTTTATAGAATAGAAGCTTCGTTGCCGACGATTAAGTATCTGTTAGTTCGCGGGTGCCGAGTTGTGATAATTAGTCATCTGGGTCGTCCTCACGGCCGTCGCGATCCAAAGCTCAGCTTAAAGCCGGTTGCCACTAAGCTGGCTAGTTTATTGGATCGGACAGTAGCTTTCTTACCGGATTGTGTCGGAGAGGAAGTTGAAGAATCTGTTCGCAAGATGGCCCCTGGAACCATCGCGGTGCTGGAGAACACAAGATTTCATCCGGGCGAAGAACACAACGACCCAATATTTGCCGCCAAACTGGCATTATTAGGTGACTTATTTGTTCAAGATGCGTTTGGTAATGCTCATCGCAAGCACGCATCAACTATTGGAGTGCCTAAACTACTACCAAGCGTTGCCGGTTTACTACTCGAAAAAGAAGTTATAGCTATAACAAAGCCACTAAAGCATCCTCGCCGGCCTTTTTTAGCAATCATAGCTGGCGGAAAAGTAGAAGGTAAAATTGAACTGCTAGATAATTTAATAACTCGCGTAGACAAATTAATAATAGGCGGCGCGATGGCTAACACCTTTTTCTTGGATCCTCACTATAACTTTCCAATCGGAAAAAGCATACACGAAGATCACATGAAGAATGAAATTGCAGAAATCCTATCGAAAGCCAGACATAAGCTTGGAATAAAGGGGCGAGCAAAACCGGGAGCACTAGATGAGTTTATAGTGTTGCCAACTTTTGATGTGGCCGTAACAACAGAATTATCAAATAGAGCAAAGCGTCGTGAAAAAGACTTGCGTGACGTAAAAAAGGACGAATATATAGTTGACCTAGGATTTCGAAGTCTAATGATGGTAGAGCGACTGGCAATGAGATCGGGAACGATTTTTTGGAATGGCCCATTTGGTGTTACTGAAATACCGGCTTTTGCGAAAGGATCGATTGAGATAGCCAAAGCCATCGCACACTCACCAGCTGAGACTATTTTGGGGGGTGGCGATACGGCTGCTTTTGTTGACAAGGCCGGATTAAGAAATGAATTCGACCATGTTTCTACCGGTGGCGGTGCAAGCCTAGAGCTGATGGCTGGCAAAACGCTTCCAGCCGTAGAGGCGTTAGATGATAAAAAGTGATAAGCTAATCAGGGACTAAACACAAGCGAGATATGAGTAAAAAACTAATAGTTGCAAACTGGAAAATGCATTTTTCGCCGAGTCAGGCGACAAAACATTTGCAACGTTTGGCTACGCGCATCAAGCCAAATAAAAAAGTTGAAGTAGTATTGTGTCCGCCATTTATTGATATTCAACCTATGTGGCAAAGGATCAAAAATAATCAATTCTCAATTGGTGCTCAAGATTTATTTTATATTGACGAAGGAAAATATACTGGCGAAGTATCAGGCCCAATGTTAAGCGGGATGGCCAAGTATGTAATTATTGGTCACTCCGAACGTCGAATTCATTTTAATGAAACCGACGAAATAATTGCGCGCAAATTAGCCGCTGCAGTGCGAAATGAAATTATTCCAGTACTTTGTGTAGGTGAAAATTTAATTGAAAGACAAGAGGGCGAAACTAATCGAGTATTGGCCGATAAACTGTTTGCCGATTTAATTATGTTAACTGGGCCTGAAATTGAAAAAATTGTGATTTGTTACGAGCCAAACTGGTCTATAAGTAGCGGCGACGGACATGGCGATATTGCCAAACCCGACCAAATAGCAACAGCTATTGCTTTCTTGCGCCGGTCAATAGCGGAACTGTACGGCAAGCAAGTTGGCACAAATATTCAAGTTTTATACGGGGGAAGTGTAAATGCAGACTTCTCAAAAACATATCTAAAAATAAAAGGCTTGGATGGTTTTTTGGTTGGTGGCGCTAGTCTGAATTACGAGGAGTTCTCCCGAATAGTCGCTGATTGCCAAGTCGCCTCTAAGCAGTAGCTACAGTATAGTAGAGCAATGAGCTTAAAAGATAAAACAACCGTTCTGATTACAAAAGACAAGCTGGCTAGGCAGGTTAAAGCCCTAGCCAAACAAATCGCGACAAATGAATCTCGCAATATCACGATTGTATCGTTGCTCAAAGGTTCGTTTATGTTTACGGCTGATTTAATACGTGAATTATCAAATCTAGATGTGGCACTTGAGGTTGAGTTCTTGGGATTCTCAAGCTACGGCAATAGCAAGCAGTCAAGTGGAGTGCTAGATATGTACGGTGAGCTACGGACAGACGTTCGCGGTAAGCATGTTTTAGTGATAGACGATATTTTAGAAACCGGGGGCACCTTAGTTGCCGCCAAGGCAATGCTATTAAAAGCTGGTGCCAGCTCGGTGAAGGTATGCGTGCTTTTGCAAAAGCATATAGTGCAAAAGCCAAGTATAAGTGCTGACTATGTCGGGTTTAAGGTTGAAGATAAATTCGTAGTTGGATATGGCCTGGATTATGCTAATCAATACCGCGAGCTTCCCTATATTGCAGTGCTGAGTTGAATAATTAAATTTAGATTTTGTATAAATCATAAGAGTCTTTGTTAAACTATGAAGACTATGGAGCTACTGAAGAACTTAAACCCCGCGCAGCAAGAGGCGATTGCAAATACAGAGGGGCCATTATTAATATTGGCTGGCGCCGGCAGTGGTAAAACGCGAACGCTAACACACCGCATTGCATACTTAATATCAGAAAAAGAAGTGTCACCGCAGAATATCTTGGCTGTAACTTTTACCAATAAAGCAGCTGCCGAGATGCGTACACGCGTATTAAAGTTGCTTGGAAAATCACAAGAAGATCGTAATTTTTTGCCTTTTTTGGGTACATTTCACAGTGTATGCGTGCGAATATTGCGCTTTGAAGCTAAAAACATAGGGTTTTCTTCGAGTTTTGTAATTTTTGATGACAGCGATAGCCTGAGTGCTGTTAAGCAATCTATGCGACAACTGCAAATTAGCGAGAAACAATACAGCCCAAGGCTACTCAAGAATTTAATATCTTCAGCTAAGAACGAGCTAATTGGAGCGGAAGAATACAAGAACATGGCGAGTGGTCCTGCCCAGGAAGCAGCTGCCAAGGTTTACCGCCTATATCAAAATATTCTACGTGAAGCTCAGGCCTTTGATTTTGACGACCTGTTACTCGAAACAGTAAGCATATTCAAAAAGCATCCTGAGGTATTAAAACGCTGGCAAGAGCGATTTCACTATATTTTAATCGACGAATACCAAGACACTAATGCCGTCCAGTATCAATTTGCCAAGCTGCTGGCTGCAAAGCATAAGAATATTTGTGTGGTTGGAGACGACTGGCAATCGATTTATTCATGGCGTGGGGCGAACTTTCGTAATATCTTAGACTTTGAAAAGGATTACCCAAATACAAAAGTGGTAAAACTTGAACAAAACTATCGCTCAACTAAGCAAATCTTAGAAGCCGCTCAAAAAGTGATTCACGCTAATCGTAACCGCTCAGATAAGGAACTTTGGACAGATAACGCGCAAGGCTCAAAAGTGGCCGTACATCAGGTCGCCAGCGAGGTGCAAGAAGCCGAACTGGTTGTGCGCAGTATAGAAGATGCCAGAGCCATGCAGCGCCATTACCGTGATTTCGCGGTGTTATATCGAACGAATGCCCAAAGCCGTGGTTTGGAGGAGGCTTTTGTACGCTACGGCATACCCTACAAAGTGGTAGGTGGTGTTCGCTTTTACGAACGTAAAGAAGTTAAGGACATGCTGGCGTACCTACGTTTGGTGACTCAGGCCGAAGACATTGTAAGTTTCCGCCGTATTATTAATGTGCCAACCAGAGGACTGGGAGAGACCAGCCTAGAAAAATTCTTAAACTGGAGACGAGAGCATTCACTGCCGCTATCGCAAGCGCTGGCAGAGGCACGTCAGGTTCCAGGCTTGACTCCTAGAGCGGCATCGGCACTGGTAAATTTTTCTGAACTTATAAGTAAATTGCGCAAAGATGCCGAAAGGCTCAATTTGCCAGACTTGATTGATCTCATTAGTAAAAGAACAGGCTACATTGATTACTTAAACGATGGAAGTATTTCTGCCGCCGAGCGGATAGAGAACGTCCAAGAGCTAGTCAGTGTTGCTCGTGAATATGAGAGTATTGGAGCGAATGGATTTCTGGAAGAGGTTGCATTAATTGCCGACGTAGATAGTTATGACACCGGCGCTGATGCTGTAACACTAATGACATTGCATGCCGCAAAGGGACTGGAATTTCCGGTTGTTTTTCTGGTTGGCGTAGAGGAAGGGGTGTTTCCGAGCTCCCAAAGTTTTATGGATCCTGAGCGAATGGAAGAGGAGCGTCGGCTGATGTATGTTGGGATGACGCGCGCTATGGAGGAGCTACACCTGGTACACTCAAGTTCTCGCATGCTTTATGGTCGAACTATGCATAACCCACCAGCAAGGTTTATCGCTGAAATCTCGGATAATTCCCAAGTGGCTGCAGAGACAACGATAGCTTTCGGTGGTATGAGCGAGCTACCAGACATACCAAAAGTTACTGTAGTTGAGGGCGATAGCGTGCGACACCCAACCTTTGGCAATGGAATAGTAGTAACAGTAGACGAAGATGTAGTAACTGTGGCTTTTAGTAAAATTGGCACCAAACAGCTCAGCGCCACTTATGCACCCTTAGAAAGAATCTAGGTGCCCGCTTAAAGGGTTGTATGACTTGGGCATGGAATAAATAGCATTGGTGTTAATTGGTGATATCTCATAGGTTCTCTTAATGGAAATGCCATTAGCACTTAAAGGTAGCCAACTTGCAGTGTAAGGACAGAGATTGTATTTGAATTTTTGATAGTAATATTATAGAGTAACAAATACTATGGTTGAAGTAGATCAGAACCCAGTCGAATTGCTTGAATTTTTCAGAGGAATTCAAGATCCGCATAGACGCTTGAAGCCAAAGGACGAGGTGCCAATGTTTAGGGATATGCTACCGAACTGGAGAATGTACTTTTACTCAATTTCGGGAGTACATGACGGCATAGAAGAGTCCGAGACGAACGGAGTTCCCTTTCAAGAACAACAATCCTATCGATATGCCAGGGAAGTCCAACCTGGCATCGACCTAGATCATGAGCTTATAGAAAGCATAGGAGAAAGTGTAGGCGCGCATGTTCATTTAGGGAAAGATCCTTATGGCATGGAAGAGGGGGATTGGCTTGTTCTTGTCTATGATGGTCCGCCAACTGCAACTACTGCCATAAATATATGGTATGTTGATAAGTTTATAAATCATCTGAGTGAGTAACAGGTTGGTTGACAATTATATAACTTGTGTTAAAGTAATAAACATGATTTTAAAAATAACTAGCCAGTCTAACCGCCGTCGCAGCTCACGTACACACGGGAGTTGTCCTTCTATTTGCTAAAATAACTAAATAAGCCCTCAGACAGCCCCCGATTAAACCCCGGGGGCTTTTTTATGGAGAATAACATGTTAGAAATATCTACACATTGGGAGCCAGTATCAGCGGAATCTGCTGACGTTGGACAGCTGCAAGAAGCTGCTGTGTTAGTTGAGCAGTGGTTAGCTGAAAGTGACGGAACCAAAGACAAACCTTTTGAAGAAATACTAGATCCAAATTACAACGGTGTGTTTCTATTTGCCTTAACAGATGAGGGCGATGTTGACTATGAGTCTGGGCCGCTAGCTTTTGTGGCAGAGAGATTTATCTCGCCTGCTGCCCAGGTCTGGAATCCTGCCCATCCAGATAGGCATTTGAAGAGCGTTCCAGAATTACACGAAATAAGCTCGCTGATTGTGAACCCAAGTTGGCAAGGGCAGGGGATCGGTGGCGAACTTATTGAACAATATAAGGGATACTTATTAGATCTATTAGGCGAGCAGATAGATCTAGTGGCCATTGCACATGTTAATGGCTCAAGTACCGTGTTTGCGAAGGCAGGTTTTAGCGAGGTTACAAGCGTCTGGTCTGAACAAACCGTTCACGCGGATCCAGAAGCTATGGAAAACGCAAAAAACTTACAGAAGAGAATCGCTGATGGCCAAGCTGCAGGGAAAGTCATAATGGCGTACGGTGCGTCAATTAATTGATACAATAGTAAGGAGATAACTATGAAAAAAGATACATCGTACATAAAAGTCGCTTCACATGAGGCGCACAAGGGCACATTCAAAAAATGCTTATTGCTGTATTCGGGCGGGCTAGATACTAGTGTCATGCTCAAATGGATCCAAGAGCATTATAAGTGCGAAGTAGTTGCACTAACTATCGACATTGGCCAAACGGCCGACGATTTGGATGCAATTAAGCAAAAGGCACTTACGCTTGGTGCAAAAAAAGCCATTGTCTATGACGCCAAAGATGAATTTGCCGATATTATTCTAAGCGAAGCCATTAAAGCAAATGCTGATTATCAGGGGGGTTACGCGCTTAGTACGCCACTCGGCAGGGTAATAATCAGCAAGATTGCTGTAAAAATTGCCGAGCAAGAAAAGTGTGAGGTTATTGCGCACGGCTGTACTGGCAAAGGCAATGACCAGGTGCGATTTGAAGGTTATATAACGACTCTGAATCCAGAACTAAAGGTTATTGCTCCGGTGCGTGAATGGGGGATGGGCAGGCAAGAAGAAATTGCCTATGCAAAGTTTCACAATATTCCAGTAAAACAGGAAGTTGGTAAGCCTTATTCGTATGATGAAAACATGTGGGGTAATACCGGTGAAGGCGGGGAGATCGAAGACCCCGAGCTTATTCCGCCACTTGAAAACATCTTGCAGTGGTGCAAAACACCAGAAGAAGCCCCGCAAAAAGCCGAGATCTTAGAAATTAAGTTCAAGCAAGGTCTGCCAATCGAGGTTAATGGCAAAGCTAACAAGCTGAGTGAGATTATCGCAGAGTGCAATGAAATTGGCGCTAAGCATGGGGTTGGCGTTGTACCCTTAATTGAAGATCGATTAGTGGGCTTAAAAGTTAGGGGTATTTACGAGAACCCCGGTGCCAATATATTAATTGCTGCACACAAAAAGCTTGAAATGCTTACTTCTACTCGTGAAGAAAACGAGCTAAAAAACTTAATTGATAATAAGTGGGCTTATCTAACTTACGCAGCCAAGTGGTACGACCCTGTGATGTACCACATTCACGCCTATATAAATTCACAGAATAAAAAAGCCACCGGTAGCGTAAAGGTAAAGTTGTATAAAGGAAATATATCGGTCGTAGCGCTAAAATCACCATATTCTTTGTTTGACAGCAACTTAGCCACTTTTGAAAAAAACGTGAGCTTTAACCAAAATGCATCGGCAGGGTTTATTGAGATTTATAATCTAAGCCAAAAGACTGCATATTCGGCATTTAATTATGAAGATAATTTGGGTAAGAATTAATAATGAAGAACTCAAAAAAACTCTGGCAAACCGATACTGATGCATTGCCACTAATTAATGCCTACACTGTGGGTGATGATTATGATATTGATAACCAGCTTCTTCCCTACGATATTTTAGGTAGTCTAGCCCATGCCCAAATGCTACTGGAGATGAAAATAATCAAAAAAGAGGAGTTAGCGCAAATTGCCAAAGGCTTTGAGGATATTTTGGCACATTGGAAACAAGGAAAGTTCAAAGTAAGACTAGAAGACGAGGATGTCCACACGGCTCTCGAGAACTATTTAACCGAACATTATGGGGAGGTTGGCAAAAAAATACATACCGGGCGGAGCCGAAACGATCAAGCACTGGTTATGGTACGCTTGTACGCAAAAGAGCAGTTAAAGCAGATTCTCAATCAATTAGAAGTTTTAGAAAAAGCTTTTCAAACTCAAGCAATAAAGCATGCCGATGTAGATATGCCCGGCTACACGCATATGCAGAAAGCAATGCCGACAACGGTTGGTAAATGGCTGGGCGCGTATGCCGATGCATACGCCGACGCGGCAAAGCTAGTAAGCCCACTGCAGGAATTGATTAATCAAAATCCTTTAGGTAGCGCCTCTGGATTTGGAATAGATGCTTTCCCGCTTAATCGTGAAGTCACTACAAAGTTGCTGGGTTTTGCCAAGACTCAAGAAAATCCTCTGTATGCCGGTCTTTCGAGGGGGCTGTTCGAGAGCGCAATTATAAATGGGCTCAGTACTTTAATGGTTTTGTCTGCTAGATTTGCCAGCGATATGTTGCTTTTTACAACCCAGGAATTCGATTTCTTTAGCTTGCCAAAAGAATTTACTACCGGCAGTTCAATTATGCCGCAGAAGCGCAACTATGATTTATTTGAAGTAATGCGTGGCAACTGCGATGTTTACTTGAGTTATCAACAGCAGATTCAAAGCATAGCAGCGCACAAAGTTAGTGGGTACAACCGTGATATAGCTCTGACCAAGAAGCCTTTCGTTTTGGGACTGCGATTGGTAGACCAAACCTTACAAGTTCTTATTTCGAGTGCAGGTAATTTGCGGGTAAATAAAGGAAAGTTAGTGGCGGCAATGAGCGATGATTTATATGCAACGACCAAAGTTTACGATCTGGTGCAAAAGGGCGTGCCATTTCGTGATGCCTATAGGCAGGTGAAAAAATCAGTTAATAGTTAGCGCCCAAGAAGGTGATTTGCTAACAGTATTCCCACTATATTTGCTAAAATGCACTTATGCCTAACTATTTGATAACAATAAGTTATTTTGTTTTTAATTTGACACTCATAAGCTATCTTTTGTTTGTCTTCTGCGCATTAGTGTGGCTAGCGGCACGCATGAAAGCGGCGGCAGGATTCGATACGGCAATCCTAAACAATCCTTTCACTGGAGTGCTACGGATAGTTTTTTTTATTTGTATGTTTTGTAGTGTTGTTACCGGTTTAATCATATTGATACAAGCATATATTGGTAAGTAGGCGCTACTAAACATCGGGTCGATAACATAATTTGACAGCGCCATTGTGAGTCGATACAATGGCATTTACTCTCAAAATAAACAATCTCATCAACATCACATTAGTAGTTAATCAATGGGGTGCTTATTTTAAGCCGAGAAGAACTTTTTCGTACGTATCAGACATTAATTCATAGACAAAAGCAATATGCGCGATGGGCTGTCACAAGTGCGGTTCTGGTAATAATGGTTATAAGTTTCGCGTTACCCGCGATTACTCGAGCCGATGCAAATACAGTAGTCAGTATTTCCGTTGATGGAGATAAGCGAGTTGTTAGCACTGATGCCAATACAGTATCAGAGGTACTATCCCGCGCGGAAATAAACATCGATAAGGACGATCTTGTAGAGCCCGGTTTAGATACAAAATTTAACAATGCAATCTATAACATAAACGTATACCGGGCGAAACCGGTAGTAGTGATAGATGGTGCAAATGAAGTCAAAGTTAGAAGTGCTTATCAAAACCCAAAGCTAATTGCGGAAAGATCTGCCAAAATTAGTGTCTATCCCGAAGATGGTTACGAATCTACTCCTACCAGAGATTTTCTTGACCAAGAAAACGTAGGCGCTAGGATAACAGTAATTCGGTCTGTGCCGTTCGTGGTAAATGTAGACGGAGCAACATTGCAAGCCAGGACGCTCGCCAAAGACGTCGGTACGGCGCTGAAGAATTTGGGAATAACATTAGGCGAAAAAGACCAGCTCAATGTGCCCAAAGACACAAAAATAACAGCTGGTCTAGTTGTCGATGTCATCCGTAACGGACGACTTGTGATAGCGCAAGAAGAGGAAATACCATTTATTACCGACGTTTCTTACGATAACAATCAGGATGTAGGCTATGAACTTATCAAGCGAGAAGGTATTAGCGGAAAACAACTGGTTACTTACGAAGTATTGTATGTAAACGGTCAGCCGGCAGAGAAAAAAGCTTTGCAGACGGTTGTGTTGTCAGCTCAGACTAGCAAAGTTGTCATAAGAGGAAGCCGACCAAAATACTCTCCACAAAGCGATTCATTGGCTCGACTGCGACAGTGTGAATCCGGTGGCAATTATGCAGCCAATACCGGCAATGGTTACTATGGGGCGTATCAGTTCAGTGCAGGTACCTGGAGGTCAATGGGTACCGGTTATGACAGAGCCGATTTAGCACCCCCGGCAGTACAAGATAGCGCGGCCATGCAACTACAAGCTCGCTCAGGCTGGGGTCAATGGCCGTCATGCTCGCGAAAACTCAATCTTTAATTTTAGTAGTTTTTGTGCCAAGAAAATTCATTTATCACTGCCAGCCTAAATTCATCTTCGCAATAACCAGGTACAATAACTAGTATGAAACATGTTAAGTTCACGGCCTACCCGTATGCGACAAAAGATAAAGCATGATATACGCAAAGAAATCACTTGGTCAACACTGGCTTTTTGACGAAGCTAGTTTGAAGCTGATTATTGATGCGGCTAAACTTAGCGCAGAAGACTTCGTAATTGAAGTAGGTCCAGGCAAGGGTAGCCTGACAAAGCTAATCGCCGAGCGAGCAAAAAAGGTTATTGCAATCGAAACCGACCACGACTTAATTCCAATCTTACAGGCGCTTAAACTTGGCAATGTAGAGATAGTTGAACAAGACATTTTGCAGTTTAATACAGCGCAACTTGGCGATTATCGGATAGTGGCAAACATTCCCTATTATTTGACTTCTAATTTGTTACGAAAACTGATTGAGTCAAATAATCCACCACTCAGTATGACGTTACTCATCCAGAAAGAGGTTGCTGCCAGAATTAATGCTCTTCCGGGTCAGATGTCGGTACTGGCATTTAGTGTGCAGTACTTTGCAACGACAGAACTTTGTGGTGAGGTGTCCCGTGACAAATTTGTCCCAATGCCAAAAGTAGACTCAACCATAATAAATATTGTTATGCGGAGCAAGCCATATTTTGCCGCTAACACCAAGAAACTATTTCGGTTAGTAAAGGCGGGTTTTGGTGAGCGCAGAAAACAAATGAAGAATTCCTTGGCTGGGGGGCTACGGATTTCCCAGCAAGACGTAACAAATCTTTTAGAGCGATCGGGGTTAAATAGTTTCGCGCGAGCTCAAGAACTCAGTCTCGATGAGTGGGGAAGTCTTTATCGGTGTGCAGAAGAACTAGACTTGCTCAATTAGCATCCGCTACTGTATAAAGATAAGTAATAAGTAAGAATTTGGAAATCGCATGAATCAAAAACCAATTGTGGAAATTCGTTCGGCAAATCTTGATGATGTGATTGGCATCGTTTTTGTTCAGGCTACGGTGTGGCTGAGTAGCTATGTAAGTGCGGCAAATGGCATAAGCGTTGCCGATATACGGAGTGTTGATTTTAACGCGAAAATCAGGGACTGGCAACATATGATACAGAGTGCTTCCTACCAGGTGTTAGTTGCTTCAAAAAGTGGCGGCGAAATAATTGGAGTGCTAGTGGCTCGTAGGGATAATTCTACCCAAGTAATAGAGCAACTTTACGTTTTGGATGATTACGGTAAGTTTGGTTACGAAGGGGAGTTGCTGGCACCGGCCCTCATGTGGCTTTCTCAGGGTGACGGACCTATTACTGCGCGCGTCGTAGCATACAATAAAAGGTCTTTAGCGGCCTTTGGCCAGTCTGGTTTTGATTTATATATAGACGGGGAAGTTGACTTTATTAATCTTCCTTCAGGTAAGAACATCCCAACAATATTACTAGTTAAAAGGGACGAAAATGTTGATTTGTCAACAAGTGGCGGTCGCTACGAGGAATCGGGTAGGGCATATCGTGTTAAGCCCCGTTTAGTTAGTCGAGCAGTGCTAGCCAAGCACGCCCATCTGCGCGAGAGTACTATCAAGTACTATACAGAGATAGGCTTACTTGAGTTCAGCCAGTCGGGTCCTCGCCGGGCACGCAGATATGAATTAAGCACCTGCTTGACCAGGCTAAAGACGATACTCCAATTTCGAGACCAGGGGCTATCTATAAGCGAGATACGCGACCGGCTACAATAGAGTCATGCCTAAGAAAGAAAAAGGAAACATTGAATACTACACTAGCTCACTGCTTGATCAGTATGGTATCAAGCATGCTTGGTTTACCAGGGTTGGCGGAGTAAGCCCGCGTCCATTTGATTCTCTAAATTTTTCTTTCGATTACGGAGATAAGAAAGATTACGTTTTACGAAACCGCCAATTAGCTTGCGAGGCGATTGGCCTAGATGCAGACAGACTTATTTTTGCCGGCAAATTAGGACACTCAAACAAGGTAAGTCAGGTAGATTCTGATTCACACGAAAAGGATGTATCCGGCTACGATGCAATAATTACAACTCTAAAGAACATACCGATTTCGCTATGTGTGGCCGATTGTGTGGCCGTATTTATTGCAGATGTGAACGGTAAGGCTGTGAGTATTGTCCATGTCGGCTGGAAAGGTCTAGTGGCTGGCATTATTCAGCACACAGTAAATAAAATCTCACAGACTGGGGTTAAGTGCTCAAACTTGGTGGCGGCAATTGGCCCAGCTAATCAGCTCGCTACCTACGAGTTCAGTAAGTCAGATCTCGATCCCATATTGCAAGCATTTCCCAATAACCAGATTACAAAAGAAATAAGCGGTAAGTGGTATGTTGATATTCCCAGGGGATGCGAGATCAAATTAAAAGATTGCGGTATTAGTAAAATCGACAATCTTGGCATTAACTCCTTTCTAAAGCCGAGGGAATTCTATTCCCATCGGCGAGATAAGCCCGTAACCGGGCGCAACGGCGCCATAGTATCGCTATAGGTCTGCGTGCTAAAATAACAGCTTAGACATGAGTAAATTTTACGTACCAACAGCCATTCCCTATGTCAACGCAGTACCTCATATCGGCAATGCAATGGATTTGATTATTGCGGATGCGATAGCGCGTTATCATCGAAATAAAGGTGATTCAGTGCTGTTTTCAACCGGAACTGATGAGCATGGCAAAAAAATATTAGAAAAAGCTCAAGAGGCAGGGCAAGATCCGCAAGTATTCACGGATACAATGAGTCAGAATTTCATTAATTTATGTCAAGTCCTTAATGTTCAATACGATCGGTTTGTTCGTACTACCGAGCCTGGCCATATAACTTCCGCTCAACACTTTTGGCGACAAATTGAAAAGGATATTTATAAAGATAAGTACAAGGGCTGGTACTGTGTTGGGTGCGAAAAGTACGTCACTGACACTGAGGAAAAGGCCAACAAAGGCAAATGTCCTATCCACAATCGTAAGTACGAAGAGCTTGAAGAAGAGAACTACTTTTTTAAGCTTAGTGAGTACTCCAAACCACTAAAAGCGCTAATCGAAAAAGACGAACTAAAGATATACCATAAGGCCAGGAAAAATGAGATTCTTGATATTTTAAATTCTGGACTCGAAGACGTCAGCTTTAGTCGTCCGAAGGAAAAGATTCCCTGGGGTGTTGATGTTCCGGGTGACGAATCCCAAGTTATGTACGTATGGTCCGATGCTCTGTTAAATTACCTAACAGTTACCGGTTATCCGCAAAAGGGTTACGAGCAATGGTGGCCAGCCGATGCCCAAGTTATTGGAAAAGATATTCTACGGTTTCATGCGGCGATTTGGCCGGCTATGTTACTCTCGGCCGGCTTACCTTTGCCTAAAGCGCTTTATGTGCACGGTTTTATAAATGTCGGCGGCAAAAAGATGAGTAAAACACTAGGCAATGTTGTTGATCCATTTGAAGTGGTAAAGAAATATGGTGCAGATGCTTTTCGATACTATTTACTAGCTGAAATTCCCGGAGACGACGACGGCGATTTTACGTGGGAGCGCTTACAGGCCGTTTATAATTCCGACCTAGCAAACGATCTTGGCAATTTAGTGCAACGCGTGGCTAGCATGGTGAGCAAGTATCAGAACAATGTTGTTGGCGACATCCCTGAGCATTCACATGATATGACTGCATATCAAGAGGCAATACGAAACTATCGTTTCGACCTGGCTGCTGGCGAAGTGAAGCAGCTAGTTCGTGGACTCAATCAGTACATTGAAGAGGAAAAACCTTGGAAGTTGGCCAAAGAAGACACTAAGCACCTACAGGAAGTACTAGCTTATTTGGTTAGCAATATTTTGCAGGTAGCAATTTTGCTTGATCCGTTTATGCCGGCAACTTCTGAGAAAATTAAACAAACATTTGCCGACGGGTTAGTGCGTGAAATATCCAGTTTGTTCCCCAAACATGATGAGTTGGCGTCTGGACATGGCTCGATAAAGTAAATGCTGGTAGATACGCACGCCCACATACAGGCGGATTATTACAAGGCAGACTCGACCGAGGCATTGACTCGTGCAGTCGGGGTGGGTGTAGATAAGATAATTTGTCCGGGTACAGATGTGCTAAGCAGTCGTCAGGCGGTGACGTTTGCCCACCAAAACTCAAATGTTTGGGCGGCGGTTGGTTTGCATCCGCACGAAGCCAAGCTAGGCATCAAGGCGATAGACCAGATTAAAGAATTAGTAGATCAGCCAAAAGTCGTGGCGATTGGTGAATGTGGCCTGGATTACTATTATAATCATTCAAGCGTAGCGGATCAGAAACGAGCTTTGCGTTTACAGATAGAACTCGCTGCAGAATACAATCTTCCGTGTATTTTTCATGTGCGCGACGCTTTCGACAGTTTCTTTAGGTTGATTGATTCGTATTCAAACGTTCGTGGTGTTGTCCATAGTTTTTCGTCGGACGTATCTGCTATGCAAGAAGTCTTAAAGCGAAACCTATACCTTGGTTTTAATGGCATCATGACATTCACAAAAGAAGCATCTCAACTACAGGCGGCCAAAAGCGCACCACTCGAGAAAATCGTATTAGAAACAGATTCGCCATTTTTGACACCAGCCCCATTACGTGGTAAAATAAATCAACCAGCAAACGTAAAAATAATTGCTGAATTTTTAGCAAATTTAAGAGGAGAGTCATTAGATAAGCTGGCCGAAGCCACAAGTGCAAATGCCACAAGCTTGTTTAATTTAGCCTAAATGGAAGAGCAACGAGAAAGCCAACCAGCAAATCAGTCAGATCAAGCTGAACAGGTTCAAAATCCTGAAGAGATGACCCATGTTGAGCGTATTCAACACATTCAGTATTTGGCTCAAGACATCAAGCGTCGTCGAAGTGAATACATCGCTAAAGCAATGAATACCAGAGGAGCAGCGTCGTAATGGTATTAGGAGCATTCAAAAAAGCCATAAATCAGATTTATCCCAAGCGCTTTTCAGCCAAGCGATTAGAGCAAGAGCTTTTAGAGCGAGAGGCTGAAATTGGCGGAACCTTGTTTGGTGAAATGCCAGTCGGACATGTTCGGCGCTTTGTTGTGTTAGATGAAAAAACTATTGTTTGGCTTGAGCAGGCAGAGCCAAACGGCAATAATGTAACAACAAGATATGAAATTTATAATGATCATATTGTAAAGATTCAAGATGGCCAACCAACGGTCAATGTTGGTGAAGATGAGAGCGTGACATTATTGCGAGCTATGCGCTGGTATCACTATTTGGTGACAACGCAACTTTATTCTGCAACAGCGGGTTAATAACTTATTAGCGATGCCTAACACTAAGCAATATTATTTTGATAACGCTGCTGCCACGCCTATGAGTAGTAGGGTGATAACAGCAATGGGACCCTATTATCGTGAGAGCTTTTATAATCCCTCTAGTATTTATCGAAATGCTCGTGGCGTAAGGGCCGATCTTGAGCTTGCCCGTAAGCAGGTTAGTACAACTATAGGCGCGAAGCCAAACGAGATTATCTTTACGGCTGGGGCCACGGAAAGCATCAATCTGGCCATCAAGGGTGTTGCCTGGGCAAAACCAAAAGGAAAGATTATTGTTTCAGCTATCGAGCACGAAGCGGTATTGGCTGCAGCCGAGGCGGCGGTTTCAAAAAAGCGCCTAAAGATATGTCCGGTTAAATCCAGCGGGATAATCGATTTAGAAAAATTCGAAAAGTTACTAGATAAAGATGTTTCATTAGTATCGGTTATGCTGGCCAATAATGAGATCGGTACTATTCAGCCAATTGCAAAAATTGCTAGCCTATTAAAAAAGTATTCAAAGAAACACAAAATCTACTTACACAGCGATGCGGCTCAGGCGACAAACTATCTACCCCTACAGGTCGAACGCTTGGGTGTGGATTTACTGTCCCTGAACGGTTCAAAAATATATGGACCGAAGCAAAGCGGATGTTTATATATAAAAACCGGCGTCAAAATTTCGACTTTAATACACGGTGGCGGACAGGAACGAGGTTTGCGTAGTGGCACCGAGAATGTAGCCGGCTGTATTGGTTTTGCGACAGCCCTAGTGGAAACGCAAGCTATGCGCATTAAGGAGTCAAAACGTTTAGCGATTTTGCGCAATGAGCTTATGCGTAAGCTGAAGCAGATGGTTTCGACGGTAGTAATAAATGGTGACCAGGTAAAGAGATTGCCAAACAACGTTCATATAACGATCCCCGGGTTTAGCGGAGAAGACTTAGTACATCTTCTAGACGCTCGTGGAATCCAGGTGGCGACTGGTTCGGCTTGTAGTGCGAATAATGATCAACCCTCGCACGTGCTACTGGCGCTTGGCCTTAGCATTAAGGACGCAAACTCATCGTTGCGTATTACTCTTGGTCGAAATACTTCCGAGGGCGATATTGCATATCTAGTACAAAATTTAAGCCAGCTAGTCTCTTAGCGGGCTGTTGATAAGTTATATATACTATTAAGGCATGAAGGCATTATTTATTGCGGGTGTTGTGGTTATAGCCATAGTTTTCGCAATCCTATTAAGTTTTAGTTTTTACCTTGCCCCAAAGGATAATTTGGAAAAGGCTGACGCAATAGTAGCAGTTAGCGGTGGCGATACTGCAGCTCGCGCACGAGAAGCCATTGCGCTTTATCAAGAAGGTTGGGCACCGCTAATAATATTTTCTGGTGCTGCCCGCGACCCGGATAGTCCTTCAAACGCTCAGGTGATGCGCAATCTGGCAATCAAAGCCGGTATTCCGCCGGATGTTATTTCACTTGACGAAAATTCACTAACAACCAAGCAAAATGCTAACGAAGTTGCCAGCCTGGTGGACGTTCTGAACGTTAAAAGCGTAATTCTAGTTACTTCCCCATATCACCAAAGGCGAGCTTACATAGAATTTCGCGATACTCTTAGCCCGGAGGTGAAAATAATTAATCACCCGGCCATCGACCAAACTTGGGGCAGGAAGAATTGGTGGTTAACACCGGCTGGATGGTATTTAACTCTAACCGAGGGTCCCAAAACTCTATTTGCCGAACTCATTCAGTAATCATCAAGCTTTACCGCGATTGATTTGCAATAGATAATAGAACGCTATGACTAGTACTGTGTATGTTGGTATGAGTGGCGGGGTAGACAGCTCGGTTAGTGCTGCTTTATTGAAAAAGCAGGGCTATAACGTTGTCGGTGTTTACATGAAAAACTGGACGGCCGACGTACTTGGCTACAAATGCCCCTGGCGAGAAGACCTTAACGATGCCCAGAGCGTGGCGGCAATATTAGAAATTCCCTTTAAGATTTTTGATTTCCAAAAGGAATACAAACAACAAGTTGTGGACTACATGGTGAGTGAATATAGAGCTGGCAGAACTCCCAACCCGGATGTTATGTGCAACCAAGAAATTAAATTTAAATTGTTTTTAAGTACTGCTCTCAAAGACGGCGCCGACATGATAGCCACCGGCCACTATGCACGAATCCAAGGCCGGGCCTTGGAAATGGCAAAAGACCTAAATAAAGATCAGACGTACTTTTTGTGCCGCGTTACCAAGGAAGCACTTGCTCGCACAATTTTCCCACTTGGGGAGTACGCAAAACCCGAGGTGCGCGAACTGGCCAAAAAGTTCAACCTGCCAGTGGCCAAAAAGCCCGATTCGACCGGAATATGCTTTATTGGCGAGGTAGACATAAAGAGCTTTTTACAGCAATATATAAAACCGAAAACTGGAGATATAAAAAAGCGTGACGGCACGGTAGTAGGGCAACACGAAGGAGCGGCATTTTACACGATAGGCCAGCGCCATGGCCTGAATATTGGGGGCGGCCGACCATTTTATATTATCGATAAGGACATAAAGGCCAATATATTATATGTAACTGATCACCTAGATGACGACGAACTTTATTGCGACAATTTCGCAATTAGTGAACCACACTGGATTAACGAGATTCCACAAGCAGACAAAGATTATCAAATCCGCACGCGCTACCGTGGTCCTTTACAAAAGGGAAGACTAGTAAAGAATGACGACAAATATGTTGTTGAGTTAAAAGACGCCGACCGTGCCATTACGCCCGGCCAATCGGCCGTTATCTATGACGGGCGAACTGTACTAGGCGGAGGGGTTATTAGTCGCTGACGACTCTACATCTTGAAATTCTGGTGGTAAGTGCGCTTCAAGCATGGCAATAAGTTCAGTCTCGTGTTGTTCACTCAAGTCTAGCGTCGATCCACCTGTTAGATCATTCTTTCGTGCCCATTTAGCAGCAGTCAGAATGCCAGCAGCCTGTCCAAATGTAAGCTCTGCAGGTACGTTTGGATAATCGTATTCACCTAAAGGAGCGGAGGCATCTCGTCTCTTATCTGGTTCTACACCGTATTTACGTGCTTTATAAAGAACAATTTGTGCAGTTTCTACCTCAGCAATATGATCTAAAATAATTGTTCCGTTAGTTCCTGGCTTCACTGCGTATCTCCTGTGCGGTAACCTCTATAGCCTCCGGGTAGTTCAATGGATTTTCTTCTACTGTAGGGTCAAAAGGAAGCACTCTCGCGTAAGCCATTTTTAGTTCTAGGTCTAGATAGCTTTCGGTAACACTTTTGGTTTCTCTCAAAAATGGCTCAACAACATTTATAAAATGCTTTGCGTCGTACTGTCGCAGAATTGGATTGGCGGCAAAACCTAAAGGGTCACCTGTCTCATGCATTTAGATATATAAACATAAAATAGATATTATTCAAATTGCATGGTATCTGTTAGAATTGAATCTATGAATACTGCAGAAATACGGTCTAAATATCTTGAATTTTTTAAGGGCAAGGGGCACACGGTAATTCCTCGTGCGCGCATTGTACCGGAGAACGACCCAACCACACTTTTTACGGGTTCCGGCATGCAACCCCTTATGCCCTATCTACTTGGCCAAAAACATCCTTCGGGCACCAAGCTGACCGATAGCCAGACTTGTTTTCGCGCCGAAGATATTGATGAAGTTGGCAATAACCGCCACACTACTTTTTTTGAAATGCTTGGAAACTGGAGCCTGGGCGATTACTTTAAGGCCGAGCAACTGCCGTGGTTTTTTGAATTCTTAACTGAGGTTGTTGGTCTAGACCCGAAAAAGCTCTACGTCACTTGCTATAGTGGCGATGAATCACTAAAAATTCCTAAAGATACTGAAGCTGCCGAAATTTGGAAGAAACTATTCAAGGCTAAGAATGTTGAAGCCAAAGTAGCTGACATGAACAACGAAGCCGGTGGCTACCAGCGCGGCATGAAAGATGGTGAGCGAATATTCTATTACCAAGATAAAAACTGGTGGAGTCGGGTAGGTGAGCCGCAGAATATGCCAGCCGGCGAGCCAGGTGGACCAGACAGCGAGATGTTTTATCTGTTTGACGATGTCAAACACGATACCAGCTTTGGAGAGCACTGCCATCCGAATTGTGATTGTGGCCGGTTTTTAGAAATCGGCAACTCTGTTTTTATGCAATACATAAAGAACGATAAAGGCGGGGTGGACGAACTGCCAC
This sequence comes from uncultured Candidatus Saccharibacteria bacterium, assembly GCA_964494105.1. Taxonomy (GTDB): domain Bacteria; phylum Patescibacteriota; class Saccharimonadia; order CAZBQI01; family CAZBQI01; genus CAZBQI01. The sequence continues at coordinate 4,848 of CAZBQI010000012.1, read as the reverse complement.
AAAAAAATGTTGACTTTGGCGGCGGGCTAGAGCGGATAGCAACCGCATCGATTAATTCTTCTGATGTGTTTAAAATCGACTTACTTTGGCCAATTATTGAGAAGTTAGAGTCACTGAGTGGTAAAAAGTACTCCGATGACCCTGAGCCAATGCGGGTAATTGCTGATCACATGCGCAGTGCCGTATTTATGGCATCCGACGGTGTGACGCCTAGCAATAAAACCCAAGGCTACATTTTGCGCCGATTGTTGCGCCGGGCTATTCGCCAGGCGTTAGAACTTGGTATCGAGCACGGCCTTTTTGACGCCATAACACAGACAGTGATTGACATGTACAAAGAGCCATTCCCAGAAACCGCTAAGAACGAGAAAGATGTACTAAATGTTTTGGATCGCGAAGAAAAGTTGTTCCGCCAAACTTTGCGTAAAGGTTTGAAGGAATTCACGAAACTAGCAGATCAAGAGTTGAGCGGTAAGCAAGTTTTTACCCTTTTTGATACTTACGGTTTCCCGCCTGAACTAACCGAAGAAGAGGCAAAGAAATCTGGCAAGAAGCTGGCTAAGAACTGGAAAACAGATTACAAGCAAGAGCTGGAAGATCAGCGCAACCGCTCGCGCAGTGCCTCCAAAGGCATGTTTAAAGGGGGCTTGGCCGAACACACCGAGCAAACCACTAAGTACCACACCACTACTCATATTATGTACAAGGCACTAAGGCTTGTGTTGGGTGACCACGTAGAACAGCGGGGTAGTAACATTACTGAAGAGCGCACCCGCTTTGACTTTAACCACCCGGCCAAAATGACTGATGAAGAAATTAAAAAAGTTGAAGACATTGTGAACGAGGTAATTCAAAAAGATTTAAAAGTTATTTGGAAAGAAATGCCCACCGACGAAGCCCTAAAAAGCGGTGCCCGTGGCCACTTTGGCGAGAAATACGGTGATACTGTAAAGGTATACGTCATAGGCCCAGAAAGTAACCCATACACAATGGAGCTTTGTGGTGGTCCGCACGTAGAGCATACCGGCGCAATTGGCGAGGGTGGCAAGCAGTTCAAGATAATAAAAGAACAAAGCTCAAGCGCCGGCATCCGCAGGATCAAAGCCGTTCTTCAGTAATGAAATATAAAGCCTTAATTTTAGATCTAGATGGTACAACTGTCCCGTCTGGTCGCGATGGTATGCCTTCTAAACAAGTAAAGAAGGCTATTAATAAGGCACAAGCCCAAGGTGTAAAAGTCTGCTTTGCTACAGGCCGCTCGCTGCGTTTTTGCAAGCACCTTATGAGTGAATTAAATATTCAAGATCCATGTGTTGTAAATAATGGACCTGAAATATACGACCCAAAGAACGACAAGTATATAGAAAGAGTGTTTATTAGTAGCGCTGGGCAGCGTGCAGCAATAGAGATTGCCCAGCGTTTTGGAATTAAACTGCGTACTTCAAGTGATGAATTTGAAATGCCGCTTACGGCAGAGAGCAAGCTTGATGACGAGACAGTAAAATTATTTGTTGGCTCACTCACAGAGCACATGGCAATTTCATTTTCCGAAGAGTTAGAAGCGGTCGAGGGAATTTCTGCACATATAACAACATCGTGGAATCAAGGTGTAGTTGACTTGATGATTACAGATGCAAAAGCTTCAAAAAAGCACGGCATTGAAGAACTGCTACGAATCTTAAATGTAAGAAAAAGTGAAGCGATTGGTGTTGGAGACTACCACAACGACCTGCCTTTATTTGAATCAGTTGGTTTCAAAGTTGCCATGGGTAATGCGCCGAAAGAATTAAAAGACGCAGCCGATTTTGTAACGGGTAGCATTGATGAAGACGGCGTTGCCCAGGCAATCGATAAACTAATACTCAGCAAATGACTAAATTAAGTCAAAATATCTCTGGTCATTCCGGGAGTGATATGCAAAAAGGTGTTCTATCGCTAGTTGTACTTTCTGCTGTGTATGCCTCGATGGGAATTTGGGCACGTGGACTTTCGCACGACTTCTTAATCTTTCAGCAAGTATATTTAAGAGTTTTTGTTGCGCTGGGACTATCACTAATATTTCTGCATCGTAAATTAGACTATTCTAAGCTGGCCCGAATTAGCAGAAATGAATGGTTACTTTTAGCGGCTAGAGGATTGTTAGCTGGTGTTACAGTTGTGATTTTTTCTCAAGCTGTCATAGATACAAAACTAGGGAATGTTGCGTTTATACAATCATTACCATTTATAGCGCTTTTCGGTATTATATTTTTTAAAGAAAGATTAAGTTGGCAGAAACTCTTGTTCATTATTCTGTCATTGATTGGAGTTTTTCTAATAGCAGTTAGTGATTACCATAATCTACTTCACTGGGGCAGGGGTGAGTTTTTATCTGTAATTTTAGGTTTGTGTTTTGCTCTACTGGTAGTATCGCGAAAGTGGCACAGCAAATTATTGAATAACTACGAGATAACTACAACTATCTTTGTTTTCCAAGCAGTATCAATATTGATGATATCTATAGCAGTTGGCGAAGGAATTCCTAAGTTTCAATGGCACCCTTGGGTACTAGCGACTCTACTGATGGCAGGCATTATGAATGTAGTCAACTTCAATTTAGCAAATTATGGATTCTCTAAAGTGAACAATATCTTAGCCGGTAACGTACTAACGCTTGAAGCTTTCTGGTCAGTTGTTTTTGGTTTTCTAATTTTTCGTGAAACCTTGAGTGTAAAAGAATTTATGGGCGGTTTGCTCATAATTCTAGGCGTCATTGGCATGAACAGGCTGACAGGTAATGAATAGTAATAAGCAGATTTTTATTAAAACTATGGGCAGGGGGGAGCCGGTGGTTTTTATTCATGGTATGGCTGGTAGTCACAGATATTGGTTTGATATAGCCAAAGTTATGGATGAAAAACACCAGCTGGTTTTGCCAGATTTGCTGGGGTTTGGGCGATCCCCTATGCCAAGAAATAGTGACTACACATACGAAACTCATATAAAGGCGATTTTAAAAGCGCTGGTGGATAAGAAAATAAAATATCCATTTACTGTTGTCGGGCACTCCATGGGCACACTCATTGCACTACGGCTGGCAGCGGAGTACCCAAAGCTAGTCTCTAAAGTAGTGCTAGTGAACCCGGTGTTTTTTGACAGTAAAAAAGAGGCGCTGAATACATTTAACAAGGCTTACAGAGCACCATCTTGGTTATTTTATGGTCCCCTATGTAACGCTGCGTGCAAAATTGTCTGCAAACCAAAACCCAGTGCCAAGCTATTTTATCGTTTGCTTTACCCAAAGTTACCGCGTCAGGTAACAGATGACGTACCTTACCATAGCTATACATCATATTCGCGCACTATGAAGCACATAATTTTTGAGCAAGATTATAAGACTGACTTTAAAAAAGTTACAGCACCGGTAACAATTTTATACGGTAAGCACGATAAAGCGCTTGCCATTGAAAAACTACAGAGTATTAAAAAATCAAATATAAGAATTGTTGAATTAGCCGGTGGGCACCACTTGCCAATACATAACGCGAAAGAGCTCGCAAAGCATATTTGACATAAATCTTGCCCATTCAGCAACTACTTCCTACCCTATAATGATTTGTATTTGAATCTCTAAACGCTAAAATCAGTTTAGTAGCTGGAAGTAAATAAAAATGAAACCACTAAATTTTAAAGACACCTTTATGATAAGCAAAACAGAACTACTGAGTTTGGTGCTGGTAGCTACTCTCTTGGTTATTTTCGCTACTATGCTGGCTAAGCTAGATATATATTTTGTAGCATACGGTGGAGCTGATATTAAGGAGACTATTGGCGGATATATCGAGATATATCAGCGTTACGGTGTCGATGCAAGTATTGCTGGGCGGGTTTCGGTAGCAGCCTTTTGGGGCTTAACCGGGCTTGGCTTATATCTGGCATGGTGGAGTATATACAATTTGGCCATTAATTATCATAACCACAAAGTACTTAATACGACCTATATACATCTTGATGCAACCACGGAAGAAGCACGTTACTCTCACCGGGTAATTGGTGCAAAATTGTTAAAAGTATTCTCAATAATTGTAATGTTGTTTTATATCTTCACAGCGGTGCGTGGGGCTTTGCCCTTAGTTCTCGGCTTGAGCGGATCGGTTACATTTAGTCTGCAAAATTTTGGTGGGTTACAGTCCGGCATTGTGGCAATTATTATTAGCTTAATTGCAATTTACCTGGCGATTGTATTAGGTCGATTGTCGTTTGGTGACTACACATCAATATAGTCAGTGAATTGTTGCGAATTGCTTAGTAAACGTACAGTTCTTTTGGCGTGGTATCTCTATCTATATCAAGAGTTACAGTAGTATTGCTAGAGGTTTCGCTGGCTTTAAAGCACCCAATTTCGGTGGTGGGTTTTGATTCGGTCACAATCTGGTTAACTACGTTATCGCCATAAGTAACTGTAATTCCTACAGATCCACCGGTTGTCACTTGTCCCTTGAAACAGTAGGTTAGATCTTTTTTGGTCGCAAATTGATATAAGTAAGGTTGCTCTTTATTGTTGACATCAATTTTGCTTAGTTTAATAACAGTATCTGGCTTAGTGGTGTCTTGACTACGTTCGGCGTAGCTTTGGAACACTAAAATTCCACCAAGTATGCCAAAAATAGCAGCTATAGAAAGTATCGTATCTTTGCGCTGCAAAGTAACGCTCTTCCATAGGTTCTTGGTATCCTGATTTTTTGTCATATTACACTCTCGCTTTATTATCAATGTGTAGCTTAAGTAAATCAAATGTGTAAAGTGCAAAAGCAGAGCTAAGACAAATTAAACCGATACCGCTAATTGCTTTGCCAATGTTATTTATTG
>CAZBQI010000011.1:0-30350 GCA_964494105.1 uncultured Candidatus Saccharibacteria bacterium | reverse complement strand
AAGGGCGCCCACTATCGCTATTAATTGAATTAATGCTAGAAAACACCAATCAAAAAATAACCCCGGATGTTCGTAGTGCTTGGGCAGCTCGTGGACTCAATATTAATCAGGGTTTAACGTTGGCCTCAATCGTTGAAAAAGAAGCCGCCACTTCTGACGATCGCCGTCAAGTAGCACAAGTATTTTATAAACGATTGGGTATGCCAAAAAAACTGGAGTCTGATGTTACTTTTCAGTACGGCGCGGTACTACTTGGAGCAGAGGCGTCAACAGAGCTAGATTCGCCCTACAATACATATCTAAATGCGGGATTGCCACCCGGGCCAATTTGCATGCCCGAGCTTAGTGCTATCGAAGCCGTGGCCAATCCGGCGAGTACCGACTGGCTCTTCTTTATTGCCGACAAAGAAGGCAAAGTGCACTATGCCTTAGATGAAACGAAACATTTAGAAAATATAGAGAAATATTTGCAATAATGGCTTTTGTAAGCCATTATATGCACCTTGACAGCAGCAGGCATACTTGATAACCTCATAAAAGTCTATTAACGCATTAGACGTAATTTACATCTGTTAAGTTGTAAAAGTTGAGTGGAGTTAATAGCATACCTTGAAACGTCGTTAAGGACACCTCTGTTTATCAGGTCGTTGGTGTTCAGCCCGGGCTCAAAAAAGTATTAGTAATAAGCCTTAATTAGCCAGGGGAAAGACGGAGTACAGGTAGAGCAACTTGGAAACAGGTTGATAGGGAGTTAGATATTAGTATTAGATCGGCACGACGCTTTTTAGGTGGCGAGAAATCATCTGAGAAGTACAACCAATCTCAAGCATTATCACTTAAGCAAAAAGTTACTCAGTCAAGTCAAACTGCACTTTCTATATCTGCAAATGGTTCGCAACGAGCCGTATCTGTAGCACGCGACTTTGGCGCAACTATTAAAAAGAAACCTCGTTTTATATCACATTTTGGTCTAGCTATGGCTGTCATTGGAGTTGTAGTTGTTAGCGCTCTCGGCGCTTCTCAGGTGCGTACAGTGGCAAATAGTGACAATACCGCTTCATCACAACCACTAAGTAAAATAGTGGACGACAGTGGCTACGGTGGTTTGGTAGACCAAACTGCCTCTGCCTACATAGCGGCAAACGTCGCCGAAAACACGGATCTACCTGTTTCGAAAGAAGTTGCCGCGGAGGCTCAAGATCTAAGTTCGCAGGCTGCCGTTGCCACTAGCAACGAAAGCTATTTAGCTAAGCCGGCTACAACTTCGGGTAGTAGCACTCGAGTAGAAACGCAAACCTATAATGTGGTTAGCGGCGACACGCTAGACAGTATTGCACAGAAATTTAACCTAAGTGTTAATACTATTCGCTGGGCAAATAACATTGCTAGCAACACAAATCCGGCACCCGGAACTCAGTTGACGATTCTACCGGTAAACGGTGTATTGCACACTGTATCAGCTACTGATACCCCGGACGGTTTAGCACTTCTTTACAAAGCCAACGCACAACAAATTATTAGCTTTAACGATGCCGAAATTGACGGGCTTAAACCAAGTTCGAAGATAATTATTCCTGACGGCGTAGTTCAGGAGTCGGCACCTGCTCCGGTAAGTTTTAGTCAGTCAAGCGGTTCTATGAGCACTTCTTTTGCTCCACGATTCTCTGGTAATGGTTACGATTATGGATGGTGTACTTGGTGGGCGGCTAACCGTCGGGCAGCCGCTGGAGCTCCGATTCCTTCCAACTGGGGTAACGCTATTAGCTGGCGCTACAATGCTGCTGCTAGTGGTTACCGTGTTGGTAGCACGCCGGTTGCCGGAGCTGTGGGTAGCCAAAACAGCATTGGTGGATGGGGACACGTAGTGTTTGTTGAGGAAGTTCGAGGCGATCAAGTTCGCGTATCTGAGATGAACTACGGTGCCGGCTGGGGACGAAGGTCTGAACGCTGGGAACCTGCTAGTGTCTTTACCTACATCTACTAAAAAAGAGTAGCTAGTAGATAGTATCAAAGAAGAGCGGTTCAAATGAGCCGCTCTCTTAAATTTGATTGATTGCCCCTTGCTACAAGTTACTTGCTACTTGATACTAATAAGTATGTTTGTTGATCAAGTCCAATTGCGAGTAACTGCTGGAAAGGGTGGCGACGGCCTAACCAGCTTTCGGCGAGAGCGCTATGTGGCCAAAGGTGGCCCCGACGGCGGCGATGGCGGCATTGGCGGAAGCATTATCTTTAGGGCCGAAAATAATGTTAATACCTTGGGAGCTTTTCGGCACCATCAAATTATCAAAGCGGTCGATGGCGAGAATGGTAAACGCCGGCGCCAACATGGGCGAAACGGGGAAGACGCCATTGTGCGGGTACCCGTTGGCACGGTGGTGTACGAGGGCGAAGAAAAGCTTGCCGATTTAACCGAAGTCGGCCAGACAGCCGTACTAGCCAGTGGTGGGCGGGGTGGATTTGGCAACGCTCACTTTACATCATCTGTGCGCCAAGCACCACGAATTGCCGAGCTAGGCGAAGCCGGCGAAGAGAAGCAGCTAAACCTAGAGCTAAAGCTAATTGCCGATGTTGGTTTGGTAGGGCTGCCTAACGCCGGCAAATCGACCTTTATATCTGTTGTTTCCAGCGCCAAGCCCGAGATTGCCGATTACCCCTTTACCACGCTTACCCCACACCTAGGTGTGGCCGATATCGATGGTGATAGCCTGCTGATTGCTGACATCCCGGGGCTGATAGAAGGAGCCAGTCAGGGGAAAGGACTGGGGGATGAATTCTTACGCCACATCGAGCGAACAGCGGTGATATTGCATTTAATAGATGCGACGCAGGAAGATCCGGTGCAGGCTTACAAAACTATTCAGCGTGAGCTGCAAGACTACCGCGTAGACCTTTCGCAGAAGCCGCAGCTGGTGCTTCTAACGAAAGCGGATCTCCTTGACGCACAAAAGTTAAAATTGCATAGTAAAGCTCTTAAAACGGCCTCAAAAGCCCAAATACTGCCTGTTTCAGCGGTAGCGCATATTGGCGTAACAGAGGTGCTACGGGCAGCACTGAAGTTAGTAAAAACCGAGCGCGCTAAGCCTGTTCCAGAGGAAGAACTGGGGATACCAGAGCTTACTCTGGCTGATGACCCTAACGCTTGGTGGGTAGAAGTTGAGGGCAAGGAATTTGTAGTGAAGGGGCAAAAGATCGAAGGCTTTGCCAAGCGGACTGATATGCAAAACGATGAGGGAGTTGCGCGTCTGCGAAACATCCTGCACAAGTTTGGCATTGATAGGGAGCTAGTACGCTCTGGTGTGAACTTAGGCGACACAGTCAAAATCGCCAACAAAAAATTTAAGTGGTAGAATTTTAATCGATGTTTAAAATATGCAACCGTCAATTTGTATTTTCTGCTAATTTATAAACATATAGGAAGGCAGTTGTATGAGCGATTATACTAATGAACTAAAAAGGGCACGAAGTTATGCCAGAGCCTCTTTATTGGGGTTCTTAGTGCCTATCGTCTGGGTATATGTAATGCCGAAAACATTTAGATTACTTAGTAATATACCTGACACACCAGATACAATTGCACACAAGAAACGATCTAAAATTTACTTGTGGGCTGGATTAGCTCTCCTGGCAGCGACCTTTATCTTAATTTCCCTGGCACCATCCACCTAGAATTCTTGGTGCACCAGAAGTGTGAAAAAAGAAAGTTTAAGCTTTTTAGTATTAAAAAAGCCCCTTTCGGGGCTATAATTTACAAGCTCTTTTTATACGTGTCGTACGATTTCATACTATGCTCTGGTGTAGGTGTCGATTGATTTCATGCTTATGATTATACACCAATTATGTTTATGGTTCCACCCCCAAAGCGTATCAACGCTATGAGTGCAATTCCAATAAACAAGAAATAAGTGCCCCATTTTAATTTGTTTGCTTTAAAATTTACCTTACTTACACCAGCCCTAATAGCAGATACGTATTCTTTATTCAGATAACTATACAACCTCAAAACATCATTTCTAAATCTGTCTTCGATATCTTCTAAATCTTTGGTCTCTGGAGGTTGATGCCATTCGCTAGGAGATGCTGCCCATAGAAAGAATACAAATGCCAATCCTAGCAAAATAATTCCGATAGCATAAATAATAATTGCAAAAATAATATAAGGCCTAGGGAATGTGCTAGGTTCAGCGGTGAATAGAAAAGTTAGCACTGCCACTTCACCAGCCAATAATGCTAGGGCTTTAGTTTGGATTGAGGCATAGGCATCGCTTACGCCACTATATAATTTATCTAGCTCTTGCTGGCTGACCTTATGTAATTCTTTTCTCTTTTCATTTATTGGTATTGCCATATCATTTTTAATTTTCTGCTGGTGCTGAGTTTATTGCAAGCTTAAGCGGTTTAGGGAGAGTTGTATAATGGGGACATGGAATGGAACGATATACATGACCCCAAACACGAGTTTGAGTTTATGATGGCTGACTGGTCTCTAGTAAGAGATCAGTACCTACCTGATGAGATACAAAAATTGATTAATGAAAAGGGTGTTTTGGGTATGGTTAGCCATGTTAACGAGCATTTTAAATTTCTACCTAGGCATGGTCATCCAGTAATGCGCCCAGAGCATGCAGGCGAAAGAAAGATTATAGTTCAATACTGATTATGAATAAGAATAGGTGTCCTGAATGCAAGAAAGAAGTCACACAAACAGGCTCGTTTGATTGCCCACACTGTGGCAAACGAATCTTTATCTCTGTACAAGAAACTAGCACTTAAAACATAAAGCATGATCTCTTAATCTTAATTACCTGTGTTTTAAGTATAGAGAGCTCGTTCCCACAGTGTTCGGTTTTTGTACTGGTCCATATGATACAATAAATTTATGGACTTATTTGGCGCGAGTGCCGAAAAACCGCTGGCGGATAGAGTGCGCCCGAAAAAACTATCAGACGTAGTAGGGCAAGAACATATTATTGGCCAGAATCAGTTTCTGCGAAATGTAATAGACTCTAAAAAACTAACCTCCATGATTTTGTGGGGCCCGGCCGGTGTAGGCAAAACCACCATTGCTCGCATTATCGCGAATGAATCTGGTGCTGCTTTTATAGAGCTCTCGGCTGTCGCTAGTGGTCTGCCAGAGGTAAAAAAGGTTATAGAAGGGGCAAAAGAGCGCTCAAGACTTGGCCAGCAGACCCTCCTGTTTGTAGACGAAATTCACCGGTTTAATAAAGCCCAGCAAGATGCATTTTTGCCACACGTGGAGGATGGCACCATTGTACTAATTGGCGCTACTACCGAGAACCCAAGTTTTGAGGTTATCGCTCCCCTGCTTTCGCGGACTAGAGTGGTAGTACTAAACGAACTGTCGAAAAATCAGCTGGTTGCCATAATAAACAACGCCATGAGTGAATTTAAGGGTAGAAAAATTAACCCAGATGCTGCTAAGTTACTGGCTAGCCTATCTGCTGGTGATGCGCGAATTGCCCTCAATGGGCTCGAGACCGCCATGAACTTAACCCAGCAGATAACTATTGCGCCAGATCACATTAAACAAGCCATGCAAAAGGTGGGCCTCAAGTACGATAAAAATGGCGAAAACCACTACAACTTTATTAGTGCCTATATAAAAAGCATGCGCGGTAACGATGCCGATGCTGCCCTTTTTTACCTAGCTAAAATGCTCGAAAGCGGTGAAGACCCTAAGTTTATAGCTCGCAGACTTGTAATTTTTGCCAGTGAAGACATTGGGCTAGCAGATAACTCTATGCTTGCTCTTGCCGTAGCAAACTTCCAAGCCGTCGAGCGCATTGGCATGCCGGAGTGCCAGCTAAACCTGGCTCAGGCAACTATTGCCATGGCTAAGACTAAGAAATCTCGTAGTGCTACCGATGCTCTAGGACGAGCAAAACAAGCCGTGGCTGAGCATCCTGGCGCAGTGCCGCCACTACATATTCGCAATGCACCAACTAAGCTAATGAAAGAACTGGGCTATGGCAAGGGTGCCAAATGGGAGGCAGGCTTTGAGCATCCGAAAGGCTTTCTGCCAGAGGAGCTAAAGGACGTGAAGTTCTATAGGTATTGACAAATAGTGTAAAGAGTATATTATATCGATAATTAATCAAAGAAAAGGAAGCAGCATGGGTAATCACAGACCAGAGAGAAGAGACACAGGCCACAACCTACAGGTACCCGGTCAGGGCGGTAGAAGCGTAAATCACGGTGATTCGATATTGCCAGGTGGGCATAGTCAACGAGATTATCGATTGCCACTCGATGAACGCGGACGCATTCCCCCTAAGTCGGCATTTGCACGAGAAGCTAGGAGAGCAAGTATAGTTGAAAAGACTAACTTGCTTACTAATATGGCCGGAGCGCTTGCTGTTCTAGTAGATCAAAGAAGTCAACAAATGCCTTGGGGTGATACCGTCCCTGCAGATTTTGCTGGAATCGGCGCGGTAGAGGCTGTAGCTGCGCATCGAGCTGGCTTGCCGAGTGTAGCGGATGGTAACTCTGCTCAGCCCGATATATACCCACCGCCTGAAGTAAATTCCGGCGAACAGACTGTTCAGGATTAATCTACTCATTGACCATACTCATTTGACCCAGTAGATTGAAGGTTAGTGATCTAAGGGGGGGGTATAAAACAAAAATTTCTATGAAAAATCACGAATTACCCCAATTTAGCGTGGATGAGCTTGCCCCGGCATTGAGCCACATTGAAGGGCATTGGCAGAATCTAGAAAAATTTAACCCGGCCGATCGCGGCACTTTAATTGGCTTACCGCATCCATATGTGGTGCCATCTAACGATCCTGAAAACGAATTTCAATTCGAGGAAATGTACTATTGGGATAGTTATTTTACCGCCATTGGCTTGCTTGGTACGTCTAGGCAGAAGTTGGCCTTCGGCATGCTTGAAAACCTAATAGTACTACTAAAGCGCTTTGGAATGATTCCAAACTCGGCTCGAACTTATTCAACCAGCCATTCACAGCCACCCTTTCTAACCAGCTTTATCATGGATCTATATGCGCTTAAAAAAAACAAAGTATGGTTGCGTAACCGCATGTTGCAAGCCGAGCGTGAGTATAAAAAGGTCTGGATGGGTAAAGCTCACCCGCAGTGGCGGCAAGTATTCCAGGGGCTAAGCCGTTATTACGATACCAATGTTATTCACGATATGGCCGAGGCTGAAAGCGGGTGGGATCATACCACTCGCTTTCACCGAGAATGCCTGAGTTATCTACCGGTAGACCTTAATTCGCTACTCTATCGATACGAAAAGGATTTTGAACGAACGGCTGAGATTTTAAGCGAGCCGCGTGACGCGGCTAAATGGGCCGGACTAGCCAATAAACGCCACGAAAACTTCGATAAGTATTTGTGGGACGCGGAAAAAGGCTTTTATTTCGATTATAATTTTCAAAATCAAGAACGCAGTGACATATGGTCACTGGCGGCGTACTACCCAATGTGGTCGGGTATGGCTAGTATGGATCAAGCCAAAGCTTTGGTGAGCCATTTGGATAAGTTTGAATACGAAGGTGGGCTAACCGCCACGGCCGAGTACCCTAAAGTCAAAGACAAACTACCAACTCAATGGGCATTTCCCAATGGCTGGGCACCGCTCCATTTAATAGTGGCCTATGGACTAGAAGCATATGGCTATAACTTAGATGCCCAGCGCATAGCTCGCAAGTGGTTGCGTAGCAATTTAAATTACTTCAAGAAGCACGGTGTGTTTTTAGAAAAGTACAATGTAGTGAATACTAGAAAGCCGCCAAAAGATGGGGTGTACCCAAGCCAAACTGGCTTTGGCTGGACAAACGCCGTTTTTTACCGGCTATGTACCGACTTTCTGCAGCCACAAGAATTACCCCCGCTACGATTAGCCCGCAAACGCGATAAAGCTACCAATTTAATCAGCGGTGCCGAACGCCAGCTAAGGCGGTTTAAAGTGAAGCTGATAAACACAATTCAGCCCTAGTCTCTTTAAGAGGCTTATGCTTGCATGGCGTAAAATGTGAGCATACAATTCTGGCTATGTCATCTGATACTCGCGAAAAAAACAGGCCAATTGGAAAAGTCACGCTAGGTCGTTTTGCCGCTTTGCTTAACGCACATGACAAAAGAAGTGGCCAAGCCGGACCGGAATTTGTTGTTGATGCAAACGAGGTGCGTCGGGGCATACTATTCGATGACGTCAAGTGCGAAGCATCTCAGCATTGGCTAGAAGCCTATGCAAGCACTGATGACGGAGCCGAAATAGCTAGCCACGCACGACTATTATGGGCAAGAGCGCTTATTACAGAATTATCTAGCCGATCGCCGTCGATGGATCGAAGGGGTTGGGCTATACCTGGAGTTACTGCGGTATCTGACTGCGCTTACAAAGTAATTAGCAGTGCTAATCGCCTTGGCGACCAGATTGGATTTGATGATGCAAGAATCGGAATATGGCTTGGGTATCAAGCTGTCTACATTACAAGTGGACAAACACCAGAAGAAATTCTCGGCAATAAATCATTAGAGTCGCTTCTGCCTAAACCGGATTAGCTATTGAATAATTTGGCCTTTTTGGTAGCTACCAAGTAACATAAGTTCTATTTTCATAGTTTTGAGTTCAGCTAGTGCTGTTTCGGTTGCCGGCGAATGTACACCTTGGTCAAAATCTAGATAAAACATATAGTGCCAAGCCTTGCCAATAATCGGACGAGATTCTAGCTTACTTAAGTTAATATCATTTTTAGCAAAAGCTTCGAGCGCACGGAATAAGGCACCGGGCTGGTGGTCTGTACGCATTACTAGAGATGTTTTAGTGCTGTTAATATCTTCTGCTTTATCTTTGCCGAACACTATAAAGCGAGTGTAGTTTTGCTTATGTGTTTCAATATTTTCAGCTATCAACTCTAGACCATGCAATTTACCGGCGGCCTTACTGGCAATGGCGGCTTTTGTAATGTCATTCCACTTGGCTACATCGGCAGCACTGGCGGCGGTATCGTGGTGTTCGAGCCGTTCGGCATTGGACAGCTTTGTGTCTAAAAATTCCTCGCATTGGGCTAGAGCCGGGAGTTGTGAGTGTATCTCTTTAATTGAGTTAAGTGATGCACCCTTTACCCCTAGCAAACAGTGATTTATACGCAAGTAAATTTCGCCCGATATCCAGAATTTATACTTTAGTAGCAGATCGTACACATCATTGATTGAGCCATATAGGGAATTCTCAATAGCTACTAAGCCCGCATCTACCTTGTCGTTTTCAACAGCTTGGAATACCTGCTTGAACGTATCACAATGCAACACATTTTCACCGTTAGAGAAATAGGCGGTTCGCGCAATGTCGTGGAATGAGGCTTCTGCCCCCTGAATGGCAACTTTCATAAGCTGTGATTATAGCAAAATTTACGAAAAATAAGAATTATGTTATAAAATAGTAATGGTAACTAGTGAACTCATCTACCCTGGGCTAGAAGGTGATACTATAACAGGTCAGCTCGACCCCAGACTCGTCGACGCTATGGGGGAGATACTCGCTCCATCCGGGCTTGCAGAGAGTTTAGGCTATAACGGAATTGTAGGCCATGTGGTGGCAGATATTGGCTGTGGTCCTGGTGACTACGTTCCACTTTGGGAACAATTAGGTGCTAAGAGCGTACTCGCTATCGAATCGATGCTGGAAGACCACTATCGTGAGATTGCAAAAATCAAAAGTAGTGTAAACATACCCGTAGAGGTTTTTTGGCGATTAGCGGAGTATATGGGGGAGGGAAATGACCAAACTATCGATACTGCATTCTTGTTAAATATTTATCCTAGGGTTGGTAGATCTTCTACCCGCGAAATTTTAAAAATAGCTCACAGAATATTGAAACCCTCAAGCCAATTGGTACTTACAGTGGCAGAGCCAACTTCCTGGCCAGAGACATTCGCTGCACTAAACGAATTCTTTGACTACTCTGCAATTGGTACATGGCAAGCGAGTCGACGAACAATGTCTTATCCATCAGATTATCGGCCACTCAGGAATGACGAAGCAGTTTTCCATGAGACTTTAGTAGTGGGTAGTCCTCGCTAATACTCTTGAAAATACCGAACAAAAGGTGTACAATTTACGGCTATTGAATAGGGGGCATTGGTGGCTGATCAAATTATCATCAAGGGTGCGCGAGAGCATAACCTAAAAAATATCGATCTTACTTTACCGCGCGATAAGTTAATAGTCATTACCGGTTTGAGTGGCTCGGGTAAATCGAGCTTGGCTTTCGATACCATCTATGCCGAAGGTCAGCGGCGTTACGTAGAGAGTCTTAGCTCGTATGCTCGCCAGTTCTTAGGAATGATGGAAAAGCCTGATGTTGACCAAATTGAAGGCCTCAGCCCGGCGATATCAATCGACCAAAAATCTACGAGTCGAAATCCGCGCTCGACAGTGGCTACCGTCACCGAAATTTACGATTACCTGAGGCTATTGTATGCACGCATTGGTACCCCGCATTGCCCTATTTGTGGCCAGCCCGTTCAAAAGCAATCACCCAGCCAAATTATCTCTTCAGCAATGGAACAGCTAGAGGACGCCCGCGTTATGGTGCTGGCGCCAATTATTAACGATCAAAAAGGTGAGTTTCGCCATATCCCGGCCGAACTTAAGCGAACGGGCTATGCGCGCGTGCGGGTAGACGGCATTATCTATGACGTAGATGAATTTCCAAGCCTAAAGCGCAATATCAAGCACACCATTGAAGTGATTGTTGATAGGCTAGTTATTAATAGCGAAAACCGCACCCGGGTAGCAGAAAGCGTCGAGCAAGCCTTAACTCTGGGCGAAGGCATTGTAAATATTATTAATGCCGACGGCAACGCCGAGCATCGCTATAGCAATCAGTACGCTTGCGTTGATCACCCAGAGGTTGCAGTGCCAGAGTTGGCTCCACGAAACTTTAGCTTTAACTCTCCGCATGGGGCTTGCCCCAACTGCACCGGCCTGGGCATTGTGCTCGAGGTTGCCCCTGATTTAGTTATTGCTAGCCCGCGACTGTCTATTGAAGAAGGAGCTATTCGGCCCTGGAATCATAGTAAATACGACGCCTGGTATATCCGCAAACTGCGAAGTTTTGCCGACAGCCGGGGAATTGATTTGAGCAAGCCCTGGGGCGAGCTTTCGCTACAGAGTCAGAATTTGGTGCTTTTTGGTAGTAAAGATTCAGTAGCAATTGAGGTTCCGGGTGGTGGTAGTTGGCGTACTCGCTACGAAGGCGTTATTCCCAACTTACAGCGCCGTTACCGCGAAACCGAAAGTGACTTTATGAAGCGCGAAATTGAGAAATACATGCGCGAGCGAAAGTGTAAGGAATGCCATGGCGCTCGACTCAAGCCAGAAGTTCTGGCTGTTACGGTGGCAGGCAAATCAATAATTGACGTAACGACACTTTCAATTGAAAACGCATCTAAATTCTTTTCTAGCTTAAAATTAAATGTAAGAGATACCCAAATCGCCGTACAGGTAATGAAAGAAATTCAAGCCAGACTTAAATTCTTAATCGATGTTGGCTTGGAATACCTAACGCTTGAGCGTAGCGCCAATACCCTAAGTGGTGGTGAGGCGCAACGAATTCGCTTGGCAACGCAAATTGGCTCAGGTCTGATGGGTGTGTTATATGTTCTAGATGAGCCTTCAATTGGTTTGCATCAGCGCGATAACCAGCGACTTATAAATACCCTAACGCGCCTACGTGAGCTTGGTAATACTGTGATTGTGGTCGAGCACGACGAAGAAACCATCCGCACGGCAGATGTAGTGGTAGACATAGGCCCATATGCCGGTGAGCATGGAGGGAAAGTAGTGGCCGTTGGTACACCGAGCGAAGTCCAGAAAAATACCAAAAGTTTGACCGGGCAGTTTTTAGCTGGCAAAGAGATGATTCACACTCCCAAGCGGCGCCGTAGTGGCAACGGATTGCAGTTGGTAGTTCGCGGAGCCAAAGAACACAATTTAAAAGATTTAAATGTAAAAATTCCGCTTGGTAAGTTTGTGGTTGTCACCGGTGTTTCCGGATCGGGTAAATCAACGCTTATAAACGATATTTTGGCGAAACAGCTAGCGAGTGAATTACACCGGGCACACGAGGTGCCAGGTGAACACGAAGATATCGTGGGTATTGAGAATCTCGATAAAGCCATTACAATCGATCAGTCGCCAATAGGTCGCACGCCACGCTCTAACCCGGCAACCTACACCAGCGTATTCGGTGATATTCGAAACTTGTTTGCTAAAACCAGTGAAGCGCGAATTCGCGGGTACAAACCCGGACGCTTTAGCTTTAATGTCAAAGGTGGCCGATGCGAGGTTTGTCGTGGTGATGGCGTACTTAAGATAGAGATGCACTTTTTGCCAGATGTTTATGTAACGTGCGAGGAGTGCAAAGGAAAACGCTATAACCGCGAGGCGCTAGAGATTCACTATAAAGGCAAGACCGTCGCTGATGTATTAGAAATGACCGTCGAAGAAGCGCACAAGTTTTTCGAAAACATTCCTAGTATTAAGCGTCGGCTTGAAACATTGGAACGAGTGGGATTGGGCTACATTCATCTAGGCCAGCCGGCGACTACCCTAAGCGGTGGTGAGGCTCAACGCATTAAGCTGGCTTCGGAATTATCGCGTCGCAGCACCGGCAAGACTTTTTATATTTTGGATGAACCAACCACCGGTTTGCATTTTGCCGACGTTAAAAAGTTACTAGAAGTGCTAAATGCGCTGGTTGAAAGTGGCAACACGGTATTGGTAATTGAGCACAATTTGGACGTAATAAAGAGTTCCGACTGGATAATCGATCTTGGCCCAGATGGTGGCGACAAAGGCGGTAAGATTATTGCCGAAGGCACCCCGGAAGTGATAGCAAAAACTACATCGTCATATACTGGACAATATCTAAAAAAAGTGCTATAGTACTTTACTATGACTAAAGGTGAAAGAGATCCTTCAGCGGATCCAGCTAATATTAATGATATACTTGCGCAATCAAGGCGTGATAGCGAAGCGGTATTGCAAAGTGAGCCAGTTGCACCTGTTGCCGAGAAGCGCCCTCTACTAGCTGGCCCTCGAGACAGGAAGGAAGCTAAGAGAATTCAACGAGCTGAGCGACAAACAGTCGCAGTATCAGAAAGAAAAACCGACAGAAGTCGTTTGTATGCGCTCGGGGCTTTAGCTGGTGGTGTAGCTGTATCTGCAATAGCAGCGTACGCCACGCTTAAGTCAAATAGCGAAAGCATTCCAGGGGCGGCAGGCTTAGTCGCTGGCAGTTTAGTAGCAAGTCTTGGTGTTAAATATGCACCCGGTGGTTTTAAGCAAAAAATTTGGTACGTGCCTTTAGCAGCGCTAGTTGCTGGTGGCTTAACCTATGGTGCGCTAGAATCAGATTCTGTTACCGATACAACAGGTAACTCTGAGGACGATCCAGCCTTTGAGGGCGGGGGCCTGGTTTGTGATACAGAAATAGACGCCACAATGATACGCACTCCTTGGGATACTTTAGAGGTGCATATGGGTACTACTGACGGAGCAACGCTTCAGTTGGCCGGGGAACAACTAGCCGAGAGCAACCCAGATTTTGACCCACAAACGGTTCCTGCTGGCGGATTAGTACCAGTGTATACCGACTGTGTACCAGCTTTGAGCCCATCCACACAGCCGTAGATTATAATAATTAGATGCCAAAAGAGCGAGTTAAGGACAAGTTAAAAAGTCTACCCAAAGAGCCTGGGGTTTATTTTTATAAAGACGCGACAGGCAAGATTATCTACATTGGCAAAGCCAGCATTTTGCGCAATCGTGTACGCCAGTATTTTCAAAACCCCAAGCGACTAGACTATAAAACTCAGCTGTTGGTGGCCGACATAGCAGATGTTGATTGGCTGGTTGTGGGTAGCGAGATTGAGGCGCTGTTTCTCGAAAGCGAGATGATAAAACGCTATTTGCCAAAATACAATATCGACCTGCGCGACGACAAACACTACCAATACATACGCATACCGATGAAAGAAACCTACCCCGCGGTCAGCTTCGTTCGCAGGCCAATGGATGATGGCGCTACTTATTTTGGCCCATACATTCAGGGCTCTGCAATGCGCAAAGCACTCAAATATTTGCGCCGAATTTTTCCTTACAGCACGCATACATTCCTGCCTAAACGGGTTTGTTTGCAGTATCACATAGGTCTCTGCCCCGGCGTAGAAGAGGCAAAAATTACCTCAAAAGCGTACAAAAAGAATCTGCGTAAACTAATAATGTACTTAAAAGGCGAGCGCTCTAAATTAGTAAAAATTTTAACTACTGAAATGAATTCTGATGCCAAAGCCCAGAAGTTTGAACAAGCAGCAATCCTGCGTAATCAGGTTCATAACCTGCAGGCACTAAATAAACAGATAATCTTTAGCGACAAGGAGATGTTCGATATTAGTCGGGATCAAGCACTAAATGGTCTCGTTGATTTGCTAGATCTAAAGGGAATTCCTAAACGAATTGAGACTTATGATATTTCGCATATGCAGGGCACCCATAATGTAGCCAGCATGGTGGTCTTTAATGGTGGTATTCCAGCCAAAGGCGAATACCGAAAATTTAAAATGCGAACGCCTGGAAATGATGACTTTGCCCATATGCGAGAAGTAATGACGCGTCGGTTTAGTGGTAAAAACATCGAAGCTTGGCCAAAACCAGACTTGTTGGTAATTGATGGTGGCAAGGGTCAGTTAAGCTCTGTGCTGAGCGTTCTGGACGAGCTAAAGATAAATATACCGGCCATAGGGCTTGCGAAGCGAGAGGAAGAAATTGTACGCCAAACTCCAGATGGCTTTACTCTCACACTTCTTGATAAGAATTCTCATGTCTTAAAGTTATTAATGCGTATGCGCGATGAGGCGCATAGATTTGCTGTAACCTACCACACTACATTGCGAAATAAAGCCCAGACGCACTCATACTTTGAAGACATTCCCGGCATTGGTCCGGCAACTAGGCGCAAGCTTATTCGCGAGTTTGGCAGTTTGCGTGGGGTCGTAAACGCACGCCAGGGTGAGCTAGAGAATTTGCTTGGTGTAAAAAAAGCCACTGTTCTACGCCAGTATTTAAGGCCACTTAGGCGCGAGCAAAAGTAGCCGAGTTGATATACTAAGACGGCAATGACTAATATATCTTCCAGTTTTTTCAAATCCAATCGCAAATCTTTAATTGCCCGGCTTCCTAAGTCTGCAGTTGCAATAATTCCTGCGCATACAACTGTGCAGCGCAGTGGCGATACCGAGTATCCTTTTCGACAGAACAGCAATTTCTACTACCTTACTGGTATCAATAGCCCAAACATGACGTTGGTGCTGACCCATTCTGATGAGTATTTGATTGTTCCAAATCGCGACGCTCTGCACGATCTTTGGATTGGAGGAGTCAGTGATAAGGAGCTACTGGCAGTAAGTGGAATTTCTCAAATTATTGAAAAGCGAGATGAAGCTACGCAAATTAATAAGTTAATTCAATCATCAAATACAATTTTTACTTTGCAACCGTATCGTCGTCATTTAATGTTGCCTGAGCAAAATTCAGCAATTCGGCAAAACTATACACGCTTAAGGCGCCAGTGGCCCAAAAAGCAGCACGAACCACTAAACAATCATTTGGCTGAACTCAGAATTGTTAAGCAGGCAACAGAAATTAAGTGCATTGAAGAGGCGATTAATGTCACTCGTCTAGGGCTAGAGAAGGCAAAGAAATTGATTAAGCCTGGTGTTAATGAAAAAGCGCTAGAGGCTTGCCTAACTCAGCATTTCGACATCTATGCTAGCGGTCATGCCTATACACCAATCGTTGCTGGAGGTAAAAATGCTTGCACCATACATTACATAGCTAACAATTCTCTGCTCAACAAAGATGACTTGGTGCTATTTGATGTTGGTGCGGAATATCAAAATTATGCCGCTGACATCTCTCGAACAATTCCAGTCACAAAGTTCTCGTCTAGACAGCTAGATGTATACACCGTTGTCAAGACGGCGTTAAAAGGCGCACTAGAATTTTTGCGTCCTGGCGTGTCAATTATTGAATCGGAAGCGCAGGTGTCTAAAATTATCTCCGATGGTCTGGTAGATTTAAAACTTCTAAGCAGAAGTGAAGTAGATAAAGACAAAATGTCCTACCGCAAGTATTATCCCCATTGGCCACATTTTTTAGGTCTTGATGTTCACGACGTTTCTAGTCGAGAGAATTATGAGCGACCGCTTGAGCCAGGTATGGTTCTTACGGTAGAGCCGGGCATCTACATCCCTGACGAGGGCATTGGGGTGCGGCTAGAAGACGACGTACTCATTACTAAGGATGGCGTAAAAAACTTATCAGCTGGAATTCCAAAATAACCTACGGTGCCGTGTTACAATAGTTCAAATGATAAAGCAGTTTTTACTGAGGTGGCTTGGCAATGGCGTTGGTCTTTGGATAGCAGCCCAATTAATACCAGGAATTGGCTATGGCGAAAAAATTAGAGTCATTTTTGTAGCAGCTTTGGTGTTTTCGATTGTCAATGCTGTGGTGAGGCCGATAATTGTGCTTTTGTCTTTACCAGCGATTGTATATACTCTAGGATTCTTTACGCTTGTAATAAATGCACTCATGCTATTTTTGGTTAGTATTATATACCCAAGATTCCAGTTAGATACCTTTGGGGCAGCGCTGTTAGCTGTTATCATAGTATGGTTAGTTAATTACGCGGTTAGTGTATTCGTATCTAGTCCGCAAGAGGTAAGCGAACGGTAATTATGCAACAATTTTATAATATAGTAACAGTCGTGTCGTCTATTCTGATGATAGTTTTTATATTGGCACAAACTCGCGGGTCAAGTCTTGGTGAGGCTTTCGGTGGAGATAGCGCATTCTTTTATAAGCGTCGTGGAGCGGAATTGCTTCTTTTTCAGCTTACAGTAATATCAGCCGTTGTTTTTGTCTTGTCGATTGTGCTTGGCATACTTTCAAACTAAGGAACAAAACTATTTAATGGATAAATATTCAAAATTTCGTTGGCGACGCCGTGTACGCAAGGTAAAGCAAAACTTACACTTTGTCCGTTATCAGGTAAAGAGCTTCGTAAATTCATTTCTGATTCGTCGTTCTCCACGGTTGAAGTCGGTGCAACGGTTTATTCTAGTATGGTTTGCAATTGTTGCGATCGCCTTTATTGGTCTTGTCGTCCAATATCAGGAACTGCCAGCTTACTACCTTACCAAAGGTCCAAAGACTGGTGGAGTTGTAACAGAAGGTGCAGTTAGCGACATCACTAATTTAAATCCGATCTTTCAAGACGGTGGAATAAACGACATGGCTGCCAGTCTAGTATTTAGTGGGCTGGTTAGGTATACGGCCGATGGTCGCGTTCAGCCAGATCTGGCTGATTCATGGAAGATTGATAACAACGGAAAAACCTATACTTTTAAGTTGCACGAAGGAGTGACGTGGCATGATGGCAAGCCTTTTACGGCCAAAGATGTTGTTTTTACGTACAAGACTATTCAAAACCCAAGTGTTCTTTCGCCATTAGCACCTAATTGGCGCGATGTGGTTGTGTCAGCTCCCAGCGATAAGCTAGTCACCTTTACGTTACCGAATCCATACAGCCCATTTATATATTCATTAACTACCGGCATTTTACCCGAACACATGCTCTATAGTCAGGATCCTGCCGGATTACGAAAGGCCGAATTTAATCAAGCACCCATTGGCACTGGTCCGTTTAGGTTTAAAGAAATTGGTCTTGCCGGCGATGAGGTGCGCCTACTGCCAAACGACCAGTTTTATCGGGGCAAACCAAAGCTAGATGGTTATATTTTAAAATCGTATAAGAGCTACAAGGATTTGCTAAATGCATATGTGGGTCAGCAGCTTACAATGGCGGGCGGATTTCGCCCGACCGATATAGCCGATTTGAGAGCACAAAAAGATTATGATATTCGGCACATAAATTTAGATAACGAAGCATTTGCGTTTTATAATACCAGCCGGGCATTGCTGGGTGAAAAGAAATTACGGCAGGCGCTGAGTTACGGCGTAAATACTACCGAGCTAATTAAGCCATACAGCTATGGTTTAGTGGGGCCAAGCGGTGTGTTGTTGCCAGGACAGCTTGGATACATCGATTCACGTTTGCCTTACGACCAAAAGAAAGCTAACGAATTATTAGACCAACTAGGCTGGGTCAAAGAAGCAAGTGGTTTGCGTAAAAAAGACGGAGCCACTTTACAAGTAAGATTAGCGACTCAAGATAACGATATTTATCCAGATATTGCCAAGCGTTTGGCCGCTTCGTGGCGCGAATTAGGCATTTTAACAAACATAACCCTGGTTGAACTACAAGATCTAAAGCAAAGTTATGCTCGACCAAGAAATTACGACATTTTGATAACTGAAATAAATATTGGAGCTGATCCTGACGTGTATGCGTTTTGGCATTCATCTCAAATTAAAGATCCCGGGTTTAACTTGTCGGGATATCAGTCTGCGTCGGCAGATGCAGCGTTAGTTGCTGGGCGCTCGCGTGAATCAAAACCGCTGAGGGGGGCCAAGTATGAACAGTTTCAAAATACTTGGCGCGAGGACGCCCCAGCACTGGCATTATTTAGACCAAACTATGTTTATTTGAGAAGCGCCAACCTGCTAGGATTGGACGCTGTCGAGCTACCTGTGCCAGTTGCGCGCTATTACAACGTCGAGGAGTGGACTAATATGACTAAGCCAGTCTTGATACGTTTGCACCCAGAACTAGAATTGCAGCAGGGTCTGCGGTCTAGGTAGTTGAATTGGTGCCGGAGAGAGGACTCGAACCTCCACGAGCCGAAGCTCACTAATCCCTGAAACTAGCGCGTCTGCCAATTCCGCCACTCCGGCATGCCGACTATTATAATACCTGTATTTTATCATGCAGTGGCTTGCTCGTTTATTTGGCCTCCGATACTTGTTATGATTACACTAATGAGTAAATTAGATGATTTTCTAAAAAAGCAGCTTAGAGGGCAGGTTTTCTCTAACCCGCGCACCTTAGATTACTTTTCAACCGACGGTAGTGTTTTTCGCTTAGCACCAAAGGTTGCATACTATCCAACCAATGCAAAAGACGTTGCCCAGGCAGCACACGTTAGTTGGCAATTAGCCGAGAACGGTAAACGCCTGCCAATTACTGCGCGTGGCAAAGGCACCGACCAAGCTGGGGGCGCGTTGGGTAATGGCCTTATGATGGTTTTTCCGCCCCATATGAACAAGCTAAATGCCATCGGTAATGATACTGTAACCGTTCAGCCGGGGCTTTTATACGACACTCTACAGACTACGCTTAAAAGCCACGGGCGTTTCCTACCCCCGTTTCCCTCGAGTATTCAGTACTCTACCATTGGTGGAGCTATAGCCAATAACGCTTGTGGTGAAAAAACTATAAAATATGGTTCTACCCGCGACTACGTTAAATCGTTAAAGGTAGTACTGGCTAACGGCGAACACATAGTGGCCGAACGCATTACCAAGCGCGAACTTAACCGCAAGAAAGGCCTTACCAGCTTTGAAGGTGAAATATACCGCAAACTAGACGGGCTTATAATTGATAATCAGGAGCTCATAGAAAAAACCCACCCGCATGTTAGCAAAAATTCCGCCGGGTACGCACTCTGGGAAGTAAAAGGCAAAGATGGCTCGTTCGATTTATCCAAGTTAATTGTTGGTAGTCAGGGTACCCTGGGTTTGGTAACCGAAGCTACGCTTAAGACAGAGCCGTTTAATCCAAATGCCGATCTACTAACAGCTTTCTTTGATGATCTAGATAAAGCCGGCGAAGCAGTGGTAAAGCTCAAGGAGCTGGGCCCGAGCGCCATGGAGCTGGTAGATGTGCACTTGCTAGAGTTTCTTGAAAAGTCTAATCCAAGCGCGCTAGTTGGTTTTGAACCGGGTAAATTACCAAAGCTGGTATTATTAATCGAATTCGACGATATTAAACAGCGCTTAAGAAACAAGAAAGCCAAAAAAGCTCACAAGATACTTACAAATTTGGCTACCGAACGGCGAATTATACCCAATCACAACGAGCAAGAAGCCGATTGGATGATGCGTCATAGTGTGGCGGCTATAATCTGGCAAAATGACAATCCTAAAAAAGCTTTGCCAATAATCGAGGACGGTGTTGTGCCCGTGGAACGGTTCAAAGATTTTCTAGATGAAATTTACGCTTTGTTTAAAAAGAACAACTTAGAAATTGCTATTTGGGGACACGCCGGTGATGCCAACTTTCATTTACAGCCTTTCCTAGATTTGTCGCTGCTTGGAGATCGCCAAAAAGTATTCAAGATAATGGATGAATTCTACAAGATGGTGATTGATCTTGGCGGCTCAACCGCCGGGGAACACAACGACGGCCGTTTGCGCGGTCCATACTTGCGCGATTTGTATGGAGCCGAAATGTATCGCTTATTCAAAGAAGTAAAAACTATTTTTGACCCATATAATATTTTGAATCCAGGGGTAAAAATCGACGTTGATAAAAAAGATGTTATTCCTCTGCTACGAGAAGAGTACTCCATGAAGCACCTCTACGACCAAATGCCGTATAGTGGCTAACGATATTCTGGGTTATCGAAGTCAAATCGTTCGCCAGCATCCCAAGCAGTGCGTTGATTCCCATGGGCAGGAATGCCGCCGTTAGCTTTGAGCATTTTAGCCATATGCATTAAGTTCCATGTCATGAATGTCGTGTTGCGGTTGGTAAAGTCATTATCTACGCCAACCACAGTGCCGTCATCTAGCTTGTCGCCGTAGCTTGGGCCAGGTCCGGCTTCGCCAATCCAGCCGGCATCGGCTTGTGGGGGAATGCTGTAACCCAGGTGTTGCAGACTATAGAGAATGTTCATAGCGCAGTGTTTTATACCATCTTCGTTGCCGGTTATAAGGCAACCACACGCTCGGCCATAGTATGCGTATTGGCCAGCTTTATTAAGTTCGCCAGAGCTAGCATAGAGACGTTCGATAACTTTCTTCATCTCAGAACTATTATCGCCCAGCCAAATTGGCCCGCAGAGCACCAAGATGTCAGCGTCCATAACGTCTTTCTGAATAGGTGGCCACGCGTCTTTTTTAAAACCGTGCTTGCTCATGTCTGGGTATACTCCAGGGGCAATGTCGTGGCCTACCGATCGCACAAGTTTAGTCGTTACACCGTGCTTTTCCATAATATCCATGCTTAGCTTGGCCAATTTCTCGGTGTTGCTAACTTGGGGCGAGGGCTTAAGAGTGCAGTTAATATATAGTGCTTTTAAATCGCTAAAATCCCATTTGTCTGACATAAAATCGTCCCCGTTAATCATCTACATAATATCATTTTGGTGGGCGAGGGGAGACTCGAACTCCCACAGACTTGTGGCTAGTCGCCTTAGGCGACCGCTTATATTAATTTGGTGCCGCGGGGGAGACTTGAACTCCCACGATCGTTTGAATGATCACTGGCCCCTCAAGCCAGCGTGTCTACCAATTCCACCACCGCGGCATACAACAAAGTCTACCAGCTTGCCCCGTAAAACTGTAAGTTTTCATCGGGGTTCCGCCACTCGCCCATATATAGACATGATAACAAAATCCGCTCAGCTACCTATATTTTTTTCTTTTTAAATCATCCTTATTTAGCTGTTGAATCACATATTCAGATAGTGATGGGGCATGAGTTGTGCCACTTTTGGCAGAGCCCGTTATAAATATTTCTGTTTTTCCACGGCTAGTATCTGTTAGTAGCAAAGGCTGTCCAGAAGGAGTAGATGGCCTTATGCCATAGCTAAGATCTTCAAGCTTAACACTAGGGCTCAGGTATTTATTTACTTGTGAAATAAAATGTTCTGCCATTGGCTTTGCTATTTTTTTTACTACTCCTGTATTGGTGAATCCACCAACCCACCCGAAACCCCCAGAAATATGTAGTTCGCTGCCGTCGGGTGTAACGTTAATGTATGCAGAAGGGGTAGGTGTGGCAATTTTAAAAGGGTGTAGGTAGCCAGGGTTAGGAATTGTTACCCAGCAGCCCACTATGCCTTGCACATTATGATCTAAATATTCAATTGGCTGCTGGTGGGTAACACCGGCTGTCCACACAATTGCAGGCGCCGAAATTTGCCCGGCATCTTTTACTGTTACTCCCCAGTGAAAACGAATACTATTATTTGCCTCTAGGCGTTGAAGTAAATCTGTAGCTAGCGACTTAACACGAATACTCATACCGGGTACAACCAGCTTCTTGGTATAGAGATTATCGAATTCTTGATTGGGAGCATCCTTAACCTGACCATTTTTGAAGTAGCGCGAACAAAACTCTGTTTCCATTTTTACATCGTCATCAAAGGCAGACTTATTCCTAAAATAAACATCCACGCCATCGGTATAGAGCATATGTTGGTGAATGAATGGGTACTTTTTAACAAGCACTTGCCAGGCAGCCAGACCCTTATAGTTAAGTTCGGCGTGTATAAAGTCCAGATTGCTAAGCCCGCTCGAACTAACGTAGGATGCTTCGAATAGACTTCGCCATTCACGTTCTTTATCTGTTAACTTAGCCTCGTCTTTTAGAAGCCAGCCACGAATTTTGTGCCCAGGGGGATTCCTAAGTGCGTCTTTGTGAATAGAGCTCTCAAAGCAAATACTTTCAGAGCCGGTTAAGTGGCGCGCGTCTTTGGAGCCATAAGTGGTGCCTTTATGTTCAGATGCTCCAATAGGGTGTTGCTCGGCGTCGTAGACATCTATTTTTCTGCTCTTGTATTTCTCGCTAATCAGAAACGCCGTCAGTAGGCCGTTAATACCCGCTCCAACAACTGCAATACCTTTCTTCATACCCTAGCCGTAGATATCCCGAATAGGGGAGCGTAGATGCATGTCTGTAATCTCGTACGTGTCGTGCGAAGTATGGGCGTAGCGTATGTCATACACTGCTTCAAAATAGTCACCGGACTTGGTTTGATAATCTAGCAAGGCTTCGCGCCCCTGCTCACGTTCAAGTGCTGGGCCGTCGTAAACTAGTACTTCGCGGGTATCGTGCGGGTGGAGGTGGAAGTGCAAATCATGTGTCGTGTTGATAAAACGCAATTTTCCCAGCTCTAGCTCGTCGTTCCAGGCATTTTGGAAGTAGCAGTAAATATGTATGCCTGCTCCATGTATTTTGGTTTGAGTTCGCACTATGTGCACAGTCGGAAAAGTCGCTGGGTTATTCTTCTGAACGGTCGATGCGGGTATTGCTTCAGCCGGGCTATCCGCGTGATCGGCAGTAGGGGTGTGCGATAGCCCGTTGGCTGGTTTTTGATTCTGAGAGTCAAAAACAGGCTTACCCTGAAGCATCCGTATTAAACCGTTAAAAAATGTCATGGCATCCTTTGCAAAATCTTATTGGTGTAGCGCATCGGCTCTCTATATATTACTTTAGACTAAATGGGGGATATTTGTCTGTTGTAAGCAAGAACGCGTAGGCCACTACACGCAGACCCCACCGGCCAACACCTACAACATATTCGAATAGGCTTTTTGGGTACGTACCCGTAAATAAGATTGAGAACCAGGCAAAAATTGTCGTAAAGAATGCGCCCAATGCCAGCACGCTCAGAACAAAATAGTGAGGTATAGCCAGAAACCACTTAACTAGTGGCATCCACCTGTTTAATTCTGTTTTAACATCTGGGTATTCAAAATTCAGGTGCACAGCTTGTGTGTCCTCTGTCGATGGATATTTGTCTGTCAGCAAGAATAAATAGGCGCAAACTCTGGTGGTAAAGCGGTTCAGCTCTAGGTTAAAGTCAAACCACCAACGCGGGTAGCGTTGGCGAAACAAAATCATGAGCAAAGTAGCTGCAAAAAGGGCGCCGGCAATACCGCTACCGCTACTTGATACCATCTGTCCCGCTTCGTTGGTAGATACTGAGCCACCAGATGAAGTTAATATGCTTGCAAGAATCAGAATTGGTATGCTCCATAAAACACGAAAGAACGAACTAACTCGATTAAGCTTGTTTGGGTAGTCAATGCTTAAACTAGCTGGGTATGCCTTATTACTATTTACCATGGCGCAAACTCCTTATGCTCTTAGCTATTACCATTGTTATTGTATAACTAATTCGTCAGACGAGCACTAATAAATTCGCCTACTGTGTTGCTCCAATAATAAGACCCATTAACGCGAGCGTAATAACGTTATAGCTGGCGTTAATTAAATACAGCTTGAATGATCGTCTTTCAAATAAATAATTAACCCCAAGGGCCATTGCAATCCAGCCGAAACCCGTTGCTAGTCCGGCGAAAAGTCCAAAGCTAGCTCCCTCGTTGCCAATGAAGAAGGCGAGGTTTAAGGCCATCACCAACGATAGAATGAACGAACCAAAAAAAACCTTGGGCATGCCTTTGGCCAGCTCTTTGTCACTTAAGCCAACAAGACGTTGCCACGATTTCGCGAATAATGCTGCGTACCAAATGCCCCCAATTACAAACGCAGCAAGACCTGCTAGCACTACGCCAAACCAATTAATTGATACATCCATGTAGATAACTCCTTTACCAGTAGTATTAATCAGACAATAGCAACTCGTACGCTAGAATAATAGTACTTATTTAACCGACATTTGCATTCTTGTTATCGAGTGCAATAAATGCAGTTTCGCTTGAAGGAAATTTATCTAAGAGCTTAACGTACTCTTGCGGTGTTAAACCGGTTAGCTTCCGAAATGATTTGATGAAATAAGTCTGGTCGCAAAATGAAAAGCGATTGCTGATTTGAGTCCAAGGTACAGGCTTTTTTGCTTGTTCAAGCCATTTTAGCACTTCCCATAAGCGTAGTACGTTTTGGTAGTGCTTTGGAGTTATGCCACAGCTTGATCGCCATTGATCGATTAAGTGTTTATGACTTATGTGTAGTGACTCGGCAGTTGTGGCTACTGAAATACCTTGTGCCAATTTCTTTTGGGATCGCTGGACATAACTTGATGTTATGTAGCTTGGCCTTAGTTGGCTTTTCATAAAGCTCTGTACCATATCAAAAGAGTCTTCTTGAGATAACTTGCCACGTAACACGGTTGTCAGTTTTGTCGATCCCGGTAGGGCAGATTCGCTATCCCGTACGACATCTACAAATGCTTCGCTAGGTTCTTGGGTGAAGGCTGCTAAACCGTAGGGTTTTAGTTCGATACCAAAGTGTTTAATAATTGCCGGATTTTCAATCACCAAATATCGAGACTGAAACCCGGAGATATGTCCATGAGAGAACTTCCAGTTTACTGTTTGTTCACCGTGCCTAACAACACTATAGGGGGTACTGCTTAAGTTCAGTATTAAATGGTGAGCTGGAATCGGCAGAATCCTCTCGCGCTTGTGTTCCACGGGCTGTTCCAAATACCAGATTTTATTTATATACGGCCTTAAAGACAATTCAACTTTACACTCGGCGTAGTTCATGCGTTTATTATAAACAACGTCCTATGTTAGCTGAACTGAAGTCAATTAATTAAGGCTGCCTCCCGCGTGCTGTATAATTGTGCCTAAATATGGAGCCAAACGAAGCACTAAAGCATTTCGGAGTGCTATCAGTTGCAGTTATTATCTGTGGTCTTATCTACATAGTTCACAAATGGCCTCAGGGCCCAAGCAGAACGTTCAGTCAGCATATCGCATCCAGCAAACAAGGAATAACATTCTACATAGCGTTTTTCAGCCTGGTTCTGCCATTAATGCTTGTCTTTTTCTTGGGTTGGTTTGTTCCAACTTTTAATTTACCAATATGGTTTTCGTTAGCTATTGTTGCGTCAGCTGTCATGCAATACTTATGCGCGCTAATACCGGAAACCGGCGGAAAAAAGACCAGGTATCATCGTGCTTTTGCATTCTTATCTGCAGATCTATTGTTAATTCCCATAATTTGCTTGGTATTTGCCGACACATTAAGCTTTGCTGCCAGAGCGGTATCATTAGTGGCCACAGTAATCATGGCTTCAATTATTACCGGATTAATTATCAACAAAGGCGAGCACAAACACATTCTACCTCTGCAAGCGTCTTATTTTGCGGTTTTCTTTACCGCTATTTTGTGGGCGACATATTGGTGATATATGTGAATCAAAAATTCTTTTGGCACTCTTGACACTAGAGTGCTAAAACGAGTATCATTCATATAGAAGCTGTTTATGCTTCTCTTTGGATTTATTAATAATAATGAAAGGAGAAATATAATGAGCAATATTGCAAAGTGGGATCCATTTACTCAAATGAGTAACCTGCAAAAGCAGTTTTTTGAGGATGACTGGCTAACGCCGTTCAAGGGCATAAGCCTACCAACTACCGACGTTTATACCAAAGACAACCAGCTAAAAATTGAGGCGCACTTGCCGAATTTTGAGCAAAAAGACGTCAATATTCAGGTAGAGGGAAACTCAATGGTAATTAGTGCGGAACGTCACGAAAAAGAAGAAGACAAAAGCAAGCAGTATGTAGTTCGTGAAAGCTCGAGTAGCTTTTACCGTCGCATTGCGCTACCAGACAGAGCAAATCTTGAGAAAATTGATGCTCACCTGGACGACGGCGTGCTTAAAGTTAGCGTTCCATTAACGCCATTACCCGAACCAAAAAAGATCGCGATCAAGGCAAAAAAGAAGTAACAATCAGTTATTGAAATAGCTGTATATTTTTCGAAGCATGCTCTAAACCTGCGTGTTAATACACTTTAGTGGTGCACCCCAGCACTGACTGCGATTGACAAAGGACTTGCTTGATTATGTTATAATATAAAGAAGTAACATAAGAGGTTAATTATGGTTAATCAAAAAGCAAGAAAGACTAGCTCAACCAAAAACGATACACTGGAGCCAAAAAAGAGTAGTTCGCCGAAGAAGAAATTTAAAATTGCCGGCATTATTGTTGGCGTGCTATTTTTATTGCTATTGCTAATTGGCGCTACCGGTAGTGTTGTGCCCGAGTATTCACTTGAAGATTTAGTGCCGGTTAAAAAAGATGCTATCGAATTTTCTCGCCCGGAACAGTGGGAAGATGCATCATTTGCCGAAAATCTGGTCAAGGACTTTGGGCTCGAAGTGAGCAATGCCTCGATTTATGGAGATAAAGTAGTTAAGGATAAAAACGATCAATATGACGTTGAAAACGCAGCAGTTATATTTGGCTTAGCCAGTAACGAAACCACCGATCTCGCCATAGTAAAAAGACCTGAGTTTAAGGCGAAGTTTGAAGAGCTAATGAATGGCCAGCTAAAAGAAGAAAATTTTAAGTCAGGAAGCTGTAAAACAGTTACCAATTTCGGGAAAAACTTTAACTACGACTACAATAATATTCCGGTATCTGTTGCTATAAAGTTAAATTGTGGCCTGACAGACTCACAGAAAGACAAATTTAATGCCGACTCAATAGAGCTACGCATGGCGATTATGATTGCCAATGACGGTAAAACATATATGTATGCCTTGATGGCTAGTGATAAATCGTGGGAGAAAAACGAGCCAGTTTACTTTCAGATGATGAAGGACTTAAAGGGTATATAGGTTAAATTGAAAATACTAAAAAGATGTGAGAGAAAAAAATTAGTCGAAGAATTTAGTGTGTCTGATTCTTTACTTTCTTAGCGTAATCTCTTAATGCCAAAAGCTCGTTTTTATTCCATGCCAATCCGCCTGTTCGTCGTTGGGCTTCATTTACATCATCCGATGAGCGATACACATCTAAAGCCTTTTGAATAATCGAATGGTATTCAAGCGGCAAATTACTTAAGCCCCACTCGCCACCCTCTTCTTTACTAAGAACGGTTTGTTTATTCTCGCTAAGCAATTGCAGGACACGGCAAATGTTCAGAACACCATAAAAAGGTGTTTCAATGATATTTTTGTCTTTAATTATCCACTCGAAGTCGTCGATTACGGCTTCCATAAAGTGTTGCCAATCGTATTTACCAAACACTTCGCTTATTGGTTTGCCATCCAGAACGATGCCTCTTTGCCGTACGTACATAAGGTGCGAGAGTAAGTCTATATCGGTCTTACTGCTGTCGTATTTATTATCACCAGTAAGTGATTTCTCGTGCCATGCGGTACTGTAATGAAGCTCGAATGGAACTGGTATAGGTATGTTTTTAGCCGTATAAGCAGTTATGATGCTTAGCTCTATATTTCCAGTTGTTGGTCGTTTGTCGGCTTGCTTGGCGATAGCCATGTCAGTTTTCTTGGCAGTATCGGCACCGATTAGATTTTGCACCACGACTATTACGTCTAGGTCACTTTTAGGACGATAATAACACCCCATTGCTAAAGAGCCATGCAAATAAATACCTACAAGATTATCGCTTAGCTCACTTTCTAGTACGGAAACTAAATCAAAAACAAACTTCTTAATGTCTTCGTCGCAATTATTCCAAGATTGTGATTTATTCATTTCAGTCATTAACTATAATCATAACAAAGTAGACCTAATGACTTGTTTAAATTGAAGCATTGGCTTATTGGTGCAAGATAGTCTACGCATAGATAACGCCAGTATATGTCGCTGATGGCTAAAACCTATTATTCGTCTATTACACGCATTCGCTCCATAAAGCCATAGTTAGGCCAAATAATATCATGTAGATAATGCTTTATGGCTTCGTCTTCAATTTGCTGTGCAGTCAGCGAAGGATCCCCGCTTCGCAGTTGACCTATAAACCTGCTACTTGAGTAGGGCGTACATATCTGCCTCAGCAAGTCATCATCTATATCTGGTATTAGGAGGATACTTAACATATAGCGTGCGTGGATTTGAATCTTTCTTGCTTCAATACCACCCATTGCTACAAGTCTTTCTAGAAGTGGATCTTGTGCCAGTGCCATTTGGTATTCAGCTTCGCGAATTGCTTCTGCTTCGGTTTTTTCTTTAATTAGTTTGTCAAATACTGATTTAACTTGGCCTTGATAATCGATTAAATTTTCAAATATGTCGCCATTGTAAATGTTATTTGGTTCGAAACCAAAACCTTTGCTGGCTAAAATGCGCATTAACCTTGCTGTCGGCTTTTGGCCTTCGTTAGCCAACATAAATTTAACTCCCCAGTCAATATAGTTTTCACGGCTCCAGCCATTTACATCAACCCATCCTGCCATTTCGATGATTCGCGCGGGACTTATTCCGTGAATGTTCATTACGCGGATGCTTGGATTACCTGGTTTGGTAGACGCCTCATCAATATCGGGGCCAGTAGGCTTTCTTTGTAAACTTTCACCCAAGGTTGTTATGTAATTAACCCAGTCGGCCGTTGACCAGTCGTCAAAAATACCTGAAGTTTTTACACCTTCTAATTCAGCTTTTTGATAAAGGTCTGATAGTGTGCCAGGCGAATTTCTAAAGTATTGAAGCGAGGCACCGAGTCCGATATTTCCAGCTAGACGAAGCACCTCTCTATTTAAACGGCCAGGGGGATCAGCTTGCAAAGCTTCAGAATGCAACCACTGAGCGTAGGGAACATCCAAATCAGGATCCCATTCACTGTTTTCTACCTTAGCTATATTTACAGCAGGCTTTACCTCAACATTCCCAGCTAAATAGTTTGGAAGATCAACAATATCTAAAGGGTGTCCACCGGCTTCCAGGTGGGCATCAAAAGCCTCGCGCCCAATTAGCAGGGTGCCAGAGGCTATATCAAAATGGTTAGCAGATTGCTGTTCAGCCATTCATATATTATAGCACTTTTTATGAAATTAATCAATTCTCTTGTAGATTGAGTATGCACTAACATTGGTGCACCAACTGGGTTAGAGCTTACCCCTCAACAGCTGCCACAAAACCACCGTATGCCATCTTCTTCATATCATTTGGCATTTCAAAATCTGTTTGATCCTTATATGATTCATCCATCTCAGCCATAACTTTCTTATTTACCTCATCGCGGTGTTCTTTTGAGTTAAAGACAATAAATGAAAACCAGACATTTTCGTCATCGCCTGCGCCTGTCATCTCCTTATAAGCGCGTGATTTTTCGTCACCCATTTCGTTTTGCTTAAGATCATCGCCCTTGCACTCAAAGTACTGAAGAGCACCGTGCTTCATCCAGGAATCGCGTCCCATTTCTGCCATTTTCTGGTATTCGGCTTCTTTGCCTTTAGGTATTACCAGTACAAATCCGTCAACATATTTAGCCATTTAAATTACTCCTTTGCGTGAATGCTTGTTATTTATTTAGTTTAGCATTTAGGTAAATCTTACAGCCAACAAAAAAAGGACACCTAAGTGTCCAGTAATTCCCAATTGGTGCAGCATAGTTGACGCATTTCAAACGGCAGCTATTGATGCACAAGAGGAT
>CAZBQI010000010.1:8545-36041 GCA_964494105.1 uncultured Candidatus Saccharibacteria bacterium | reverse complement strand
GGATCACTGCGACGATTAGTAAACAATCAAATTACGATAATCAATCAAGCAACCCTGAAACCAAAGCTCAATGCAATCGAGCAGAAAATCACTAAACAGGGTTACAGCACCGTAATACGCTCGCTTTGCATTGGCAACAGTGACGCCGATACTGATAGCACTTTAAAATCGCTATATGGCTCAATCAATCAGCTTTCTAATTCCTCTAATGGCTTCTCAGTCCGGCGACGCCTTACCGGAGACGAAGCTTATAGTTTCTTTCGAGCCCGATACTTGCGTCCAAGTAAGGACATTCTAAACAGCCAAGAGCTGGCAAGTATCTTTTGTCTCCAGGCATCATCAAGTCAATTAACGGCAACGGATGATGTTAGCGTCAATAGTGCGAAAAGCCCAGAAATTCATAATCAGAGTCCATCTGACGATCAGTTACTGCCAGAAACGATTACACAGTCTAATTCTGCTAATGTTAGTTTAATTGGAAGCGTAAAAACTAATGGGCATGTCAGCAAATTCGGCTTAAGCCGCGAGGATCGAAGCCATCATTTATATGTGATAGGGCAGAGCGGAACAGGGAAATCATACTTGTTAAAGCTTTTAGCGATATCAGATATGCACTACGACTATGGTTTAGCCATAATCGACGCACATGGGAATTTCGTAAAACACCTCAAGCAATACATACCTAGTAAGCGCCAAAAGGACGTAGTGAATATCGAATCTGGTCTTGCCGGTATCGGCTTTAATCCGCTGGCAGACATAGCACCCGCTTTGCGTGCTCAAGTTACATCAGACATAGTAGAAGCTCTCGGAAGGCTATTTCCAAAAGGATTAAACGATCAAACAGAATATTTATTGCGCTATTGTGTGCTGGCTCTGTCGGAGACTCCACAAGCTTGGCTGGGCGATATTTTACGACTAATTCAAGACAAGGAATATAGAGTTAGCGTAGCAAGTAGTCTCACGGACCCAGTTGTGCACACGTTTTGGCTACAACAATTTGAAAACTGGTCCGAGCATAACTTAGGCCAAGCAATTAATCCGGTTGTTAATCGAATAGGCGAGCTAGTCAATAATACACACATTGCCGAACTGCTAAATCCGCAACAGAATTTAGATTTTAACGCCATTATCTCAAAGCGTAAAATATTGCTTGTAAATTTATCTCGCAGTACCATCGGCGAGGCGAATAGCGGGGTATTTGGAGCGTTACTCTTGTCGCAACTGCGTCGAGCGGCTCTAGCCCAACCACAGCTCAAGCCCTTCTATCTATACGTCGATAATTTTCAAAACTACGCTACGCCCACGTTCGCCGAGATGCTGGCAGAAGCCAGAAGTATTGGTCTAAACATCACATTAACAAACCAATTCGTTGGACAGATGCCAGAAGAGGTGAGGGAAGCTGTGTTTGGCAATGTTGGTAGTGTTATTAGCTTTCGACTTGGTCCCGACGATGCGCAATACTTAGTACCGTACTTCGCTCCTAGCTTTTCGGCACAAGACATGGTAAATCTCCACGATCGTCATTTTGTCGCGAACTTAAGCGTAAATGGCGCAAAGATACCAGTATTTCGAGCCACTACACTTAGTCTACCGAATCCTAGCCAGAAATCTGTCCCCAACAAAACATAGACTTATACAGACGTTTTTTCACTTGCTCACCTCTGTTATCATCGAGTTTTCCAGAGATAATTAATTATTTTTGCGTAGATATTTTGTTATCTGTCCAACAGATGACTAAAATGGCTAAATTAAGAATCAATGTCAATCTGAAAATAATAACAAAATTCAAACTATATATACATGACCAGAGTCTGTAGCGTTTAGCGAAAAGGAGTGGAGTAATTACGATAGACAAAATCCGAAAGCCACAGCGACAAAAATCATAATGACAAAAGTGATAATTGTGCTACTTTGTCGTAGGAGAGTGAGATGGTGTGTACGTCGCACAATGTATATTTTGCGACTCTTTAAACTCCAATCTATTGTTGATTGGTTACACCTGCAGGCAGGGTGTTATAGCTATCTATAGCGCGTGTTATTAGGCGCCACCTTACTATCGCCACGCCTCCGACTGACGTGCGACTACTAATTAGCTGCAAATCGCGCGCCGACCCAACGACCGAGTGTAGTAACTCGAGGTGTGAGTGCTATTGATGAGTTTTCCACATCACGTATTGGATTCTTTATGATTGCTAATGTCGATTACTAGCTCGATAACTCTCCTCCCTATTCCCCTATATTTGACAATGCTAGCTTTAGTATGTTTAATATGTTTTTTTATCAATCTTATGATTATATTAATAAACGTACAAATACCGAACACATAGGGTAGTGCACCCCTCTTAGACTCGTCGCTATTATCTTACCTACTTGTAATAGGCTTTGTATGCTATCCGCACATCAATGTAGCTACCAGGTAAGATGTTTTTGGCTTTAGCTGTTTCTAATACCCTATTGATGGCTGTTAGCTGGCTACTGGCCTCAGTGTCAGTATCAAACAGAATATAATAGTTTTTGTCGGTATCAACGTACACTTCTTTAATAGTTGAGCGCAGGCGATATTTTACCGGGTTAAGTCCTGTTTTTGGGCCTAAATCTGACTGAATCCTATTTACGAATTCTAAGAACTTCGCTGTCGTAACTTGAGTCATTGGCTTCACCTGAAAGTTAGTTTCATCGACTACTAAGGGGAGTTTACTGCGACTGGTAACTTCTTTGGTGATTTTGCCCGTTTGATCAACGTCATACAGCTTGCCGTTAGTTTGCCACTGTGCAGCTGGCTCTCGATCAGTCACCGTTATTTTGAGCGAGCGTTTAAGGAAATTTTTCTGCACAACCACGTTAGTTACCTGATCACCATTTAGAGAGATAATGTCTGACTTAACTCCCCCACCCCGCATGAGCAATAAATTTGAACCAAACAGTTGCTTCCCCAGAGCATTTTCAGATGTGGCCCGAACTTGCGAAGCATAATCAGTACCTTCAATCGTAATAGATTTAATGCGCATTTGAGATATTAAGTAAACAATAAAAATTGTACCGGCAAGACCAACCAAGACATACAAAACTTTCTTTATTTTAAAAACAGAAGTCTTCCGGATATGTGACGTCTTTAGCCGATCATTCCTATACGATTCCGGGTGCTTTACATTACGTTTATCCACGAGCACTCTGAATGATTATGTTGGCCAGCTCAGATGATGCTTTTGTGCGATAGAATTTCTTGATGTTATCTGAAAGTTCAGATTGAGCAGATTTCGAGCTAAATACTTGTTCGAGCACATCTGGCAATTGTGCCAACAAATCTTCTTGGTTAACTAAAACAGCAGCCTTAGCATCGATTAATTCTTTGGCATTGATTTTTTGGTCACTTAGTTGAGGTGCCGGCACTAGAACTAAGGGTTTGCCGTAAGCTGCGACCTCACTTATGGTATTCATGCCAGCTCGCGCCACTACGCAATCGCTGGCTGCAATCACTTCAGCCATTCCGTCTATAACGAAATCGTACTGGAGGTAGTGTTGACCATTCTTTGCTACTTGAGTCGGCAATGACAGTTTCTTGTCTTTGCCGGTGATGTGAATAACTGTATACCTGGAACACAGCTTATCAAGGTTTTGAGTAACGGCGGCATTAATGGCTGCGGCACCGCCACTTCCACCCATAACCAATACTACTCTGGCTGATTTGTCGATTCGTAAAGTACTTCTGGAGCTTGTCTTATGTGCACCCAAAACGGAACGTCTTACCGGATTGCCCGTATAGACAATCGGCTTTCCCTGCCAGTGCTTGTAGGTTTTAACAGGAAAACCCGTGGCAATTATATGCGCGTATTTCGCTAGCACTCTGTTGGTCAGACCGGGCCGGGCGTCTGATTCATGGATTACAATCGGAATCCCCCGTAAATGTGCTGCCAAGCCTACAGGCAAACCAACGTATCCGCCCTTAATAAATACCACGTTTGGTTTAATTTTCGCTAGTTGTCGCCAAGCTTGAAATATACCTAGTATAACCTTAAAGCCATCTCTAAAGTTGAGTAGATTTGTCTTTACATCGAACACCCTCTGAAGAATACTTTCATTATGGTAACGACGAAATTTCCCGGCACTAATGCGATAATACTCGACCGAATTACCCATAATTTCGCGTTCAAGTTCGTACCCTTGTCCAAAATAATGCAACTGTATGCTCCGATTAGACGCGTGCAGTGCTTCGGCCAAGGCTTTGATCGGCGTAATGTGTCCGCCGGTTCCTCCTCCGCTCAAAACGATTCTCATGATCGCTTCCTCTCAGTGTATATTTAGAAATATTTACTACTATGCCCAATGCGACCATTGTAGCTATCAAACTTGTACCCCCGTAGCTTAGAAATGGCAGAGGTATTCCGGTAAGTGGTATAAGCCCAAGCATGGCCATAATATTTACAACGGTTTGCACGCCTAACCACAGAATAACGCCCATCACCATTAGCTGACTGAATCGATTTGGTGCCTCTAGAGCAATCTTTATGCTGCGCCATAACAACAATCCGAATAGGCCAATTATCACCATGCATCCAATCAAACCAAAAGTTTCGGCAATAATTGCAAATATCGAATCATTCGCAGATTCCGGTAGATAGCCGTATACTTGCACACTCTTACCGATACCGAGGCCGAATAAACCGCCACTACCAATTGCTATCAGCGCCTGATTTAAATGATAGTTATTTGCAGCCCCGGCAGATTCCGGATGTAAAAACGTAATTAATCGGGCTAAACGGTGCGGAAAAATTAGAATGCTCGCGAGTCCAACCCCAAAGGAAATACCGGCCATTGTAGCTAGTTGCTTAGCGCTCGCTCCGGCCGTAAAAAATAAGCCACTTATAATGCCGGCAATAACGAGCATCGTACCTAGATCTTTCTGCAAAAACAGCACCAAAACAGCTAATACACCCAAAATGCCAAGAGTAGGCCACAGTCCCCTCTTATTGTCACGAATTTCATCTTGACTCATGCCTGAATACCAATTTGCTAAAAACAATAGTACGCTAAATTTCAGTAACTCTGCCGGTTGAAATGACAACGGTCCAATATCGAGCCATCTGGTAGCTCCATTTTTTGAAACACCAATCCCGGGTATCATTAATAGCACTAAAGATAGGCCGCTAATTATTAAAAGGCCAGGCAGTACCTTTTTCCAGTTTTCCCAATGAAAAAACGACACAGCTACTAGTGCACTCAGCCCTATTGCCAAATGAGTTAGTTGACCATAAAAGAAATAATTTCGACTGGCATCCCCTAGTAACTTTTGACTTAATACCGGACTAATTGAGTAGATAATTACTAGGCCCAGAACAATTAATATGCCCATTGTAATTATTAGAATATAATCTGGGCGATGCTTACGACCAACGCGCGCTACCTTACCCGGGTTCATCAGATTTGTCCGCCAATTATCGCTAAGATTACTCCAACCACGCCACATACAGCCCCCAATACCCAAAATCGCATTGTGACCTTAGTTTCCGGCCAACCTTTAGCTTCAAAATGATGGTGGATCGGTGCCGAAATAAACACTTTTCGTTTAAATACTCGCTTAGAAAACACTTGCACAATTGTTGAGCCGGCTTCAATTACAAATATCCCACCAATCACCGGCAACAGTAACATAGTGTCTGTTAGCATGGCGACAATCCCTAGTGCTGTTCCTAGTGCAAATGACCCTACGTCCCCCATAAAAAAGCGAGCCGGATAGATGTTAAACCAAGTATAAGACAGTAAAGTGCCACCGACGGTACCACAAAATATTGCAATCCCGTAGTTGCCTTGTAGCAACGCAATTACCGCATATGTACCAAAAGCAATAGATAGCAACCCACCTGACAGACCATCTAGTCCATCGCTAATATTTACCGCATTTGCCGTCCCAACCACAACAAAGATAAACATTGGAATTAGTAATGCTCCAATCGGTAGCTGGCCCAAAAACGGAACTGCAATTGATTGATAATCAAGCTTGTAGTAAAAATATAAAGCACAAATCGCAGCGACCAAAAATATAAGCATAAATTTTATTTGCGAACGCAAACCTGAAACACCATCTTTGGTTGTACGAATGTTAATGAAATCGTCTAGCAAGCCAACGGCTCCGGCGCCCAAAATACCAAACAACGGCAAGTAGGTTTGCTCTCGACTTAAATTGAAACTAACGGTAATTAGAAATATCGATGCAACCATAATCAATCCGGCCATCGTGGGGATGTTGCGCTTGTGCTTCTCGGCATGTAATTTATGAAAAACCAATGCTTTTTCGCCTGTCATGGCGGTTTCTCGAACACGCTTCCACAGTTTAAATTTATAAGCAAGTGACGTATAAATTGGTGTCAGCAGCATAGACAAAACGAAAGAAGCTAGCGCCG
Source organism: uncultured Candidatus Saccharibacteria bacterium (assembly GCA_964494105.1). Lineage (GTDB taxonomy): Bacteria > Patescibacteriota > Saccharimonadia > CAZBQI01 > CAZBQI01 > CAZBQI01. Next base: position 29,643 of record CAZBQI010000010.1, on the reverse strand, counting down.
CCAAAGCTACAGTAGTCATCGCCGGGCCGATTTGTAAAACAGGTGCCATGTCATGTAATCCTACCACAGTTAAAGCGTCTGTTACACTCATGACGGAGGCATTCCTTCGTACTGCAATAGCCACCGCATAATGTCACCAAACATCGGCCCTGCAGCTGCTGAACCGGCAAACCCCGGAACAACAGGTTCATCGACACGCACCATCATGACGTATTTTGGTTTATCAATTGGTACAAAGCCGGTAAATGTACCAATATCGCGATTGTCAAAGTATCCTCCCTGAGGGTTAGGTATCTGCGCGGTGCCGGTTTTACCCCCAATTCGATATCCTGGAATTTTCGTGCCAAAGCCTCCCCCATCAACTACAACGGACTCCATCATTGCTTTTAACTGGTTGCCGGTCTTTGCCGAAACAGTATTCTGCTTTTTTACCTTGGGCTTTGTCTGTTCAATCGTCCCACTTGGGTCTATTTTTTGCTCGACAATAAAAGGCTGATATAGAGTTCCTCCATTGACCACCGAGGCGGCTGCCGAAACTATTTGGAGCATTGTTGCTGTCAGCCCTTGGCCAAATGTCATATTGGCATACGTCACACTACTTGCTCCGTCCGGTTTCTCTAGTTGACCGCCGGGCTCATTTGCAAGCTCCACTCCTGTCGGATTACCAAAACCGAAGTGATCGGTATAGTAATTATAAAGTTTTCTTTTGGCTGTGGTATTAATTGCCTGCCCACCCATTTTTTCTAAGGCATACACCACACCGGTGTTAATTGATTTCTTGACAACATCCTTCATTGCATAAGTACCATTCGGAATGCCACTAGCATTTTTTACAACATACTCATCGAGTGTTACAGAGCCCGTATTATTGTATGTAGTCTCAGGCGTTACAGCACCGGTATCGAGCGCGGCTGACATCGAAAATATTTTAAAGTTTGATCCCGGCTCAAATAAATCTTGCGCCGCCTTGTTGCTAAAAAGACTATAATCCTCGACATCTTGGAACTTATTCGGATCAAACGTCGGGTAGTTCGCCATTGCCCGAATCGCACCGGTATTTGCCTCGATAATTACCGCACTGGCTGATTTTGCTTTAAATTTTTCCACTCCGTCTTTTAAAACTGCCTCCATCTTTGCCTGTATGTTTCGATCAATACTTAGTACGATGTCATGCCCATTAATTGGGGCCTGCTGCACGTTATCGTTTGATGTAATTGGAATGCCCCGACTATCTGTTTTTGCCTTGAACAATCCGGGCTTACCGGCAAGTAAATTGTCAAAATGCTCTTCGATGCCATACTGGCCCTTTCCTTCGGCATTGACAAAACCCAACACTTGCGCGGCCTGAGCACTTTCTGGATATGTGCGTGTAGCGGTGTCACTTAGGCCAATTCCAGCTAGTTGTTGTTTGTCTATTGCGTCTGCCATCGCCGGTTCTAAATTGCGTTTTAGTACTACGTAGGCATCCTTAGTCTTTAACATATTCGCAAAAGATTCGGGCGCATCTTTGGTGATTGCAGCCAGGCTTTTCGCTGTTGCTAGCGGATCTTCTATATAACGATTGTCAGCGTATAGTGTCTTTAGATTACGATTAAGCACCAATGGTACTTTCTTCTTGCGATCCTGGGCAAATATTTGACCGCGACTAGCACCTATTTCGTATTTACGCTGATGGGTTTGGTTAGCTAAAACACTATAGTAATCATGCCTTAGCACCTGCAACTGAACCAGACGCAACAACATAACTAAAAATATGCCCGCAAACAATAGCGCAACTAGGTAAACTCTTTTACTCGATATTTCAGAGTTCATTTATGACAAATCCTGTTTTGTAATCGCACTATTCGCCATCGCAAACGATTTCTAGTTTGTATCACCTGCACCCGACACAAAGCTAACTTGGTTCTGTGGCTGTAATTGCTTAGCTGCTTGCGAAGATTGGATGCTGGCGACCGACTGTAGTCTGGCAGCTTCGATTTGCAACTCTTGATTTTCAGTCTGTAGTGCCTGGCGCTCTTGGGTCAAATTGCTTACTCTATATCCAAAAACCGTTGTTTTGGTAATTTGAGTTAGATACAACAGTGCCATTACGCCGACGATAATCGTTAAAATAATAGTCATACTTACCGGCCCCATCACTTTTGTTGCGGCTGTATGGCTCGATATATTCCGATTTCTCAACATCTGTTGTTGCCGAGTAACCACGGGCTCTCTAAATGTCATCATGTCTTTTTCTTTCTGTTTTATTTTTTTTGTTTTGATAAGGCAGTCATTTTAATCTGACTGCCTTATTTTTTTCTTGTTAAACAGCTACCAGCTCTTTAACTTTTACCGGAACGCGTACGGCTCGTGCATTGTTTCCTAATGCTTTGATTTCGATTGCCATGATCGCATATCCTCCTTTATTTTTTTATTTTTTCATAGCGGCTCGCAGTTTTGCGCTGCGCGCTCGCCGGTTTGTTAGCTCATTTTTTTGTGCAGTCACTACCTTTTTCGTCAGATTTACTAAAGTATCATTGGTAGCGCTACCTTTTATAAATTGCTTCACCATGCGGTCTTCTAGTGAATGGAAGCTAATTACCGCCATAACACCATGTGGTGCAAGTAGCATAGGGATTAGCTTAAGCGTCTGTTCAAGCTGCTCAAGTTCGCTATTTACAGCTATCCTAAGTGCTTGAAAACTTTTTGTGCCTGGGTGAATTTTACCTTTTCGGAAATTCACCCGAGCAATTACATCTGCGAGGTCAGTGGTTGACTGAATGGGTCTCGCTCTTACGATAGCCTCTGCTATCTGGCGTGATCGCCTTTCTTCGCCATAACCATACAGAATATTGGCGATATCTTCTTTTGAATAATGGTTTACTATATCGCCGGCCGTAAGTTTTTGACTCTGATCCATTCTCATGTCAAGCGGACCCGCCGAACGGAAACTAAATCCGCGCTCAGGCTGATCCAGCTGAGCTGAACTAACCCCAATGTCCAACAGAATTGCGTCTGCCTTAACACCTTCGTCAATTAACTGCTTGGCAGCAGCAGCAAAATCAGAATGAATGATTTGCGCTGTTTTAAAGCGAGCTTGAAGGTGCTTAATGGCTTGGGCATCGCGATCTACAAGTATTAACTTTCCGTTTTCGCCAATTATTTCTGCCGCCTTCTGAGCGTGACCACCATAACCGGATGTTAAATCCAGATAGGTATCACCTGGGTGCAACGACAATAAGTCAAAAACTTCAGAGACTAATACTGGTTGGTGCATGGTTTCGTGCATATTATCCTTCGATATTGAACCAAAAGGGTTTACCACAGTGACCTATATTGGTATTTCCTTTGGTATTACCTGTTCAGGGTCTTTTTGGCCCCTAAAGGCTCGAATGCTTCAAGGTCACCTATACAGCAGCCAGCTTTTTATTTTTCTTGTTGTTTTTGTTTTCTCGCTTCGAGACACATGTGTCCCCGAATTGATTGATTGTGTTAAGGAATTACAACAATTCCTTAAAAAGAGAGACGTGTGAGGTGGAGTTGTTTTGGAGTTTAAAAAAGGTACGAGGGCGTTTATGGTGAACCCTAAAATCACCTGCTGACTGCCGAATAGCTAATCTTGATATTCATTTTTTGTTTTTTGCCCAGCTGAAACCTAATTAAATTTGGTTTCGATGGGTGGATTTGTCAAAGTACAGCTTACTCACTGTGAGCACTTAGTCGCCAATACGCACCGGCTCTAACTGCTACTATTTCGCGCTTGATACCGGCATATTTAAGCAAATGGTCTTCTAGTGTTATGCGACCCTGCTTCGCATCCATTCGAGTTGTACTTTTGCCAGTGCGGAATTGCACGTTTAGATCGGCTGTACGCTCGTCTAAGATGTCGCCTTTAAGCGCCGGTTCCATACTTGCCTGCCATACGTTTTTTGCGTACAAGTGCAGATACTTTTTGAAACCGCGAGTAATTACGACCTCTCCCCCTTTAAATTCAGCTCGAAGCTCGGCTGGTATAGTCAGCCGATTCTTATCATCGAGTGTTCGTTCAAAGTAGTCGAGATCTGTCATAGTTTTTTTTGATTTTTTAAAGTGGTCCTTGGGCTGTGGTATTACCCACTGCTACCCACTGCACGTTACTATACTTATATACTACCCACTTTAACAACCGAATTTTTACCGAACACTGTGGATAACTTGACAAATAGTCTTATAATGGTGTCGCTAGTTGGCGCTTCGACACTATATATAGTGCTATTTAGGGTAAATTCGTCAGCTGTCTATTTTGATATATCTCTTCTGGATACATTGGTATCAAGCGCTACTACGTCATTAGCGTGCAATAGCCCTTCAACAGTGCCGGCATCTAGATATTCACCTTTAATTTTGTGAATCCCAATGCTATGTTTATTCGCAACGTATTCATTAATAGCATCAACAATATAGTATTCCCCGGCTTCGTTAGTAGGCTTCACTCGACGCAAGTAACTAAATATATCGTAATCAAATAGGTACTTCGATATGTTTATCAAATTTGAAGGTGCCGACTGAATGCTTGGTTTCTCAATTATTTCTCTAAATACCATATGTTCGTTATTTTGGCTGTAAGCTAAGACGCCATAGCGACTAACATGATCTTTCGCAACACTGCCGGCTGCCATCATTGAATTAGTGTTGGCCTTTTGGCAGGCATCAATCATGTCGCCGATTTCACTTCCGCCATCTTTGCGCCATATAAAATCATCACCCATCAACACCAAAAAGTGTTCATTCTTTTCAATATATTCCTGCACCAGTAACGGCGGAATGGCTGTTCCATAGCGCCCATCTTGAGGTTGTTCAATAAAATGAAACTTTGCTTTTTGATGAATGTCTTGGATCAGCTTAAGCTTGTCTTTGGCGTTTCGCGCCACAAGGTACTTTTCAAGAGTCTCGTTTCTGGTGTAGTAATTACGTAACTGAGTCTCCCCCGGTAGCACCACAAAGTAAATATCTGTTATGCCACCCCTTATGCAATCGTCAACTACATAATCAACCACTGGCCGATTTAATACCGGTAGCATGCTTTTGTTTATGGTTTTTGTAATGGGCAGAAACCTTGTACCAAAACCCGCTACCGGAATGATTGCTTTTGTTATCTTCAACTTACTTCATCCAGACTGGTAATAGACTTAATAGCTGCGACGTTTGTGCGCTCCGGAAACTTCGCGTCTGGACGAACTATATGAAATAGCTTGGTCTGCTTCATGCCTACCAGCGACTCAAGCATTTGATATTTGTCATCAATCAAATATAGCTCAGAAAACTTAAGAGCGCCAGTAATTTCCGGTAAGGTTATTAAGCCATTATTTATGTGCATATTTGCAGCAATGTACTCACTCTTATTGCCGGGTATTACATGCTTTTGTAGCTTGGCAAACTCACCTACTAACTGCAATTTTACTTCTTGGAATTCTTGCTGGCCGGTAGTCATGATCATCACTTTTTCATCCTTAAAGCGCAGCAAGAAATCATTAACATCCGAATACAAATATGACTTTTCTCTCAAGGTATGGCTAATCGTGCTAATAACGCTACTTAGATCAACATGATAGCGAGTCATGAAGCTATTCCACGCAGAATGGTCGCCCGAACGTATATGCTCCTCTATAACTGCACGTAATTCAGCATTTTTTATACCCTCGTCGTGCAAAATTAATTCACAAAAATCAATAAAGAAATCATTAACGTTAAATAGAGTTCGGTCAAAATCAGAGATAATTAATTTTGTCATTTACTTGCCAATTTTATGATTATTTTTGCCACTTTGTCGCTATCGTGGCGTAATAATGTGCGTTCAAGCATCGTATCATTTGGGTCTTTTTTATGCGGGGTATTAGCAATAATGTCGGCTCCAATCGCTTGGTAATGAACCTGCTCTAACTCATCGCTGGAAAATGTAACCCAATGCTCACCTTCTTTCGCGTACTTAGTAAGTAGATTCTTCGGTGGTGTTACATTTTGGTAAACTACGTAATCGAGTTTTGCCCCCATAAATCGTTCAATTTCCGAGGCAAAATCATTTACCCTAAAGCCATCGGTCTGCCCAGGCTTTGTAACTAGATTCGCGATGTAAATTTTCTTAGCCTTAGTCGAAGTTAAAACCTTGTCCATTTTGGTTGCTAGCAACGATGGCGCTAAGGACGCATATAGATTGCCCGGCGCAACAACCACTGCATCCGCATTCATAATTGCCTCTATAGCCTCGGGGTTGAGCATGGCTTTAGGCTTTAGCTCCAAATTCGGGCGACTGCGTAGACTAAACTTAAGATTATTAATCTGATTCTCACCCGATATGGAAATGCCATCTTCGGTTGTCAGACTCAGATGCGTATTGGTGAGCGTCACGGGTACGACTTTGCCTGTAATATTCAGAACTTTGCTAGCTACGGTAACTGCTGATGAAAAGCTGCCAGTTTGCTTCTCTAGGGCTGTCAGTAATAGATTTCCAAAAGAATGCCCCTTTAGACTGCTATTTGGAAACCGGTAACTTAGAAGATCTCTGAGTCCGCTACCAGGCTCGGATAAAGCAGCTAGACACTGTCGCACGTCACCAGGAGGCAAAACGCCAAGTTCGTCCCGTAATATTCCAGTTGAACCACCATCATCGGCCATTGTTACTATGGCAACAATATCTTTAGTATATTTTTTTAATCCTGATAAAAGAGTGAAACTACCGGTACCGCCGCCAATAGTAACTATACGTGGATTATTAATCATTGCTCTCAATTATAGCAATAATTCTTGAACAATCAGTTTTGTGTATGAGGTGAGCGCTTATTGGCGCTGGTTTTATACGCTTCTAGGCCAGCCAATGTACCCAGGGCAGTAGCAGTAGCCAAAATCCAACCGACAATACTGACAACAAATAGTTGTTTCTCGCGCTGTTCAACAATAGCTAGTGAGCGAGCTGATAGTACATAACCAGTTTCGTACGGCTCGACAACCGCCGAATAGCGAATATCATTTGCCGCTTTCCAGGTAAAAGCATACAAGCCTTTTTCTTGGGTGTATTTAAATACTCCTACCGGAGGCTTTATACTTTCTTCTTCTATAATGACTCCCGAAGCATCAGTTTGCTGATATGATTTGTTATAAATTTGGACAAACAAACCTAAGCTTTTATCTGGATTGGCGTTCGGCAAATTTTGTGGGTTTTCGTTTTTATTCAACTGCGCAGCAATATCTTGACTCAACTGGATCTGCGGGTCGAATGACCCTTGCTTTAAGGACATATAGGAACTGACAAAAATAGTTGCAATCACAATCGTGATTGTCAGTATTAAACCTAGCGCCTTAATAACATAAGCATCTTTCATATCACCTACTATAAACAATCGCCCACTATTATTCCAGTTTTTTACAGACTCGTTTCGAGACTCAGCATCTCACCAAAAGTCTCACGGCGCGTAACTAATTTGTATTCACCCTTTTCAGATAGCATGACCTCAGGCGAACGCGGGAACGAGTTGTAATTCCGGTTAGAAAAGTAATTGCAGTATGCCCCTACCATCTCTATCACAGCCAGATCGCCAATACTTGCTTGCTTTAATAGTCTTGGCTCAATCGCTTCTGGGTCGCGGTACACAGTTGTTAACGTGTCACTCGTCTCACAGCAGTGGCCTACCACCACGTATTTTTTATAATCGTCTTTAGCAGTGCCAACAACAATAATCGGGTGACGCGATCCATACATTGCCGGGCGAATAATCTCCGTCATGCCACTATTCAGTTTTAGAAAAGCGTAACCTTCTTCCCCAGTGTCGACAATGTCTTGTATCTTGCTGATCAATGAGCCGGCACGCGCCACTAAAAAACGCCCGGGTTCAATTTCTAAATTAATTTTGCGCTTGGTATCATCGGCAAATTTAACCAACTCATTACCAACATATTTGCCAATTTCATCTAAGTCGGCACCAGTGTCATTTTGCATGTAGGCAACACTAAATCCCCCGCCGATATTAAAAGTCTGTACGGTCGGTAACCGCCGTATAACATCAAGCCCCATAACGGCGACCTTTTGCCACAGCTTGGCATCGCCACCGGTGCCTATGTGATTCAGCAGACGCGTCACCCGAAGGTCATATTTACTACATATTTCTTTTACTTGATCGATATGCTCGTGCCAAATACCAAAGCTAGCAGACGGACCACCAGTGTTAAGACGATTATTAAAACCTTCGCCTAGGCCGGTGTTTACTCTAATACTAATGTCAGTCCCACGAAACAACTTTCCGTAGGATTCCAGCTGATGTAATGAACACGCATTGTATTGAACACCTTGCTCAACAGTCTCTTTTAAATTTTCTGGTAATTCCTGACTGGTGAGAGTAATCTCTGAGGGCGTAACCCCGTATTTAATAGCTCTCTGCGCTTCAAAGCCGGAGCTTGCATCAATTCCTATCCCCTCTGCATACAGAATCCGAATAACTTCTGGGTTAGAATTTGCCTTCATGGCGTACGAGACACGCGTTGTGCCAAATGGAGATGGAAATTTTAACGCGGTTTGCGCTTGTTCTTTCAATACCTTTTCGCTGAAAACCGTTACAGGTGTACCAAACTTTTTGGCTAATTCTTCTACCTGCGAATTTTTCAGGAATCGCAGTTGCTCAATTTGTGACATGACAACTATTGTACGATGTATGCCCTGGCCATGCTACTGGCAATAGTCGGATGTTTTACCACTGGCACCGTCCCCGGCTGGCAAATTCTTTACAATTTGAGCGTCGGCGCTCGAAAGATTGTTGAACCAGCACAGGCCGTATGCATTGAACTGCAAAAAGTCTTGCCCGCCACTAAGAGTAAAGCCATTCTTCTGGCGAAGATCGTATAGCCCGAAATCTACCGACACGTTATTGTTATTTTTGAATCCAACTTCGGTAGCTATTTTTTCACCTTTTATAACAGATACAGGGGTGGTGAGTTTTGCAGTTCGCGAATTATCTGGTTTCGCGGGCGGTAGCTGATCGGCCACTGCCTGGAATTTTGGCTCTAGCGTAAGCAAGTGATCAAGCCGGTACATAACGCCACATGGATTTATGAAGATAAAGTATACCTGAGTCTCGCCCTGTTCGACATATCGACTACCTTCAACCAGTTGCGCATCTAACGGAGCGACCACAGTTACTTTGTTGTCCGCCTGCTCAAAGCGAAAACCGCCATGGCTTTTATAGTTACCTCCGCGTGTCTGCCCGGGATACAAAATCGCGTCTGCACTACTCACCTCTACTGGAGATTGCACCACTAAAGGGTCGGGACAAGCTGGAGATTTGCCATTTGCTTGCCATTTTTGTCCGTTCCATTCCCAAGTTGCATTTCTGCTAGATCCCTTTTCGTCACCGGCATTGTGTTTGTTTTCGCCTCTCTTACCGACCGCCTGAAAAACAATAAAGCCAACAACCGCCAGTAACGCGACAGCACATAAAATTAACGCTATGTGCGCAATACCCTCTTCTTTTCTAATTTTCATTTTGCACCTTTATAAAGCTTATGCTAATAAAGTACATTTATTTGTTATTTTAGGCAACGAAATATAGTATTTCCTTGATCATATTCTGCGTAGTAAAATTCTGCCTCTATTGGTCAGCTATTTTACGAGAACGGCCTTCCCAAAACTTTTCAGCCTCCACTTCCATCGCTTCGTGCCTGGTGTAGTAGTCTGGAAACTCTAGTAAATGCGCGTGGGCAATCCGACCGGTCGTTAGCTCGTCATCATTAGTGACGTTGGTTTTATCACCCAGCTTTGTTCCGTGCTCTAGCTCAACTCCAAGTCCCATCAAAAACTCCTCTACTGGAATTTCTGACCAATCTACTCCAACGGCATCACCAATTCGCTTGGCATCTTCTTTAGTAAAATTCTTACTCATAATAAGTTTCCTCCTTGCCTCTATTATACTCCGGGCGGAAATTTCGGTATTAACTCGCGACCACGTTTAGAAATATTTTATGCGATCGAATATTATTTATCCCTACTAGCTCATTTTTGGCTTTGTAGAAGGATTTAACTATTTATGAAGTTAACGAGCTCCTGCCATACAGCATCAGCAATTTCAATTTCGCTGGACTCTTCGGCTACTTTGGCAATTCGATCTCCTCGCTCGCCTGGCACCAGCACTTCCTCAGTACCCTCTAAAGGCTTCGCTGCTTTCACTTCTTGCACAAGCTTTGTGGAGTGTTCTAGAAATTGATCTTTATCTACCAGCAACCCGGGGTCTATGGCTAGCACAAAATTACCCGAACCCTCTTTGCCGTCGGTGCCTGCGTAGGATGCTCCAACAAATGGGCCACCAAGTAATTGCACCAATAGCGACAAGCCGTAGCCTTTGTTCTGCGCAAAAGCAGAAACTGAACCATCTAGTGCTTTGGCGGCGTCTGTTGTTGGCTTGCCTTCACTGTCAAAAGCAATACCCTCGGGAAGCGGGTCGCCTTTTAGTTTTGCCTCAACTACGCCGAAGAATGCTATTGCTGCTGTTGTGGTATCGAACACTACCGAGCCGTTTTTGGTTGGAAATGCATAGCTTAGTGGGTTTGTGCCAAGCTTTGGCTCCGAACTGCCTTCTGGTGCTACAAATGTAAATGAACCATTGCCTACGCATACAAAACCAATGCAGCCTTGCTCGGCGATAGCCCGCGCAAAGTAGCCAATTGCGCCAGATGATGTAAACGTGTGGTTCGAGCCAACAATTCCAACCCCGTGCTCCCCGGCCAGCTCAACAGCCAAATCTACAGCCTTTTTACTTGCGACCATCGAGTGACCTCCAGAAACCAATGCCCCAGATTTATTTTGCTTAACCACCCTGTACTCTTCAACCTCGCTTGCCTTAGGCACGCCACCTGTAGCTATCTTAGTTATCCCCTGATTGTTGCCACGCGTCTGTGCATACATAAGTACATCAGCAATAATTTGCGCGTCTTCACCAGAATATCCTAGTTTTTCTACGCCCTTGTTTACTGTTTCTTTGAGCTCGCTAAGTTGTACCTTCATTAGTTATTCTCCTTTGGCAATATTATACATTTTTATTAATTAGACCGAGCGGTTTGATACATTGCTACCATCACGGCAGAATCGTATACATTTGTCATAATGTCTTGCAGTAAAAAACTTTCGCGCCAACTCGGTGGCATTCCCTCTAGCGGAACAGCGCTGAGCATAATGTCGTGTGTTTGCGGGTGCAGATTTACGTGCACCGTAATTGGCACCAAACCCACGCTCTCATTGCCAATTACAACCGCCAGGCTGCGTTCGGTCGGGTCAAAATACAAACGTGCAGGCTGTTCACGGTAGCGGACTGCATCTAGTCGTCGGTTCGGCACTACTTTTTCTAGAATGCGAGCTTTGGTATGATGCAAAAAATACTCATGACGTTCATAATCATCTGGTGTTGGCACGCCAAATTCGCCAGATAAATCAAAATGGCTGGTTTGTAATTCGCGCATTTATTTAATCATTACCCATTACTACCAAATCAACAAATTCCAATGGCTGGTCGCGCTCTATCCATTCATCTTCGTTTTTAAGCCATTCTATCCATTGTAAACGCTTGTTCTCGCCGTCGCGCGCGACACCGCGCTCAAGGCAAAGCTCGCGTGGCGTCTCTACCCATATAGAATATGATAGATATGGGCGAAACTCCTTGCGAACAGAGCTAACACCCTCAAGTATCATTATCGGCGTTACTGGTTGATTCTCTACTGGCTGAGGATTTTTATGTTCCCAGTCCGAGCGTTTATAACTAATTGTTTTTGCGCCGTTCTTTATAGGTTCCAGCACGTTTTTTAACATCTGCGGCCACCAGTTCATTGGATTCTCCCAAGAGGCAAAATCGTCTGTGTGTAACACTTCTGCTTGCAACTCCTTAGCTAGTTTTTTAGAAAGAGTCGTTTTACCTGCGCCACCATGACCATCAATCGCCACAAGTTTTACGGGCATACCATTAATGACTTTTTTAGATTGGATATGACAAACTAAATTCAAAACTTCACCCGTAAAAACCAAGGACATTAAGTTGCACTACAATGTTTCTAGTCGAACAGAGTTAAAATTCTTTTTTAGTGTAGCAACTATATCGGTTATGTCTCCCACAGCTTTAAAAAGCGTATATGATGGTTCGCCATAAGGATTAGCATGGATGTGGAACTGTCCTTTCTCCATAGACAAATAAGACCCGGGTTTGAGTTCATATATGGTTTTATTCTCGCTATCATCAAACACAGTCATCTCGCACCTACCTGCGACCTGCACAAGGTTCTCCACTGCGCTGGGTCGATTATGCTTTGGCAGAGCTGCTCCTGCCGGAATAACCATTACACCAGTAGTAAATTTTGCATCCGAATGTGAAAAGTAAAATTGCACTTTTGTAACAGGATCTTCCCAGGCTTCCATATCTACTATACCTCTAGAAGTTCGTCTAGTTTCACTCTATCTTGCTTTGTTGTGTCGCGGTCTCGAACTGTGATAGTGTCATTTTCCAAAGTTTCAAAATCGACAGTTATGCAGTGTGGCGTGCCGATTTCGTCGCTACGGGCGTAGAACTTACCTATGTTACCGCCGGCGTGCCATTCTACCAGGCCGTGCTTTTTTTGCAGTGCCGTATAAATTTCGCGAGCTTTTTTGACCAGCTCGGGCTTGTTACGTGCCAATGGTGCAACGGCATATTTGATCGGTGCGATTGCCTCAGGCAGGGCTAGCCAAGTGCGGCCGTCCTTCTCCCGGTAGCTCTCGCTTAAAACTGCTAGCAAGTTTCTATCGACACCGAAGGTTGGCTCGATTACATGCGGAATGAATGGCTTACCTCCGGCCACCGACGGATCTTTGGGCCGGTATTCCATATTTGTTCCGCTCTGCTTTTGGTGATTCTTTAAATCAAAATCTGTTCTGTAGGCTACGGCACCAATTTCCTTGGTACCAAAGCTGAACTTATATTCAAAGTCTATGGTGCGCTTGCTGTAGTGTGCCCTATCTTCTTTTGGTACTTCTAGCTCGTGGATTTTGGCTTTATCTAGCCCAATGGCATCTGTCCATTTGTAAAATAGCTTGTGCCAATTATCGAATTGTTTCTCCCAGTCCTTTTCCTCAATAAAATATTCCAGCTCCATAAGGTCGAATTCGCGTACGCGGAAAACAAACTCACGCGGGCTAATTTCGTTACGGAACACTCGCCCCTCTTGCGCAATACCAAACGGCAAGTTGGGTTGTACGCTATCTACAATGTTTTTAAAGTTTACAAACATTCCCTGGGCATTCTCTGGTCTTAAGTACGTTTTGGAGCTGTCGTCGGTAGTTGGACCTACGTTGGTTTCGAACATCATGTTGAAAACACGAACTTCACTAAGGGCGTTGCCATCGGGGCTTTTAATGCTTTTATCTTTAATTACCTTGTCCATTTCGGCAAAACTCATGGCCTCGGCGTTTTTTACACCGTTATCTTCTAGTAAGTGATCGGCTCGGTAACGTTTGCCGTTTTTGGTATCTTCTAACAGCGGATCAGCAAAGCCAGCACCTGTGTGGCCACTAGCATGCCAAACTTTACTGTTCATTAGTATCGCAGAATCTAAACCGTACATATCGTCGCGGTCTTCGACGAACATCTTCCACCAGAGGTTTTGAATGTTGCGTTTTAGTTGTACTCCCAGCGGACCGTAATCCCAGGTGCCAGCAAGGCCGCCGTAAATTTCGGAACCTTGAAAAATAAACCCGCGCCGTTTAGCCAAGCTTGTAAGTTGTTCTAATGTTGGGCCACTGTTACTCATTCGTCTAAGTATAGGTTACACAGCATATTTAAGAAAATCCTAGGGTTGATTTAGTTTTTTAACTCAGTTATATCTTTGCTGTGTTCAGTAACAACTGTCTTTATACCAGTTACTTCCTGTTCAATCCTATCTAATCGCTCTTTTACTTCTTCAAGCTGCTCTGGCACATCGCTAAGTCCATCTAGGCTTTCTTGAATTGCCTGATATTGGCTACGAAACTCTTCTAAAAGCGCTTGTAGTTTATCATTTCCATTCATAATACAATTATATCACGCGGATTTTAAGGCCATCGCTTAGGATACAATCCGTGGTCGTCATCCCAGCTTGGTGGAAATATCGGCACTACTTCTTTTGGAAGCATTATTTCATCAGCAGCTGGAGGATCCTCCCCCATTGTCGTTTCAGTGTCACCAACTAACGGCTGTCCAGTAGAGGGGTCAGACGCCATTGGAACAACAGCGTCAACGCCTTCAGGAATTTCAACAGGACCTGTTTCGCTCATCAGCATAAGTTTAGCAGATTATGATACAAGCGAAGAGAATTCTTGTCGTAAATCTATAGCCTGGGCAACGGCATCTACAAGCGGATCGCCTGGCAATAGCATTTCGGGCTCTAGCTTTGCCGAACGGTAAGAGACAGCCCTGTCCTCAAAAGTTTCACCGCCAAAAATTACTGTTTGATTGTAACCGGCTAATCGATAGATATCTACTACCAATAATCCACGGTGGTATGGCATTTCATCTACACCCTGCATGGCTAGCACCGCCCACTCCGATTTCATAGGGTCAAATCTTTGAAAACCGGAAATCGATGCATCGCCAATAAACCTACCTTCATTTACAACAACATCACCAACAGCGGTTTTAAGCGTAAATAACTTCAGATTAAGTGGCTCGGCCGGGCCATCCAGTTGCGCTCGAAGATGTTCCTGGGCTAGTAAATAGCTGTGCCCAAGACTCACAACATCGTTCGGTGTCAGTACCTCGGCTCGCTCTGTAAACGGCTCTGCCATGCGCTAAGTATAATGCGATATTGCGGTTTTACCTACTCTTTATCGTCGAAGAATATTGGACTGCCTGCCAAACCACCACTTCGTTCATAATATGTAAATCTATTAAAACTTGCTCGTGCAGCTAGTTTTTCGAAATGTTCGTGAATGTACTTGCGATCAGACTCGTTTACTTTGAGCTCTAATTCATCAAATTCTCGCAATAGCGCCTGCAAGGCATCAGCTTTGTTATCGATAGTATCTAATCCGTCAATATAGGCTGCCGTAACCAGGTTTTTGGCAATAGTTTTTTGTGAAAAGCCTTTCGCCATCTCCTGGCCAGTTTCTTCTTCTATTTGTCCAAGGAGATCCTCAAATCTATCTTCTGCTACTTCGCCATCTAGTCCTTCACTCACCGACATAACATCCGTCATGGCATCACCTGTTAGGCCATGTGTCATATATTCGGCAATGTAACCCTGCATGCTACTACTCAGCTGATAGCTTAGTGTCTCGAGCTCCGCCAAGCTACGGTCGGATTGAAACTGGTTCGAGTCAACTTGATCTAATGGATCAACAATTTCAGTCCACATAATCTCCTGAAATCTTCGATCTACTACTGCTTGTGTTAATTCTGGTGTATCGCTCATATTTGTTTCTGTTTGTTGTTAATAGTTGATAATACTACATTAGCATATTTTTGCTATATTATCAACTATATTTCGGCAGATTTGAAGCGTTTTCCAAATAAATAGCTATAGAAGTCGTCTAATATTGGCATTGTCTCTTGCGCAGCATCACCAGCCCCTTTTATTTTTTCCAACTTAGTCAGTGGATAGTCATAAACTAACCGCCAAAGCTTAATATGGTTGGTAGTAATGTTTGGTTCATGCCCGTTACCATGTTGCTCGTGCACAAACCCGCCTTTTTCGCTACTGAAAAAATAGTACATGCCGGCTTTTATTTCGTCGTGCGATTCCATGCATTTGTTTAGGTCGGGCCGATAGCCAAGAATATCCAGCAAATGTAGTTTAAAATACAGCTCGGTTACATTTGTTTCGGCATATTCGTTAAGGGTACGAAAAGTACTTAGGACAAGATCGTAAACCTTTGTTGCCACCTGATTATCGGTCAGTTTGTTTACCATTTCACACACCAAGAACCCTATGCGCATAGTTTCGTAATTGGACACGATGTTCTCAAACCGCTTGACGCTGCGCGCAGATGTAACAACATCTAAGTTCTTGCCCTCAGCCAACATAAGATCGATTTCGTTAAAAATCTCTAGGTGGCTCCCAAGCTTGCTACCCTGCTTGCGCACGCCTTTGGCGATTGCGCTAATTTTGCCGTGCTCCGGCGTCAGGATGGTTAATATACGATCGGCTTCGCTAAATTCCGTTCGACGCAAGATTATGCCGTGGGTTTTATAGGTTGACACGCTTGGGCTCACATATTTTTGCGATAGCTTGAACTAAAACGTGCGGCTTGGTCTGAGATTTTATTAAGTACTTAGCAACACCCAGTTCGCGTAGATGTTCCGCTGATATACCAACGTCCTCGCAGTTTAAATTACTAAGAATAATCACGGGCAACTTCCGCCAATCTTCGTAGGTGCGAAGCTCATGTAGTACGTTTAGCCCATTATGCCCGGGCAAAAGCAAATCAAGCACTACCACATCCACTTTTTTATTCTCTAGATAATCCAGCGCCTCTTGAGCGTTGCCGACTGTCGCAACACTATAACCAGCGGCACTCAAGGCAGTATCGTACATATCAATTAAATCGTAATCGTCCTCTACCAAGAGTACCTTCATTGGCTAAAACTCAGGATCAAATAGTGAAAGTTGCTGAATAGTGGGTAATTCTACCTTGAAGCACGTCCCACGCACCAGCGGTTGCGCTGTTACACTCCCTCTGTGAAGTTCTACCAGATTTTTGACAATGTATAACCCCAAGCCACTACTGCCCGGCATAGTATTAGATGGCTGAGGATTATTTCCATAGCGCCTAAATAGTTGTGCTAACTCCTTAGAACTAATGCCAACACCTCGATCTCGTACCTGAACATACAGATGCTCGCCGGTTACCCGTGCTGTAACACTTACACTTGAGCCCGGTGGTGAAAATTTTAGAGCGTTATCAATCAGGTTAAAGAATATTTGATATACGCTCTGATGATTAGCCAAAATTACCGGCAAAACGCGCTTACTTTTTAAAACTACTTCTTTATTATGTTGGGTTGCTAATGGCTCAAGCTCAGAAATAACTCGCCGAATAATTTCACTTACTTCGACAGCTTCAAACTGCATGGTAGTGGAATCGCTGGTGTATCGATTCATTACTATTAGACCCTCGGCCAAACGCAAAAGTCGGTCACTGCTATATTCAATCTTCTCTAAATAGCGCGCCTGGGTTTCATCTACTGCCCCAAAATCACCTTTCCTCAACATAGAAGACAGCCCGGCAATTAGGCTTAGGGGTGTTTTTAGTTCATGCGCAGCAGTTGCCACCATGTCTAATTGGCTTAAGCCGTGTGTTTGTATTTGTACGTTGCCTGTTTTTGACAATTACGCTCCCGTGCACCCATGTTTTTATTACTACGCTATTGTAGCAGTCAGTCATTATAGATAATAATGCTTATGCTTATTTAGCGTTAGCTACTTGCTTGCGTAGCGTATTGGCCCTACGGCGAGACGCTTATTCGCTCGATAATCCCATTGTAATCATTCAAATAATTGAGCGAATCCGTCCATAGGAATAGCGTTTTATCGCGAATTGGCAATAATATCAGTACGCCGGTACGGTCTTTTTCGATTTCACCCTCTAGTCGAGTACCGGTGATGCCCGACACTGTAACGTTTTTAGCTGTCAACTTGCCTTTTTCAACATCTTTCTGGTATTTCGCCAGCGTCTCCGTATAAAGCGCTTTCTGAAGTAATATGCGGAAAGAGTATGGCTCATTAGTGCTTTGCGGTGCGCGCACAATCCCGGGATACATATATACATCCAACTGCTTTGGTGAGCCTTCGTCTTCTATGGCATAGACATTCCAGTCTTTCGGGAATTCTACTTTAATAGCCCCCAGCACAACCGGTGCCTGATACGTTCGATAAGGTTTCTTTGACTCTTCAGCGAATTCGGCTTGGTCAATTTTCTTTTGTTCGGCCTTGGCTTGCACGGCTGCTTCGTTCTTTTGCTGGTTTACGTTGGTTTGAGCCTTGTTGAACTTGCCAATGTAGACGATTGCCAAAGCACCCAGCACGATAGATAGCACTAAGAGCACCACTGCCATTATTAGCGGAATGTTTAAGTTGCGCTTTTCGTGCGGGCTAGAAGGCTCCGGGTTTGGCGATACTACCGGCTGGTTTGGGTATTGCTCGGTGTTTTGAGACCCTGAGCTACTCGCTGGGGAATATTTATTCGGTTCCATATAGATATACTACCCTACCTACGCTTATGCTTTCAATTTATTCTGTGAGCGGGGCATGTTGCTCTGATGTAGGGACTGAATCAGGCCGATCTAGAGTAGAATTGCCTAAGCCTAATCGATCAGGATCATAAGCCCCCTGAGGCCTCCCATGGTGTACCTCGTAGCTGCCTGTTTCAGTATTGCGCACAACTACGCCTCCTTGCTGAAATTTTTCTAATTGTTTTACGGCTAATGCATCGTGTAAATCAGATGATGCCCTGGCTATACCAGCCCCTTCGGCATCACCGACCTTATCCAATTTAATTGCATCTGCCAGATCCTTCGCCGCGTTTAACCTACGCAGTAAGTGCTCTTGTCTTAACTCATGGGGCATATTTTCTGGCATTTTATTTTCCTGTCGGTTTTAAATTGTTATCTTATTATTAGCATAATTGTTATGTTTTGTCAATGCTGACTTACTTGTATTCGTACAAATACACTCCCCTTTTTGACTGCACCGGGTTTTTGCCGGGTATTTTAAATGTAAAACACACCACTTTTGTCGGGGTAGCAATTTCGCTTTTTAGCTTTATCGCAAACTTACTCATATACCTGCTGATGCCGAAAATGTAGATTGCATTAGTTTTAGGTAGTTTTGACTGCCAAATATTACGCCAATGAATATGCACAGTTTTGCGATATCGCCATAGTCGAAGTTTTGAAAACACTACAAGTAGCGGGTTGATTTCCCAGCCGATCCCACTTATATCTCGCTTGGCCGCCTGTAACAGAAAACTGCCATCACCAGATCCTAGATCCAATATTGTTTGACCTTTTTTCAAATTAAGCAAATCCAAGGCAACTTCACCTTCTTTTTTAAGCGTGGGCAAGTACGGTGCACCAAAAACCGCACCTACCGCAAAAAGCGCAGTTACCAAGAATAAACTAAAAACGGCAATACCCATTTGCCTAACGGCTTTCTAGCAACTAATTCTCCGCATCGTCCTCAGACGAAACAGTAACATCGAACTTCTTTTTTATTACTTCTACTCGGTTCTCAACATTATCCAGGTAATTTTTAAGTCGATTCGCCAGTTCCATACCGCGCTCAAACTTATCTAAAGAAGTATCAAGATCACCATCGCTTTTTTCGAGCTGATCAACAATCTGCTCAAGCTCTTTGAGTTCTCTGCCAAAATCAATCGAGTCTGAATCTTTACTGGCCATTTTAATCGCTCAACTATTAGTGATATTGGTAGTTATTGTATCATGCAGGTTGGCAAACCTAACCGTTGCCTCGTCTCAAATCGCTTCTTACGCCGGCAACTACCCCGCGCCCGTTTTCACCTGCGTATCTAGCAACAGCCGGTGCCACCTGTCTAGCCGCCTTTAGCACAGTCCTAGTAGGAGATTTTTCAAAATCATCAGCTAAATCTTCTGCAAATCTTTCAGTGTCAACCCTTCCAGACCTATCTATATATGGCTCGGTCAGCACTTCTAATCCAAGGTCAATCAAGTCATTAAGCGCGGCTTTAGCGGTAGGCGTGTTCATAACCTCCCTAGCTCTTTTAAGTGTTTCGCCTGTCCAAACAACAGCTTCTTTCGCTCGAAGGCCCGTCCATTTGGCCGCAGCCAGTGCGTTCTTGCCAGTAGTAGTTACAGCTTTTCTTATTCGAGATGGCTCAGCACTTGTAGTATTTGAATAGCTCAATTCTGGCTGACTTAATTCTGCTTGATTTGGAATTTGCGGCAAAAACTCACTCGGTTTAATAACAGTCACATCTGGAGTGCCCGGAGCAGTATTCGCCGTATTTACTGTTGTCGTTTCTAGTGCACCCGTACTAGCCACAGGTGACCCTTCTACACTAAACTGTCCTGCTTCTGTTGTTGCTACTGTTTCTGGCATTTTTGTTTTTCCTATTTCTTCTTACAACACTAAATGTAGCACTTGTGTGCTTATTTGTCAAGTTTATGACTATACTACTTTTGTTACACCAGTTGTAATACTTCCTTCAGAAAGGTCAACATCCACGACGTCTCCGACCTTGACTTGCGCTGTGCTTTTTATGACTTTGCCATTACTCCGCGCAATTGCGTAGCCTCGCCCTAAAACCGCTTTCGGATCTAAATTACGCATTGTTCTGATACTACTTTCTACTTCCCACTTACTTTTTTGTATCTGTAAAGATAGACTATTTGTTATTGCTATGGTACTGCTTTTCAGTTTTTGTTTTTCGCCCAGGATTCCGACACTAAAACTACTTAGCCAGCTCGTTATGTTTTGTTCGAGTTTTGTTAAACGCGCTCTGGGAATGTAGATAAAATGCTCTAGCAAATTCATTGAATTTTGAATTGCCTGGCTTTGAGTATTCTGCTTTGCCGTTATGATTGATATTAAGTTCTGTGATAATTGTGTAATATCGGCCATAATTTGTTGTTTGCTTGGCACAACTATTGTAGCGGCATCGGTTGGGGTGGCGGCTCGAACATCTGCAACCATGTCTGCGAGAGTTGTGTCTATTTCGTGACCAATCCCGGTAATTGTAGGTACGCGACTGGCCACGATTGCGCGAACAACTTCCTCGATATTAAACGCTTGTAGATCTTCTAATGCTCCGCCACCTCGAACAATTGCCAGAACATCGGGTGGAATTGATAGTTGGTTGAAGTAGTCTATAGCGCGCGTAATTTGGGCCGGAGCGTTTGCCCCCTGGACCTGCACATTAGCCAGCCGAATGTCCACTCCTCGCCAACGATCATTCACGATTTTTAGAAAGTCTTTGTAGCCGGCCGCTTCCAGCGAACTAACTACACCGATTCTTCTGGGAAACTGAGGTATCAGACGCTTTCGCTGAGACGAAAATAAACCCTCGGCCTCTAACTTGGCCCGCAGAAGCTCGAACGCTCGCTGGATGCTACCCTGCCCAGCCGGCTCAA
>CAZBQI010000010.1:0-8445 GCA_964494105.1 uncultured Candidatus Saccharibacteria bacterium | reverse complement strand
TTGGCCCGCAGAAGCTCGAACGCTCGCTGGATGCTACCCTGCCCAGCCGGCTCAATGGTATCGGCAATAAAACTAAAGCCAAATTTTGGATGCAGTTGAGGTCTACCGGTAACGCGAACTTTCATACCATTTTCTACCGGATCACGCAGTGGCCCCCACTTTATGCAGCGGAGCGTGGCGTCGTTATCTTTGAGCGAAAAGTAAAAGTGCTTGGTTGGACGCGCTTCGGTAATTTCGCCTTCGACCGTCACTCGCGGATAAGCAAATTCAAGTGTTTGATTTACCAGCGCGTTAAATTCGCTGACCGAAAGTACCTGATTATCCACCGTGTCCACTTACCTTGACTGCAGATTTTGCCGCCGGATTTCCCGAAAGAATCTTCGAATAGAAGTAGAACCCAACCGGCAAGAACAGTGCCTTATTGATAATGCGATAAAGAATTGTAGCCGACAGTCCTATGGCCACCGGGACACCGGTGGCTGTAAGTACAGCAACCATTGTTGCCTCGTATACACCAACATCACCAGGGATAAGCGACACCGCGCCGGATGCGTTAGCAGTCGCATAGCTAATAATCATTGCGCCCGGATTAATTGTTACACCTAAAGCCAAGAAGACAATATACAGCGTGCAGAGCTCCATGATATTACCGGCTAGTGCGAAAAAGAATGGCACAGTCAGCCTTTCCCTTTCGCGGAGTACCATTTCAAATCCGTCATGAAATTCGTTTAGGGCAAATTCTACTCGTGCCTTGCCTACAAGTGGCTTGCCATCGCGTTTAAATTTTGCACCTACCCAATCGATTGACCTTTGGACCATGTAAACAAGTGCATTGAATCTTTTTTTTGAATACATGGCATATAGAATTCCGCCAACCACGATAATACTAGCCACCACCAAAATAACGGTTAAACGAACCAAGATTTTGTCGATTCCACCACCAAAATAAAGCATCAGAAAAGCCGCCACTAAAACTATGCCGTAGGAAATAAAAGTAAGCACGTACCTACCCAGCTGAGCTAGCGTTGCCTTGCCTGAGGGCACATGTTCTTGCTTAAGCGCATAAGAAATAAAAGTTAGTCCGGCCATACCGCCGGTTGGCAGCACTTGATTCACAAAATTCAGCGCAAACGCCAGCCTGTAAAGCCTTGGCAAGCTAACATGATATTTGAAATTAAACAAAAACGATCGGTAGTAAAGCGCATTACACAAGAAACTGACTAACTGTATTAGCGGTATAAGTGCCAATAGCGCCCAATTCGCGTCTTTGATTAGCGCAAGTGCAGTACCAACTTCGTTACGGCTAAAATAGGCCAGAGCCGCCAAGGCCACAACAGCACCTATAATCAGTATTCGACGCCAGTTCATAATATTACAGTATAGCCTAATCGGGTATGCCCCTGCACCTCTTATCGGTACGACTCAAGTTTTTTATGTATACTAGCCTTTAACACTATGTTTTTAACGATACTGGGCAACCACCCCGAACTTTCACTGGCAGAACTAGAATCGCTGGTTGGCGCTAAAGCATTAAGCGTGTTTTCGACCGACACTGCCCTTCTGGATGTTGAAACTACCCCCGACATCGCCAGACTGGGCGGAACTATGAAGATTGCCGAAGTAATAGAAACGCTAGCTTCGACAAATTGGCGTGAGATCTCAAGGCAACTGCCAGAAATTGTTGGAAAATACATTAATCAAGACAGTAAAATACAGCTTGGTATTAGCGTATATGGCAATGTAGGCGCACGGCAAATTCTAGCCAGCGCACTGGAAGTAAAAAAACACCTAAAAAGCCAAGGTCATTCGGTGCGAATAGCCCCGAATAAAGATTCTGTGCTAAGTGCGGCCAGCGTTATGCATAACAAGCTTCTCAATAGCGGATACGAGATAGTAGTGTCAATCGGTAAAAAAAATAGCGTAATCGCCCGCACAGTGGCAGTTCAAGACGTTGACGCCTATGCAGAGCGCGATCACGGCCGGCCCATGCGCGATGCGCGCGTTGGAATGCTACCACCAAAATTGGCTCAAATTATGATTTCATTGGCCCAACCCGAAAGTAACAACGCCACCGTCTACGATCCTTTCTGTGGTACTGGCGTTGTGCTTCAAGAAGCATTAATGCAAGGGCTTCAGGCTAGTGGCTCTGATCTTGAATCAAGGATGATTGAATATACCCGCGAAAACCTTGCGTGGTTAAGCGATAAGTATGGGGTATCTTCCCCTCTTTCGCTAAAAGTAGCCGATAGCAGAGCCGTAAAGCTTCCGGCAAAAAACGTATCGATTATTAGCGAGACTTACCTGGGGCCTACCTTTAGCCGTGAACCTAACCAGGGCGACCTGGCTGAGGCCATGAAAACGGTTGATTCCTTGCTTTATAAGAGTTTTTGTAACTTTTCAGAGCAACTTATGTCTGGCACCCGCCACTGTATCGCTGTTCCTACCTGGTATGTTGATAATCGTCTGAATCATCTACCTCTGATTGACCAGATAAGCTCATTAGGCTATAATTTAACGACATTTGCGTCGATTGATTCGAATAAACTAATCTATCGGCGACCACAATCTGTTGTGGGCAGACAACTATTAGTACTAACGAGGCAATAATAAATGTCACATACCAAGGGCGGCGGCTCAACTAGAAATAATCGAGATTCCGAAGGACAGCGCTTAGGCGTTAAGGTATTTGGTGGTCAGCAAGTAAAAGCTGGCGCTATTATTGTGCGCCAACGCGGACTAACCAAGGTCGCTGGGCCCGGAACTCGCGTATCGCGCGACTTTACAATTTATGCCGACCGCGAAGGTACCGTTAGCTTCCGCCAAACCAAAGTTACTCGCTTCTCTGGCACTCGCGTCCCCCGCACCGAAGTTAAAGTTAGCTAAACTCGCTATATTTAATGTTACTGCTGTTGAGCAGCAAGAGCATCAAGATTGTCCTGAGTGGCTCTAGTCGAAACTACAGCCTGCACAGCATCATTTTGCCCCATCAACGCTAGGTCATCGTCAATAACAGAAACATACATCTGCACATCTGCTAATCCGTCTTGTGTAAGATGCCCACCTTGTGTAAATTCGTGGCCATATGGATCGTTCCAGGTAAGATTGGTGCGTCGCCCAACTATCCCAGACTTTATACTCGGATTTAGCAATGTTACTTTCTGTACATATAATGCCTGTTCTGCACCCTTCGGCTCCATAAGTGCCAAGCCAAGCGCATGATCTGCACCTTTTAAATCACCAAAGGCTTTTAACAGTGTCTGGTCGGATTCAGCAGTTAAACGAAAAAGCCAAAATTGAGCACGGGAAGCAGAGTTGGGTTCGAAGCTTATAGTAGCAATCGGCGCTTCACCACCTCCTAGAGCGCCCATGGCTGGGTTTGGTGGCTGATCACCAGATACTAGCACCCTATCATCCTTACCAAGTCGGGCTTCAAGCATAGTAACAACTAAACGATCTGTGGTGCCAGGAACATTTGTTGCCACTTCTCGCACGGATCCGCTAAATCGTTGGTTGTATTTTGGTTTTCTAACTTCAGGAGGTGCCCCAAAACCCGAAAAAGCTGGGTCATTGTCGAAATCTATAACAATTCTATCGTCGTCGTGTGAATCTGATGCTAAGGTGCGACGTGGTTTTTTCATACTATACTACATTAGCATATTTTTGCTATATATGCAATACTATTGCGTATTCTACTGTGTGCCGAGATGGTGTTTAATGCGGTCAATTACATCTGCAATTACAACCTGGCTCTTTACCAAGTAATCGTCAGCGCCAAGCTTTTTGGCTTTATCTACATCGCTTTGCTGGCTTAAGGCGGTTAGCATAACTACCTTTATATTTACGGTTTCTGGGGTGTTACGCAAAATATCGAGCACGTCAAAACCACTAATTTTAGGCATCATTACATCCAGCAAAATAAGGTCAGGTCTGTGCTTTATAGCTTCGCTTAGGGCATCTTCACCGTTTTCACAGTTATATACCTCGAAGCCTTCGGCCGCTAAACGAGCCCGATAAACGGTCGTCAAACCAATATCGTCTTCAACTAGGAGTATTTTGGGTTTTTTAGTGTAATCTTCTGCCATAGTATTTCACTTAAGTTTACCTCGTTAACACTGTTAAGTGCAACTCGATGATCGTGCACTTAGGTATTCGCTATCTACAGGTCCAGATGCCCAACTCACACAACAGAAGTGCATTTTTAACGCTTTATACCACTTATTACAGCTTTTATAAACCCATCGAATAATGGGTGTGGGCGGTCTGGGCGCGATTTAAATTCCGGATGAAACTGGCTTGCAATAAAGAACGGGTGGTTGTCTATCTCGATAACTTCAACTAGTTTGCCGTCAGGCGACAACCCAGAAAGGCGTAAACCTTTACTTGTCAGTATATCGCGGAATTCATTGTTAAATTCGTATCGATGTCGATGTCGCTCTTGTACTTGCTTTTCACCATATAGAGCGCGCGCTTTGCTTTTTGGGTCGAACACGCAGGGATAATTTCCTAGTCGCATGGTACCACCTTTTTCGGTAACATCGTTTTGATCAGCCATAAGGCTAATTACCGGAAACTCCGTATCTGGGTCAAGCTCGAGCGAACTGGCTGACTTATCTAGCACGTTCCGAGCGAACGCTATCACGCCCATTTGCATGCCCAGACAAAGCCCCAGGTACGGTTTCTTGGACTTTATGGCATACTGGGCAGCTTTGATTTTGCCTTCGAGGGCTCGAGACCCAAACCCACCGGGCACAATAATTCCGTCAACTGCATCTAGAGCCTTGTGGCCTCTTTGTTTCTCTAGTTTTTCGGCATCAATCCAGGTTATTTTCGGCCGCCGACCATTATTCCAGGCGGCTGATTTAATTGCCTCAAACACACTTGTGTAGGTATCTTCGTTGTCCATGTATTTCGCTACTACACCGATTTTTAATTCTGGTAATGATTTATCTGTCGCTGTATCTACTAATTTGCGCCATTTGGTAAGGTTAGCGTTTTTCTTGCTAATTTTTAATCGTTCGGAAATATAGTGACCCAGCCCTGACTCTTCCATAATAAGCGGTACGCGGTAAACACTATCAACGGTCTGTAGTGGCAGTATTCCTTCGGATGGTACGTCACAGTAAATAGACAGCTTATTAATTGTTTTTTCGTCGACAGCGTGGTCCGAGCGTGCAATTATTACATCTGGATCTATACCCAGAGAGCGCAAATTTCGAACTGCGTTTTGAGCCGGCTTAGTTTTGACTTCGCGACTGGCTGAGATATACGGCAAAAATACCAAATGCACGTACATTACATTTTTGCGACCTACTCGATAACGCATAGCTCGTATTGCTTCCAGAAAGGCTAGCCCTTCGTAATCGCCTACTGTCCCGCCAACCTCGACTATGTGAACATCAAAGCCCTCGGCGGCTGACTCGATTGCGTCTTGCATAGCGTTAGTAACGTGCGGGATGATTTGAACTGTTTTTCCAAGGTATTCGCCTTTGCGTTCGTCAGAAATTACCTTTGACAGTATCCGACCACTCATAACCGAACTTTTATTGTTTAGTTCTTCGTCTAGAAATCTTTCGTAATGCCCAAGATCAAGATCGGTTTCGGCGCCATCTTTGGTGACAAACACTTCGCCGTGCTCACTTGGGTTTAGCGTACCGGCATCGGTGTTTAAGTATGGGTCTAGTTTTTGCAGATTTATCTTTAGTCCACGCGCCTTTAGAATTCTTGCAATCGAAGCCGCCGTTATGCCTTTACCCAAGCCACTCATAACGCCGCCGGTAACAAAAATAAACTTAGTTGGCCGCTTGCCTAAAGCCACCCTACCCCCTTATTTAACAGATTATATGTTACGCCATAGTCTATACAAATGCAATTTCTGGCAATGTCTAGACAAGCATTTATCAACTCGTATTCAGGGCGGAAACGTATTTTATTGCGCCGAAAGTATTTGCATGGCGCGGTCGAGCTGAGGGTCGCGGTTGTTATTAAAGTCATCCGGACTCAAGTCAACCTTTACATCAGGCGTTATTCCCTCTTTGCTAATGTTTTTACCACCCGGCGTGTACCACAGCGCTACTGTGACCTTTAGGATTGCACCTTTACCGATTTTAATAAGTTCCTGAACGCTACCCTTGCCAAAACTCTTTTCACCAACAATAGTTGCCGCCTTGTTGTCTTGTAACGCTCCAGCAATTATTTCACTGGCACTCGCACTTCCCTCATTAATAAGTACCACCGCGGGCAAACCAACCAACAATCCCCCTTGCTGAGCAACTGCCGTTTCAATTACCTTGTCATTCTTTTTTTCTTCGACTATTTTACCGGCATCTAGAAACTCGTCGCTAATGTTAATGGCCGCATCTAGTAACCCGCCCGGATTACTTCGTAAATCTAATATTATTTTGGTTGCCCCTTGCGCTTTAAGGCTGGTGGCGGCTTCTTTTACTTTTGCGGTTGAATCCTCGCTAAATCGACTTAATTCTATATAGCCAATATTTCCAGGTTTGATTTCTGATCTTACGCTAGGTACCTCGATATTACTGCGCGTTATTTTTAACTCCTTGGGCGCATCGTTACCTCGAATAATGGTAATGCGAACTTCACTGCCGGCTGGACCACGAATTTTGCTAACCGCTTGATCGATAGCCATTTCGTCTGTTGATTCGTCATTAATTTTTACAATTACATCTCCGGGCAATAAGCCAGCAGCTTTGGCCGGTGAGCCAACTAGTGGCGAAACCACCACTAAGCGATCGTTTTTGATAGCAATTTCAGCACCGATACCCGAAAACGTTCCATCAAGACTATCGGTGAACTCATTCGCTGATTCCTGGTCTAGGTACTCGGTATAAGGATCGCCAGCGGCCTTGACCAATCCTTCTTTGGCACCCTCTAATAGCTTGCCGGCATCTAGTTCGCCGGCAAAATTCTTCCGTAGCTCATCGTAAACTCTTTCTACCTCTGTGTAGTCCAAATTTGAAGGCAAATTCGTTTGTTTATTTGTGCGCGAATATATTTGGTCTTTGATGTTCGGATAATTAAACCCGAAGCCAAAACCAACGAATCCAATCAGCAAGCTGATAGTAATAACCGTACTTAGACTAAACTTCTTTTTCATCATCTTGGTTAAGTTTACCCTGTAGTAGACAGTGCTGGCAAATATTGATTACCTGGGTAGTTTATTAACAGAATTGACGCGTTAAAAACTACTAGCGGTCGTGAATAAATTGCAAACCGCTAGTATTGAGAGTGACCTGGCTATACATTCCCCACTGCCCGCCATTGGCACCGCTATAGTTGTACTGACTAGCCACCACCCTAGAAGAATCGATTACCTGTTCGACAATAAATACATGCCCGTATCCGCCACCTATCACCCCAATAGCACCAACTGCCGGAGTATTGTTAACATTGTAGCCGGCAGCGCGCGCACTGTAGGCCCATGAACCACCATCGCCCCAGAACCCTGGAACAGGTCGGCCTATATTGCCACGACGCCAGTAAGCATACGACGTACACTGTCGATAAAAATACCCACCCGAATCAACACCGCAGTTATGCAAACCGATTAAATCGGGTGAAAGATACGGACTCATACAAGCACTGGCATATGGGTAACTGCCGCTACCAAAATTTCCACCGGAGCCTCCAACCATGCGACTGCTGAGTTCTGCCTGGGCCTGAGCTATCGCTGCCTTATTGGCACTCACAATCGCCTGGTAGCTAGATTCTTGACCGCGCGTTTCACTGAGCAAATTTGCTTGTTCGTCGCGCTTATAGCTAATCAGATTTTGCTGAACTTTTTGCTCTGCACTGAAATTCTTTAAGTCTTCGATTTTCTTCTCGAGCTGGGTCTTTAGCGCGACTACTTCGCGGGCTGCGTCGTTGACGTTTTCTTTTACTTTAGTTAAGTATTCTTGCCGATTGACGAATTCGCTAAAATTACTACTCGAAGCCAGAATCTCGATTGTGCTCACATCACCCTCTTTATAGAGAGTGCGAGCATTCTCGTACATAATTTTCTTTTGCTTATCCAGCTTTTCTTTGGTTACAGTAATTTGGTCGTTGGTCTGCTGAATCTGTAAATTAGCCAAATCAATTTTTGCTTGCAAAGAGTTTATTTCGGCATTTAGGCTGTTCACTTTGTTTTGGAGCGTATTTGCCTGACCGCTTATGTTATCTAGAGTGGATTGATTTTTCTTTACTTCTTCGTTCAGTGCGTTGATTTTGTTTTGTAAATCACTATTTGAATTGGCGGAAACAGCCACATAAGGAGTAAACAGCAGACTTGAAAGCGCTGTTATCACGAGCAATATTTTACCGGTAGTTTTTGTTTTGCGAACGCAAAACGCAAATAGCGTTTGCATATACTGCTTATGGTAATAGATAATTCGCATAAAGTCAAGGGTCCTTAGCTGTTATAGTGTATAAATTAAATTTAGCTTTTTT
>CAZBQI010000009.1:0-38097 GCA_964494105.1 uncultured Candidatus Saccharibacteria bacterium | reverse complement strand
CAATTTTAGTTGTATCTGCTGCTGATGGCCCAATGCCACAAACTCGCGAGCACGTTCTGCTGGCTCGACAAGTTGGTGTACCTTCAATTTTGGTATACCTCAACAAAATGGACTTAGCAGACCCAGAATTAGCCGAGCTTGTAGAGCTAGAAATTCGTGAATTGCTAGAAAAGAACGACTTCGACAAAGACGCACCTATTATCAAGGGTTCTGCTCTTAAGGCTATAGAAGGCGACGCCGAAAACGAAGAATCCATTATGAAGCTCATAGAAGCTATGGATGAATTCTTCCCAGAGCCAAAGCGCGAAATTGAAAAGCCATTCCTTATGCCAATAGAGGATGTCTTCTCAATTAAAGGCCGAGGAACAGTTGCAACCGGACGTGTAGAGCAAGGCGTAGTAAAGGTCAACGAAGAAGTTGAAATTGTTGGTCTTCACGACACTAAAAAGACTGTTGTAACAGGTGTAGAAATGTTCAACAAAAACCTAGACCAAGGGCAAGCTGGCGACAACGTCGGTGTATTGCTTCGTGGTATAGAGCGTGACGACATTGAGCGCGGACAAGTTTTGTGCAAACCAGGCACGATCACTCCGCACACAGAG
The DNA here is from genome assembly GCA_964494105.1 of uncultured Candidatus Saccharibacteria bacterium. Classification (GTDB taxonomy): domain Bacteria; phylum Patescibacteriota; class Saccharimonadia; order CAZBQI01; family CAZBQI01; genus CAZBQI01. Next base: position 37,495 of record CAZBQI010000009.1, on the reverse strand, counting down.
TTTGAAGCCGAAGTTTACGTGCTAACGAAAGACGAAGGTGGACGACACACTCCGTTCATGAAGGGCTACAAGCCACAGTTCTACTTCCGAACAACAGATGTAACCGGCGAAGTTACCCTACCTGAAGGTACCGAGATGGTTATGCCTGGTGACACAATTACCTTTAAAGTCAAACTACTACAGCCAATTGCCATGGAAGACGGCTTGCGCTTTGCTATTCGTGAAGGTGGCCGCACAGTGGGTGCTGGTGTTGTAACTAAGATTAATAAATAAAGGTCTAAACCGTAACTTATATGGCTTCAGCCAATACCGCAGCTCCCAAGGAAATCGAAAAACAGCGTATTCGTATTCGCTTAAAGGCGTACGATCACAAGGTGATTGATCAATCTGTAAAACAGATTATCGATACGGCTCTGCGAACAGGAGCGAAGGTGGCCGGGCCCATTCCGCTGCCAACAGAGCACTCAACATACACTGTCATAAAAAGCCCACACATTTTTAAAGATGCCCGTGAGCAGTTCGAAATGCGAGTACACAAGCGCCTTATCGACATCACAGAGCCAACCAGCAAAACCATAGATTCGCTGATGAATCTAAACCTTCCGGCAGGAGTCGACACAGAAATTAAGATGTAGGCTTGGCTTCTTAGGGCGTACTTTCCTGCAAAGTTAAACGTATTCAGTTGCTGAAGTGTAGTTAAATATAGTATTTAACTGATAACTAGTTCGGCTTATTCTAGAGTTGATTTAAATTAGATTGAATTTTATCTCCAAGTTCGCGATTTGTTTGGACCTGGCTCTTATAAACTTCGCTTACTTTTGTATCGGCTAATAAATCGAATAGGTTGTTGACTTCTTTTCTTTCAGCCGCAATTGCCTCATTTATCTGGGTTGTGTTTTTTGCATTTATTGCTTGAGTAAACTTATTGTAGATGCTAGATAGATTATTAAAACTCTTTACAACGGCATTTTTGTTATCTGAAAAACTGTCAGGTGCGTCTTTTTGTTCAATCGAATTAGCTGTTGCACTGGCGGTCTTTGCCAATTCATCCACTTTGGTAATAACTAGTGCGAGGTTCGACGCCGTTGGAGTAGGAAACGTTTTTACTAGCTCTTGAAAGTCGTTAACTTTATCGAAAACCACACTCACATAGTTTACTGCCCTGGTTGCTTCATTGATTAGTTCGATATTTTCAGCATCATACTTGGCGATATCAGCTTGTGTGGCTTTGGCTAGCTTGTAGTTACTGTTAATGCTACCCAGGGGCAGGGTAGTTAGTTTAGGTCGCTCGCTGACTGTTTTGTCGTAACTATTTTTAAGAGAAGCCAAATCGGATTGCACTCTATCGATTTGGGCAGGGGTTGATGTAGAGCTAACTTTATTTAGCTGTCCGTAAATATCGTTTTCAACAGATAAATTTTGTTCCTTAATTGCATTGGCATATTTACTTGCCGCTCCACTGCTAACCGGGAAGAAGTATATCAGCAGGGCAGACAGCAACAGCAATAACGGCACTACGACTAAGAGTATTCTCTTAATTTTGATTGCTTTGGTATTCATGCTGTTAGCGTCGGGATCCGGATCTATAGGCTGTTGATTGCTTAGTGGCTGCACGTCTGTCGGTAGCATTGAGTTGTTTTGCATTGAGTTTTGCTCAAGCGGTTGTTCGGCTTGCTGGGGGTAAACTGGGGTAACACCAGGCGTAGTTGGTGGCTCTATATAAGGCGATGCCGAGGGCATAGTCTGCGCCGGAGGATTTTGCGCGGGAACCTCATCTCTATTCGGGTCGGGCTGGTCAGGAGCCGGCGTGATTGGATTTTGTGGATTGTTTTGATCTGGTTGCATAATGTTTTCGCTATTATGGTTAGCATAACCGATATGCTCTATTTAAGCAAAGAGCTATGGTACTATTGCCAATAGGGAAATTACAATGCTCACGGCAATTCATTCAAGAGCCCTTTACATAATTACTAGCGGACAAAAAACTATAATGAAACGAACCATTATAATAATGTTGGTTGCAGTTACTGCGCTTTTAGGGGGAGCCACCTATTTCTTTATAAATAATAGCGAGCAGGTTACAAAATCAAGCGGTTTGTCGTCGTCAACACAAACGCCAAGGCCCCTAAATAAACAGAAATACTCACTATCGGATCCGGATAGTCCTTGGGTAATTGTAAATAAGAACCGGCCAATTAGTGCGGGTTATGTACCGGTAGATCTGGTTGATGTTGCGGTGCCAAAAATTAAGAATAAATCTCAGGCAGAATACATGCTGCGCAAAGATAGCGCGGAACAGTTGGGATATTTAGTTGGTGCCGCCAAAGCTGATGGCATTGAGCTGGCCATAGGAAGTGGCTATCGCAGTTATGAACTGCAGAAGTTTTATTATGACAACTACGTTGCGCAGTCTGGACAAATTGAGGCCGATAAGTTTAGCGCCCGGCCAGGAACTAGCGAACATCAAACCGGCCTAGCCCTAGATTTAAGCGCCATTGACGGCAAGTGTTACCTAGAAGAGTGTTTTAGCGAAACTCCTCAAGGCAAGTGGATTGCGGCTAATAGCTATAAATATGGCTTTATTGTTCGCTACCCGCAAAATAAAGAGGCCATTACTGGTTACCAGTACGAACCTTGGCATGTTCGCTATGTGGGCAAAGAATTAGCCACAGAACTTAATGCTAGCACTCTTACTTTGGAGGAATTCTTTAAGAAATATTAGAACTTGTCTGAACTATAAATAGTAACCGGAGTAAATTTATTAAGTATGCCTTTAACATAGTCTTGCTGCGCTTGGACGGTAGTATTAAGTGTAGAACTATTTAACACATTATCAGCTTTATCGAGCGGGTAGAGCTTAAGGTTTTTGCGAGCGAGCAGATTTTGGTTTGTGGCGTCAGCCGCAGACCAATCGTAATGCATATAGGTTGGCAAAAACCCGATGCTCTTTATACTGGCCTTGCCGTTGGTTTTTGCAATTTCCATACTTGCAATTCCACCAACCAGTTCGTTTATCTTTAGCTGGCTACTCATAAAATTTCCTATTGAAAACCAAACAAGGGTTTTACTGCCACGTGAATTTGGGATTTCCTTTACTGGTTGCAAAACATGCGGGCCGGTGCCAATTACCAAATCGGCTCCATTGTCAGCAAACGATTTGGCCCACATTTCTTGTGCCGAATTAATCTCCGGTGAATCTTCGGTTCCCCAATGAGCAGATACGATTACAAAATCAGCGCTGTTTCGCGCTTCTTTCAGTAATCGGCTGACTAACTCTTCGTCAAAGCCATTAAGCGCGTAAGTGGGAATAGATTTATTATTGCTGTATTCGTTAAAGGCAACGAAGGCAAATTTAATACCTTTTTTTTCAAAGTAATTAACTTTGTTCTGCTCATCAACACTGCGATTAGCGCCACTCACAGCACTCGGAGTTAAAGTGTCCCAGATATCACGGGTGTTTATAATGCCAGGTAGTCCCTTATCGGCTACGTGGTTATTAGCTGTATTTATAATATTGCATCCCAGTTTGTGCAAATCTTTGGCAAATTCAACCGGAGCATTAAAAGTAGGATAGCCACTAATTCCAAGCTCAACACCTCCCACGGCGGCTTCTTGGTTGCAAAAACGCAAATCGCTCTGAGCGAAAAAAGGTTGAATTTGATCGTAGATTGGCAGGTAGTTATAAGTTCCATTGCCGTTTTTTATGGCTTGTTGGTTTACGGTATCGTGAGGAATGTTATCGCCTACCGCTATCAAGCGAACAGATTGCTCTTGCGCTTTAGCTTTTTGTATATCGCCAATTCCTTGTTTAGGTTTTGGTCTAATAAAAAACATCCAAATAACGACCGAAAGCACTACCAAAGCGATTAATACGAATATCCATACCCGTTTTTTGCGCGAACTAACTGGTGAGTTTAAATCGATCTGTTGATTTTGAGGCCCGCGGTAACGCATAAAAGTATTATAGCAATTAGCAATAAAAAGCTCGTGCTTGCAATAGTTAGTGGCTAGATATTAACTGTAGATATGGGCATAGAAAGTGGTGAAACAGTAGGAGCTACTGATATTGGACAATTGGTTAATCCGGGTCAGTCGTTTGTGGGGCTTCGTTTTGATGGTGAACCGATTAGTCTGACGCACTTTAAAGATGAAGAACAAGGCGCCATCGAACCCCGGAATCCCACTCACAATCAGCTGATAGTAGAAATAGGCGAGAGAATGCATCACTATACATGGAGAGATGTCTTATTGCTGGGCAAAGGAGAACCGCTATTCGGAATTGGACGGCTATATCAAGTTTATGCAGAGACTGAGGATCCAGAACAGGCCGGAGCTTTGTGTGATGAAGCCATTAATCATGAATTAGCCCTAGTATCAGAGTAGTGTTTGCTTGATGCAATAGTAAGTATGTCTGATGATGAAATGGTCAGGTTGAACTAAATCGTTTATTATAAAAACATGGAAAACTTAGGTGGGTATCAGCCGCCGTATGTCCAAAACATAACAGCAAAAAACGATACGCTATCAGAGAAACCCAAACGCCGCTGGCCTTGGGTTGCAATTATTGTTTTGCTGGTTGTATATGTTACGGCGGTGTCTTTGTGGCCGGCACCAAAAGTTACAGCTACTGTAAACAATATTTCATTGCCTAAAGAAGACGTAACTCTACCTTTTCCAGCATACGGCACATCAGCAGTAGGAGTTCAGGGTGATGGAGTATTAGCAACTTCTAGTAACCAAAAAGCTGCTCCAATCGCCAGTACCGCAAAAATCATGACAGCACTGGCTGTGTTAAAGGCCAAACCGCTCAAAATAGGCGAAAACGGTCCCACTATCACAATTGAACAAGCAGATGTTGATTACTATAACGAGCAAGTGCGCGAAGGTGGCTCAACCGTACCGGTTAAACTAGGTCAGAACATTACTGAGCGCAAAGCGCTCGAGATGCTTCTCATACCATCTGCTAATAATATTGCCTTCACATTGTCGCGTTGGGCTTTCGGCTCGGTGGAAAATTATTCAAAATTTGCCAATAATTATGCCAAAGAGCTGGGGGCGACGAACAGCAATTTCACCGATCCAAGTGGATTTAAGGCCACTACCACCAGTACCGCCAAAGATTTAGTTCTACTAGCTGAGAAACTAATGCAAAACGAAGTTACCGCATCTATAGTAAAAATGCAGAGAGTTAATCTAGACAGCGAAACATCACTGCCAAGTACGAATTCATTCCTAGTGCTTAAGCCGGACGTAATTGGCGTAAAAACCGGTCATCATGACGAGGCGGGGGGATGTTTTGTGGTGGCTATAGAATCAAAAACCGTCACGGGTGAAACGTTAAGGATAATAAGTGCCGTTACGAATGCGCCTAATTTAATTCAGGCGATGAACGATTCGTATGCTGTGGCGCAGGCAACAGCGGGACAAATAAGCGAGCGAAATGTTATTACCACAAATCAAGCCGTTGGCACCTATAGTGCTCCGTGGGGCGTTCAAGCTGATGCCACCGCTAGCAGTGGCTTGTCAGTTCTAGCCTGGAAAGGGTCAAAACTAGAGCCAAAAACCTCGCTGGCAGCCTTATCGCCATCTCCCGACAACGCTGTCGCAGGGAAAGTAAATATAAAATCAATCAGCGGCCAAGAAGTATCTATGGCGGTAAAACTTAACCAAGAGCTGGCTGCGCCATCCTTTCTATGGCGATTAACTCATCCGCTCAAACTCATATCGGGTTGAGTATTTGACACTAACAGGGGTATCTTGTTACTATATAACTCTATATTTTTTACAACCAATCTGTAAAAAATAGGCTGCGAGGCGCCTAAGCGGGCGATTAGTGGCCATATCACCATTTAACGGGAGAAAAGATGAAAGCTCTTGTAGCTCATAAACTAGGTATGACACAAGTCTTTGGCGACAAAGGTAAGCTTATTCCTGTTACTCTTGTAAAAGCCGAAACCTGCATAGTTGCCGGGATGCGTTCGTTAGACAAAGACGGTTATGAGGCGGCGATAATCGGCTATGGTGAAAGTAAAAACCCGGGGAAAGCCACAAAAAATCAATTCAAGGATCTAAAAGTTACCCCAAAGCACATAAAAGAGATTAGGCTACCTAATAATTTGAACATTGAAAATTCAGACTCAGAAGAAGAATCAGATGCCAGCGAAGATACAGCGCCAGCAATGATGAAAGCGGGAGATAAGCTAGAGGTGTCAATGTTTAAACCGGGAGACGAAGTAACGATTAGCGGTACCAGCAAAGGCAAGGGATTTGCCGGTACCATTAAGCGTCACAATTTTCACCGAGGACCTAAAACACACGGCTCTAAAAGCTATCGCGATCCCGGTTCGATTGGTTCAATGTACCCGCAGAAGATTTTTAAAGGTAAAAAGATGGCTGGTCGCATGGGGCAAGACAAAGTAACCGTTAAAAAAGTTACAGTAGTAGATGTAGACGTGAGCGAAAACTTATTAGCACTTGTCGGCGCTATTCCGGGTAGTCGTAATTCAATCTTAGTGATTACAGGAGCTTAATAATGCCAAGCGTTGCAACTTTTACTAAATCAGGGACAAAATCAAGCAGCGCGACTAAGCTATCGGAAGACGTTTTTGGTTTAAGCGTTGATAATCACGAGCTGGTTGGTCAAGCCTATCGGATGTATTTAGCAAATGGCCGACAGAACTTAGCCAAAACTCTACGACGAGGTGAGGTTAGCGGTGGTGGAAGAAAGCCTTGGCGTCAGAAGGGTACTGGACGTGCAAGATTCGGTTCTATCAGGGTACCAATATGGCGAGGCGGTGGAATTACTTTTGGTCCGCTTGGCAACGAAAACTATAAAGTCAGCTTACCGCTAAAGGCAAAACGCTTGGCGATAAAACAAGCTTTGAGTCTTAAGGTTAAGGCTAATTGTGTTAAGGTAATTGAGACTTTTGAGTGCCCGGACGGAAAGGTCAAACCGACCATCTCGTTATTAGAGAAACTAGATGCCAAAAGAAGCACGCTAATTGTTGTGAGCGTAAAAGATACTCTGGTAGAGCGCGCAACTCGCAACATACCAAACGTCAAAGCAGTAGCTGCAAATTATTTGAATGTTTTTGATATTATGAATGCCGAGAACATAGTTATTAGTAAAAAATCAGTAAGTATTATTGAAAAATGGTTGGTTAAAAAGGCTCAGTCTACAGAAAAGCAGGCTGTAGTTAGCTCAGACAGCAAAGAAGTAGGTAAGAAATGAGTGCTACTCTATTACCGGTTGTAAGCGAAAAAGCAGTGGCACTAGCTGACAGTGAGCGGATATATCTGTTTTTAGTCGATAAAGCCAGCAATAAAATTGATATTGCCAAAGCTGTTAGTGAGCAATTTAAGGTAAAAGTAGAGGCTGTTAACGTGGCAGTTATTAAAGGTAAGCCCAAGGGATCGCTTGTGAAGCGTGGAACCCGAAAAATAAGAGGTAAGCGTTCTGATGTCAAGAAAGCTTTTGTACGGCTCAAAGCAGACGAATCAATAAAGCTTTTTGAGGAGAAGAAATAATGGCGGTGCGACAGTACAAACCAACTACACCTTCACGTCGTGGTATGACAACCCAAGATACTTCAATGGTAACGGCTAAAAAACCCTTAAAATCGTTGGTTGTATCCAAGAAACGTAGTAATGGGAGGAACAATCAAGGGAAAATCACCACCAGGCATCGAGGTGGTGGTGTAAAACGACATTATCGACTTATCGATTTTAAGGGCACAGAAGGATCTGAAGGAACGGTTATTGCAATTGAGTACGATCCAAATCGCTCGGCGCATATAGCTCGAATTGAGCTGGCCGATGGCAAAATGCATTACATGCTGGCTGTTAATGGTATGAAAGTGGGACGCAAGGTTAAGGTTGGCGAGGACGCTGCAGTACGGCGTGGAAATCGGTTACCTCTTAAAAATATGCCCCTTGGTAGTGTTATTCATAATATCGAGGTAACCATTGGTAAGGGTGGGCAACTTGTACGCAGTGCCGGAGCTAAGGCTCAGCTGGTAGCAAAAGAAGGAAAGTACGCTCAGGTTAAGCTTCCAAGTGGAGAAGTACGGCTAATTAATTTGGAATGTTACGCTACTATGGGTAGCGTAGGCAATTTGCAGCATCAGAATATTAAATGGGGTAATGCTGGGCGTAGGCGTCGAATGGGCTGGCGGCCAAGCGTTCGTGGTAAGGCTATGAACCCAAGTGATCATCCAATGGGTGGCGGTGAAGGGCAATCTAGCCCCGGGCGACTCCCAAGAACTCCTTGGGGTAAAATTGCTATTGGTCCAAAAACCAGAAGACGCAAGCTGACAGATAAGTTAATAGTACGTTCTCGAAGCGTAGGTAGGAGGTAGACATGGGTAGATCACTAAAAAAAGGTCCATACATAGATGCAAAATTACTGAAAAAAGTAACCGCGCTTGGTCCGAATGATCGGACAACAATCAAAACTTGGGCTCGCCGAAGTAGTATTAGTCCGGAAATGGTCGGCAGAACAATAGCTATTCATAATGGCAAAACACACATACCGGTGTTAATTACTGAGAATATGGTTGGCCATAAGCTGGGTGAATTTTCGCCAACCCGCAAGTTTAGATCTCATGGCGGTAAATTAGCGGCCAAGGAGGCTAGCTCATGATAGTTACTGCTACTGCAAAACAAGTAAGAATTAGCCCGCGTAAAACCAACTTGGTGGCTGCGCTAGTACGTGGACGCACAACCTCGGATGCAAAAGTAATTCTTGACCACACGCCAAAAAGGGCAGCCAAAGCCATCAACAAGGTAATAGCCAGTGCAGTTGCCAATGCTGAAACTAACCATAAGATGGCAAGCGGCAATTTGCGTATTCGCTCGATTGAAATTAGCCCCGGAACAACTCTTAAGCGATTCCATTTTGCTTCTAGGGGGCGCGTACATCCGATTCGTCATCGTTGCTCACACATAACAGTTACCGTATATGAGAGCGACAACGCGAAGAAAGAAGATGGTAAATAGTATGTATATGACAGGAAGGATATAGCATGGGCCAAAAAGTAAATCCTCGAAGCATGCGCCTACAAGTAAACAAGAATTGGCAGTCAAAATGGTTTGCTAGTAAAAGTAGCTATACAAAGAATCTAGGTGAGGATTTGAGAATACGCGCTTTCTTAAAAAAGAACCTGGAAAGACGCGCCGCTATCGACAGAGTTGAAATCGAACGATCGCGGAATCAAATCACCGTAACTCTATATACTGCCAGGCCTGGTGTGGTAATTGGCAGAGGTGGTGCCGGAATAGACGAACTTAAACTTAATCTTGTAAAGATTGTAGGTTCTCCAATAAGGGTAGTAATTGAAGAGGTTAAAAAGCCTGAATTGCGAGCTCAGTTGGTTGCCGATAACGTTGCCGGCCAGTTAGAGCGACGAATTTCTTTTAGACGAGCGATAAAAGCAACTGCAGAAGCCAGTATGCGTTCCGGAGCCAAAGGAGTGAAAATAGTAGTTGCAGGCAGGCTTAATAACGCTGAAATGGCTAGGACCGAAAAAGAGCTTTTAGGAAGCATTCCATTGCACACATTACGTGCTGACATTGACTACGGCAATGCAACAGCCAAAACCACAGCCGGAATTATCGGTGTCAAAGTTTGGATATACAAGGAAAGTAACTAATATGCTATTACCAAAGAAGACAAAATATCGAAAAATGCAAAAGGGTAGAATTAGGGGTCTAGCTACTCGTGGTGCAGAAATTAGCTTTGGCCGTTACGGATTGCAAGCACTAGATCAAAACCGTGTTTCATCTCGCCAAATCGAAGCTGCGCGTCGAGCGATGACCAGGCATATTAAGCGTGGTGGTAAAATTTGGATCAGAATATTCCCCCACATACCGGTAACCGCCAAGCCGAATGAAGTGCCAATGGGAAGCGGTAAAGGTAACCCAGACCACTTTGTGGCAAAGGTAAAAGCGGGATCTGTGATGTTTGAAATGGACGGGGTTGACGAGACACTAGCCAGAGAAGCTATGCGACTAGCCGGTACTAAGTTGCCTATGCGAACGCGAATTCTAGTACGAACAACCCAAGGAGAGGCAGAATAGTGAAAACTAAGGATATACGAGCCATGAAGAATAATGAGGTTGAAAAGCAAATAGACGCTAAGCGTGAGGAATTGTCGAAACTAATGCTTACTTTTCGCACCAAAGAAGTAAAAAACGTGCGCAGTATTCGACTACTCAAGAAAGACATAGCTAGAATGTTAACCTTATTGAAGGAATCTAAAGAAGTGGAGGCTGCAAATGGCTAGACAATTAAACGGAGTGGTAGTTTCGACAAAAATGGATAAAACTGCAGTGGTGGCTGTAACCAGAATGAAAAAACATCCGCTATATTTAAAGCAATACAAAGTTACCAAGAAGTATTTGGCGGATGATCCGGAAAACAGCGCTGTCGAAGGTCATAAGGTGGTGATTAGCGAAACACGGCCATTGTCTAAGCGCAAACGATGGTTAATTGTTAAAGAAGTAAAAGCGAGTACAAAGAAATGATTCAGCAAGAAAGTCGAGTCAGAGTTGCGGATAACAGTGGTGCTAAAGAAATTCTATGCATTAGAGTTCTTGGTGGTAGCGGTCGTCGCTACGCACGCATTGGTGATCTATTTGTGGCTAGCGTAAAAGTAGCTACCCCAAATAGCAACGTCAAGAAGAAAGAAGTAGTAAAGGCGGTGCTGGTAAGATCTGTAAATCCGATTAAGCGAAAGGATGGAACAGTAATTCGCTTTGATGAAAATGCAGCGGTAATAGTAGATGCCAACCGACAACCTCGAGGAACACGAATTTTTGGACCGATTGCACGAGAAATGCGTGGCAAAAAATACAGTAAGATAATTTCGATGGCACCGGAGGTCTTATAGATGAAGATAAGAAAAGGCGACACCATTATTGTGCTTTCAGGAAAAGATAAGGGCAAAACAGGAACAGTGACAAAAACACTACCTGCGTTGAACAAATTAATCGTAGATGGTATAAATGTAGTTAAGCGTGCCACAAAGCCTTCGGCCAAGCAGCCAAAAGGCGGTATTGTATCGATGCCTATGCCAATTTGGACATCTAAAGTTGGTATTGTTCATCCTGACGATTCAAAAAGGATGAGTCGGATTGGCATTGAAACAACCAAGGATGGCAAAAAGGAAAGAGTTTATCGCCAAGCTAAAAATAAGGTAATTAAATAGCAATATGAGTCGTTTACAAGAAAAATATATCAAAGAGACAGCCCCTAAGCTTAAAGATGAGCTGAAGATTGCTAATGTCCACCAAATACCAAAAGTAGAAAAAGTCGTTTTAAATATTGGGCTGGGACGCTCTGTGCAAGACAACAAGGTAATTGACGTTGCCACAAACACGTTACGCAAAATTACTGGCCAACAACCCGTGAAAACGATTGCTAAACACTCGATTGCCGGATTCAAACTACGAGAAGGAAATGTGATTGGCCTAAAAGTTACACTGCGTCGAGATCGCATGTATGAGTTTATGGATCGACTAATTTCAATTGTATTGCCGAGAACGCGAGATTTTAGAGGTTTACCGGCTAATGCCTTCGACCCTCAAGGAAACTACAGTCTAGGATTACGTGACCAATCAGTATTTGCCGAACTTAGCTACGAAGACACATTAACGGCTCACGGTTTGCAGATCAATATCGTTACTTCGGCAAACGATAAAGGTGATGCAAAAGTGCTACTTACTAATTTGGGATTCCCATTTGAAAGGAACGCATAATGGCTAAGAAATCCTTGATCGCGAAAACAAAGCGAACACCCAAGTACGATTCACGTGCTGTCAATCGATGTCATCTGTGTGGTCGACCGCGTGGCTACATGCGTCAATTTGCTCTCTGTCGAATATGTTTTAGACAGTTAGCATCAGAAGGCAAAATTCCAGGCATAACAAAGGCAAGTTGGTAATTATGAAGCGTTCATCGACAGATCCAATTGCAGATTTGCTAACTCGAATACGAAATGCTCTGGCCGTAAATAAGCCGAGTGTTGAAGTGCCATATTCACGAACTACACAAGAAATTGTTAGTTTAATGCAAAAGAACAAGCTTGTCGAAGCTTTTGCAGTAAGTAAGGAGTTCCCAAGAGCTATCGAGATACGACTGCGCTCCAAAACCACCAGTAGTCCGATAAATGTCTTAAAAAGAGTATCTAAGCCGGGAAGAAGAGTATATTCGGGGGCAAAAGAAATTCCTAGTGTAATGCGTGGTCGAGGTTTGCTCGTCGTCTCTACTTCTAAAGGTATTATGTCCGGGAAAGATGCTCAAAAGCAAAGTCTTGGTGGTGAACTAATGTGTGAGGTTTGGTAGATGAGTAGAATCGGAAAACTGCCAGTTGAAATACCTGCCGGGGTGAACGTAGAGATTATCGATCGCACTGTCAAAGTTAACGGAACCAAAGGAACGCTTGAATACACTTACTCAAAATCAGTGACGGTTGCTCTTCAAGGAAACCAGCTAGTTGTTACTCCAAGTGCCACAGATATTGACGCGCCGGCACAATACGGATTAACAAGAACCTTGCTTGATAATATGGTAAAAGGAGTGAGCGAAGGCTTTGAACGCAGACTCGAGATTAACGGTGTTGGTTATCGAGCCAACACTTCGGGCAGAAACCTGACGCTAAGCCTAGGCTATTCCCACCCCGTTGAGTACCAGCTACCAGAAGGCGTGGAAGCTAAAGTTGAAGCCAATGTGATTGTTATTAGCGGAGCCAATAAGCAACTTGTTGGGCAGGCAGCTGCAGAGATACGTGCAAAGCGAAAGCCGGAACCCTACAAAGGTAAAGGTATCAAGTATGCCGAAGAGCACATAAGGCGAAAAGCCGGAAAGACCGCAACAAAGTAATGAGTGTTTTGAAATTAAAGCATCAACAAAAAGCAAGACGTATCAATCGGATTCGCCGGAAACTTAATGGTACGGCCGATAGGCCACGACTAATTTTGGTTGTAAGTAATAAAAACGTTTATGCACAAATTATCAACGACGAAACAGCTGTCACTTTGGCTAGCGAAAGCTCAATAACCGAGAAAAGCGCAACCTCATTAACAGAAAAGGCAATTAGGGTTGGCGCATCTATAGCAAAAAGCGCTAATGCTAAGAAGATCACAGCGGTGGTATTTGACCGTCGAGGTCGTCAATATCATGGTAGAGTTAAGGCTTTCGCCGATTCAGCAAGAGCGGCAGGATTGGAGTTTTAAATGGGCCAAAGAGATCAATATATGGACAATGAACAAAAAGAATTCACAGAACGAGTGATTAGTATCGATCGAGTAGCTCGTGTAGTAAAGGGCGGAAGAAGATTTCGATTTAGAGCAGTTGTAGTCATTGGTGACGGCAAAGGGCAAGTTGGCATGGGTATTTCAAAAGCCGGTGACGTTACCTCGGCAGTCACCAAGGCAACAGGTAAGGCTAAAAAGTCTCTGCAACGAATTCACTTATATAAACATGGAACCATTGGCTATGAGGTTTTGGCAAAGCACGCCGGTGCCAAGGTTTTACTTAAGCCCGCTAGCCCAGGTACCGGTGTTATAGCCGGAGGTGCTGTGCGAGAAGTGTTAGAAGTAGCCGGAGTTACCGATGTACTATCAAAATCGTTAGGTTCTTCGAATAAAATCAATACTTCTTATGCGACACTCAAGGCGTTCAAAGAACTTGAACGATACTATGTTCAGTATGATGAGAATTATAAAAGCAAAAGTGTTGTTAAGAGCTCGGAGACAGCAAAATGAAATATAACGAACTTAATTTGGTAGCTAAAAAAGACCGCAAACGAGTTGGTCGTGGAATTGGTAGTGGATACGGCAAAACTGCCGGGCGGGGTACCAAAGGTCAAAACTCACGAACCGGTGGGGGAACACGTCCCGGATTCGAAGGTGGCCAGAATCCTTTACTACAAAGAATTCCAAAGCTAAGAGGATTCACGTCACGTAGTCCGAAGGGGCAGATTGTGCATACTGACCAACTAGAGGTGTTTAAAGCAGGCAGTGTTATTAGTCCGCAGGAATTATATAACGTCGGATTAATAAAAGACGTTTCGATTCCGGTAAAAATACTGTTGCGAGGTAAACCAACAAAAACCTTTAAGCTAGTTGATATAAAAGCCTCAAAAGCGGCTCTACAAGTAATTAAGACAAGCAAGAATACCGACGCATGAATTGGCAGTCAATAAAGACCCTGTTCGCCACAAAAGACATTCGAAAAAGAATATTGGTGGTGATTTTTATTATTGTAATCTTCAGACTACTGGCACACATACCGGTTCCGATTGGCGAACCGGCTGAGCTTAACGATTTTCTGCGAAATTTATTTGATTCGAGTAGGTTATTAGCATTTGTCGACTTATTCTCAGGTGGAGCTCTTACTCGGTTTTCAATTGTATTAATGGGTCTAGGGCCCTACATCAACGCATCGATTATCGTACAGCTTATTACTCAGGTCGTGCCTAAGGTCAAAGAATTACAGAAAGAGGGGGAGCAGGGGCGCCAGAAGATAAATCAGTACACGCGCTTGCTGGCATTGCCTTTAGCAATTGGACAATCGATAGGAACCATATTCTTTATAAAGCGCTTGGCTTTACAAGTTGGACAAACAGATGTCATTGGATCACCCAGCATCTTTGAGTGGATTTTAATGATAACCATTATAACTGGGGGTAGTATGTTGCTTATGTGGCTTGGCGAATTGATAAGTGAAAAGGGTGTCGGAAACGGTATTTCCTTGATAATATTTGCCGGTATTATTGCCGGCATGCCGGGCTTAATTGGGCAGTTGGGAACCTTGATCCAGTCCGACGCGGGTAAGATTACCTCAATTGCTCTTTTCTTGTTAGCTGGCGTAGCTGTAACCTATGCGATAGTGAAACTAAATGAAGGCCAAAGAAATATTAAGGTGTCTTATGCTAAGCGAGTAAAAGGGGCGAGTGCTTATGGTGGAGTTGAATCGATGCTGCCGATTCGGGTATTAACGGCCGGTGTGGTTCCGATTATATTTGCTGTCGCTTTCTTGTCTGTTCCTACCTTTATAGGCCAGCTTTTTAGTACCGCAAACATCGCTTGGCTGGCAACATTTGCACAAAACTTAACAGCTTGGTTTCAGCCAAATACGCTTATCTATTCAGTTACCTATTTCTTTTTGGTAGTAGCATTCACGTATTTTTATACCAGTGTGGTTTTTGACACTAAAGAAATCGCTGAGAATCTGCAAAAGCAAGGTGGATTTATAGGTGGTGTCCGCCCCGGTCAGCAGACCGCAGAGTTTTTGCGCAAAATTGTCAATCGAGTGACACTGTTTGGTGCGCTAAGTTTGGGGCTGATAGCTATACTTCCATTTGTTGGAGAGCGCATTACAGGCAGCTCATTTCTAACCTTTGGTGGGACCGGACTATTAATTGTAGTGAGCGTGGCGATTGAAACACTCAGGCGCCTAGAGGCTCAGTCAATATCATCGGCATATAAGTGATGTTAACAGGGGTTTACAAGATGAATGAAATAAAATATAATAAAGGACTAAAGTATTTATGACCTCAAGTAAAGAAGTAATCGAGTTTACTGGTACAATTCTTGAGACTTTACCGAACGCCATGTTTAAGGTGAAGCTCGAGAACGGTCATGAAATATTGGCTCATATCGCGGGTAAAATGCGAATGCATTATATCAAAATCGTTCCTGGAGATACGGTAACCGTAGAAATGACGCCATACGATCTGACAAAAGGTCGAATAACATATAGGAATAGGTAGGAAATTACGGTGAAAGTACGACCAAGTGTAAAAATTATGTGTGGCAAGTGCAAGATTATTCGGCGCGAGGGTGTCGTACGAGTTTTGTGCAGTAATCCTAAGCACAAACAGAGGCAAGGATAATGGCTCGAATTTCAGGTGTAAATATTCCCGATAACAAGCGAGCTGAAATAGCTTTAACCTACATATATGGCATTGGGCATACGTCCAGTGTAAAAATACTGAAAAAGACCAATATTGACCCAAACACTCGCATCAAGGACATCACAGAAGATGAATTAGCAAAAATAAGAGAAGAAATCTCTAACGGATATGAAGTAGAGGGTGACTTAGCCCAGCACATTCGGTTAAATATCAATCGACTAAAAGAAATTAGTAGTTACCGTGGAGACCGACACAAGAAGAGTCTACCATTACACGGACAACGCACTCGGACCAACGCTCGCACTAAACGTGGCCGACGTGCAACTGTTGGTAGTGGTCATAAGAAAGCACCGGCACCGAAGTAAGGATGAATGATGGCAAATAACGTAAAGACAACCCGGAAAAAGAAAATCAAGCGTAACGTTGTTACGGGTGAAGTACACATTCAGGCAACATTTAACAATACCCTAATTACGTTTACTGATCCCAAGGGTGAAGTAATTTCTTGGTGTAGCGCAGGTACGGCTGGGTTCAAGGGCTCTCGTAAAGGCACGGCCTATGCGGCTCAAATTGCTGCAGAGCAAGCCGCTGAAAAAGCCAAGAACCACGGCTTCTCGCAGGCCACAGTCTATGTAAAAGGGATTGGATTGGGCAGAGAAGCGGCAGTACGCGCACTCCAGGCTGCCAGAATAAAGGTTATTTCCATAAAAGACGTAACGGGCGTTCCTCATAATGGTTGTCGTCCCCGAAAGGCGAGAAGGATTTAATAATGGCTAGAGACACCACTCCGATTGTAAAGCGTAGTCGACGAGAAGGCGTTGCTCTTCATCCAAAAGCGCATAAAATCATGATTAAGCGTAAAAGCATGCCTGGCGAAAACGCTAATAGCCGTAGACGAGGCAAGCCTAGTCAGTACGCTTTGCAATTGCGAGAAAAGCAAAAAGTAAAGAGAATTTATGGCTTGCTAGAGAAACAATTCCGTCGCCAAGTCGCTACAGCAGAACGCTCTAGCGGTGTCACCGGTGAAATCCTACTTCAGCTACTCGAGAGGCGTTTGGATAATACAGTTTATCGACTCCAGCTTGCCCCCAGCCGTCAATCTGCCAGACAGCTAGTAACGCATGGACACATCATGCTAAATGGTCGTCGCGTGGATATCCCATCTATACTGGTTTCACCAGGAGATGAAATTACCGTCAGAGAAGCTAGTTCCAAGAATAATTACTTTAAAGAGCGAGCAGAAGAGATTAAAAAATCTGACGTTTCATTGAGCTGGATAAGTTATAATTCTTCGAAATTAAGTGCCAAAGTTACCGGTCTGCCTACCAGAGAAGAAGCAGAACCCGAAATTAGTGAACAATTAATAATTGAATTTTACTCAAGGTAAAAAGGAGCAGATTATGGCTAATCCCATGCATGTACCTGAAATTACAATTAAGGATGACGACGGTGTTCAGGCCACCTTTATCATCGAACCTCTTCACCGTGGTTACGGCATTACTATCGGCAACTCATTGCGCCGTGTACTGCTATCCAGTCTCGAAGGGGCTGCAATTACCGGATTCAAGGCTAGCGGAGTTAGTCATGAATTTTCGACTCTACCCGGTGTAATCGAAGACATTGTTCAGATTACACTAAACCTTAAGCAAGTGCGATTTAAAATGTTTAGTGATGAGCCACAGATGCTTGTGCTTAGTAAGAGGGGCAAAGGTGTTGTAACTGCAAAAGATATTGAAACTAATTCTGAAATTGAGGTCATAACGCCAGATGCTCATATTGCGACTCTCGATAATGCCAAATCTAGCATCAACTTCACCCTTAGGGTAGAAAAGGGACGTGGTTACATGCCGGTTGAGGAGCAAAAGAAATCATCAGAAGATGTCGGTATGATTGCTATTGATGCTTTATACTCTCCGGTTCAGAGAGTCCGTTATCATGTAGAAAATACTCGCGTAGGGCAGGTAACAGACTTAGACAAACTCCTAATTGAAGTAACGACTGATGGATCTGTTAGTCCAAGTGATGCAATCAAAGAAGCAGCGACGATTATGGTACAGCATTTTGCAGTAAT
This sequence comes from uncultured Candidatus Saccharibacteria bacterium, assembly GCA_964494105.1. Classification (GTDB taxonomy): domain Bacteria; phylum Patescibacteriota; class Saccharimonadia; order CAZBQI01; family CAZBQI01; genus CAZBQI01. The sequence continues at coordinate 19,507 of CAZBQI010000009.1, read as the reverse complement.
AACTGGAGATTCCCCGACAAATATATTGGCTGATGCCGGAGATCTTAATGAAGGTGCAGAGCCCAATGAACTAGGATTTGGCATCGAAGATCTGAACTTAAGTCCGCGAACCACTAATGCATTGACCAACAACAATATTGCTACCGTTCGTGATTTGGTTGACCTTAGTGATAGTGATCTAAAAACTCTCAAAGGGTTTGGCGCAAAGGCATATCACGAAGTAGTTGATAAACTAAAAGAATTAGAATTAAGGTAGACGAATAAAAGATGCATCATCACAGTAACTCTGGTAAAAAACTTTCGAGAGAGCGTGATTCACGTCGAGCGATGCTAAAGAGTATGGCGAACGCACTTGTTATGGAGGAAAAAATGGTAACCACCAAGCCAAAGGCTAGGGTAGTTGCTCCTTATGTCGAGAAACTTATCACTATGGCAAAGAAGAACACGCTACATAGCCGACGACAACTGATGACAGCAATTACTACGGAGCTTGCAGTAAATAAACTACTGAATGATCTAGCCCCGCGCTTTAAAGAGCGCGCTGGCGGGTATACACGTATTAAAGCTGCTGGTTATCGCCAAGGTGACGATGCAGAGCTTTCAGTCATTACCTTTTCTGAGGTTGCCAAGAAAACCCAGCCTAAGAGTGAAAAAATCAAGCCCAAAGCAGTCAATGCAAGTCCTAATAAAATAACCAAGGCAACTGCCAAAGGAAAAGCCAATGTTAAAAGCTAGAACCTATTCGGCTAAACCTACCGAAGTAAAACGCCAGTGGTTTATTGTCGATGCCAGCACCGTACCGCTAGGTAGAATGGCAACCATCGTAGCTATTCACTTAATGGGCAAACATAAACCAACCTATACTTCACACATCGATTGCGGAGATGGTGTCATAGTTATTAACGCCGATAATATTAAGCTCACCGGAAACAAGCGAGCAACTATGAGGTATTATCGACACTCTGGCCACCCTGGTGCACTTAAAGAAATTTCACTGGAACAACAAATGGCAAAGGACTCACGTGTAGTGGTAGAGAAAGCCGTAACTGGCATGCTTCCAAAAAATAAATTAGTTAAATCATGGCTAAGTCGCTTAAAAATATATGGCGGCAAAGAGCATGGACAAGAAGCTCAAAAACCGCTCCCACTTGAATTATCCAATAAGAAAGTAAAAAATGTGGAGGCTAAATAATGGCAAACACTAAATATTATTATGGATTAGGTCGCCGGAAAGAGGCTACAGCTTCTGTGCGATTGCGAGTGGGTAAAGGACTGGTAAGTGTTAATGATAAAACCGCAATCGAGCACTTTGGACATCAATACTTAATTGAGCGATTGCAACAGCCACTTATTGCACTAGGCAAAGAAAACGATTATGACATTACAGTAAGGGTTACAGGTGGAGGCAAGAGCGGCCAAGCCGACGCAGCCCGCCTAGGTATTGCGAAAGCACTGGTTGTTATAAGTGAGGATTTCCGCACAACGCTTAAAAAACCCGGCTACCTTAAGCGCGATGGTCGCGTGAAGGAACGCAAAAAATACGGCCTTAAGCGAGCTAGAAAAGCTCCACAGTTCACTAAGCGATAATTTTAGTATTTGTTTTGGTAAACTAGGACAGTGACAGCACCTGATTCATCAAGCGACTTTCGACCGCAATTAACGCCCAAAGAAATGTTGAATCTTGGAATATTTGGCGGTAATTACTTTAAAGAGGACATAAAAGAATTTCCCAAGAATTGGTATAAGAACGCCAAGCTCTCTCCGGGTTTTGCTAAGACAGAGCTGAATTATTTTAAAGTCAATGCCTCTCAATCCTTGAGCGAATGGCAACGTAAAGGGTGGATCGACCCAATGGATCCACGTGGCTGGGTTCAATGGTATTTTCGCTACACTCTAGGCCGTCGCGTTCCTGATTACGATACTTTGCAAATAAAGCGATGGAAAGCAATAAGCCGTCACGTCGCTCAACTGCAGAAAGCGTGTCCGGTAGGCGATACTAGCTGCCGTCCACGACAGCGCCAGGCATTACTCCATTGGGCATATGACAGTAGAAAACTTTAACTAGCCCTATTAATTGTATTTCTATCGTGTTCCAAACTGGAGGTTCTTTTCGAAGGGCGGAGTGCTTTCGCTTTCATAAATAATTCTATTAGCAACGCGATTAAATTTGTCGCCATCTATTGCCCAATTTCTAACCTGATGTCTAGCATTGTATGCAATATTAGAAGATGTTCGTATACCTTTCCAGGTGTTATTGCGGAAAAGTACGTTGCTAACTTTTTGAACCGAGTCATTTCTTTTTAGCTTATCGCCCATTAAAACAAGTTGCTGAACGCGTTCATTAAGAGTGAAGTTGTTATTTTCAAACAAGAAGTTTTCGGTCTTAAAACCTTGAGTCGTATCGCCAATGTTGTAGTTACCCCGAATATCTAATACTGTATTGCGATTGTTACCGCCTGCAACTACCGTGTTGGAATTAGAAAAACGAACACTGTTGGCGTCACCAATCGAGAATAAAGCTACTCTACGGTACGAGCCAGAATCGTTTATGTTAACGTTATTTAGTCCGATATCAGATGATCTTTCGCCAACATCTAGAGGCCAAACATCATTAAGGTTGCAATTAGCAGGTTCAGCGCAACCTTTTGGTATATAGCGCAAGTTAACATTTCTGAAGCTAGTTTGCGATGAAGCCATTTTAACTTCTATTGCTCGCCCAGTGTACGTGGCATTAATGTCTGAAAATATATTTTTTACAAGCGCATTTAGGGCCATTGGCGTTACGATATCCTCGAAGTCTACTTCTTTGACAAAACACCCGTAACACATACTACCGCCAAGCCCGGCAGAACCTCCTCGAAAAGTAATGCCACTAATTTCTACCCACTGTGCTGTGTACCAGGGGACATCTCTTTCCATGACATAACTAAAGTAAGGGTTCCGGCCTTCTATCTTACAGATCTGTGGATTCGGTATGGTATTGAGAGATTTGTCCATGAACTCTATCTTTTTATCTTTTATAGATTTAATCTTATTAAACTGCACAAAATCAGGTTGCTCATAATCGCCAACCTTATATGCAGCATCTGATCGCACGCAAACAATTTCGCCAACCTTAAGTTTAGCCACATCAATACTATTCGAAAGTGTTATCTCTTTACTGTTTTTATTCCACGCAGGCTCACTTGACGGCATATTAGTAAATACTTGATTACGGCCTTGTGAATCTAGGGCATTTCTTTCATCAAAAGCCCAGGGATGGGCCAAGCCCAAGATAACATGTACCTGACGATTGGGATCACTGGCTGTGTTCAGGATAATGCTTTGCCCGCGCGTACCCCGAAATTGCACGAATGACTTCATTAGCAACGGCTTAGTTATTTTATATGTACCGCGAGGTAGTCGTAACTCTTGAGATCGATTGGCTGCTGTTCCTTCTGCAGAAACAGCATCAATGCCAGCTTGCAAGGCAGCCGTATCATCAGTTATGCCATCTCCACGAGCCCCAAAATCAGCTACTGAGCGGGAGGGTGCAGAAGCCTGTGTAATGTATACTGCGACAGCTCCAACTGTAGACACTATGAATAACATCGCTAACAGCTGGAATCTATTGAGTCGTGACTTCTTAATAATTTGAGTCTTTCGTTTTGCCATATATAGCTCCTACAGTAAACATACTACATTGCTCGATTGCTACTAACAACAAGCTTATGTCTGTATTCCGTACTAATAGCAATAGTCGCGTGTCGCATCAAGTATCGCGGAGTACCTTATAGGATTCGTGAGAGACAATAGGCCAATATGCTAATGATAATGACTACTATAGTTTTCTTCACACTAGTACAATATAGGCCATGGACAGTAATAATTGGTATCAATCTATAGTTAAGCCAAGCTGGGCGCCACCAGAATGGGTTTTTGGTCAAGTTTGGACTGTGCTTTATCTAGTTATATTGTTCAGTTTTGCAGTTGTGTTTATCAGGGCGCTTAGTAAGGATTTACCATGGTTGGTTGCACTGCCTTTTGGGCTGAACTTGCTATTTAATTTTGCGTTCACGCCCATACAGTTTGGTTTAAAGAGTAATTTACTGGCATCAATTGATATATTGCTGGTAGTTGTCACCCTCATTTGGGCACTAATCGCAATCTGGCCACATTTGCGCTGGGTAGCACTTGTAAACGCTCCTTATTTGCTGTGGGGCGTATTTGCTACATCGCTTCAATTTTCCATAACATACTTAAACTGGAGATAAAGTGAAAATTACTTTTCTAATCATGTTAGTTATTTCGCTGATAATTATTCCGGCCAATCTTAGCGCACATCAGCCAAAGATAGCCGAGTCGCAAAATATGGATATTACAAATCCTGAAGTATCTAAAGTCTACTATTCTCAACTAGCCGGAAAGCCGAATACCTATACCATATTATCTTCTTCGCCCTTTCGCTTGTATGTAAATGTTTTAGTCCCGGATGTAGCCGGTCAGACTAAAGACGTAACTGCCAATATTTATAAAGACGGTCAGTTAGTTGCGAAACTCAGCGCACCTAGCGGTGAATGGCAGAGGTTTTATGAGCCATTTGGAGCTGACAACTACTGGATGGGTCCGGAATATGAATTAAATCAAGTCAGTGGAAACTATAAGATCGTTGTTTCTAGCCCAAGCAATAATAGTAAATACGCCTTAGCTATAGGTAAAGTCGAGTCCGTTAATTTGGCAGAAAGCATAAGTGCCATCAATACCATCCCAAAGGTAAAAAGCGAATTTTTTAATACTTCCCCGGCCACATTTCTTAAATCGCCCCTAAGCTGGGCATATATTGGTATCATGTATCTACTAGCGGGAGTAAGTGCCTTTGGCTACCGTGCGGTATTGAGAAGAATCACTACAAATAAAAATCGTCAGCGCATAAAAAATATAGGGAGCAAAGACCGATGGCTAAGAATTGCGATTGGATTGGTGCTACTCATATGGGCAATCACAACCAGTTGGAGCCCGTTTTTATTATTCTTTTCGGGATTCGCATTTTGTGAAGCCTTGTTTAGTTGGTGTGGCTTTTATGCTGCTCTTGGCAAAAACACCTGCCCACTCTAGTAGGGCGTAGCAAATTTAAGGCCGTCTGATTAACACCTTGTTTGTTTGTAAGGACTATAATATGAGTATTGGAAATTGTTTCTAAAGGAGGCTATTATGAACAATCGTACATCAAATTTACCAGTGCTCGATATGAGTAAATCAACAACGGGTTGTTGTCCAAAGTTCGACCCATCAGCGTGGGATGGCAAAACGTTTGAGTTTCATGACAAGCCGTTTATGAAAGATCGGACAGTAAGTTTTATGCACATCCCGCTTAATATGAGCAAGGTGATGGCTAGAATGCAAAAAAAAGCTAGCGAGCAGAACGCCGTAGCAGAGGATTTTATTTTGCTAAGTCAAGACACTTCGCCTTGGCACGCAAGCCACTTCTACGCTGTGAGCAAAGATATACATGGTGCGAAAATGGTCAGACTTTCGGGCATATTTTACGCCAAAGTATACGAAGGGGATTTTAAAGACGCTGGCAAATGGCACACGGATCTCATTTCAACGATATCTAAGAGAGGTGATGAATTGCAAGAATTGTACTTTTACTACACAACTTGCCCCAAGTGTAGCAAAGCGTATGGTAAAAACTATGTAGTTGGACTGGCAAAAATAAGTTAGTCAATAAATATACGATGGGCATGCTATTTTGCTTATATAAATCGGGCAATACTGTACTAATAGTGGAAGTCGCGCGCGCATGACAGAAGAAACATACCAGATAAAACAGCACTCTCTTCACTTATTGATAAGGTTGTTCAAGTCGGCCATGCCATTCCACAACATTTCGAATGAAATAGATGTTTGTCTCAGTGCGAAATACATGTATGCTGTGATACAATTTTACAGATGAACAAAGTTATTTTATATTACAAATTTACGCCGCTCAAAGATCCCGCAATGGTGATGAATTGGCAACGTGAGCTGTGTAGCCGCTTAGGGCTCACGGGTCGCATAATCGTAAGCAAGCACGGAATTAACGGTACGCTTGGTGGTGAGCTCGAGGCTTTGCGCCGATATAAACAAGAAATGAATAAATCAGGTACCTTTCGTGGCATTGACTATAAATGGAGTGATGGAACAGGCTCAGAATTTCCACGTCTAAGCGTAAAGGTGCGCCCAGAGTTAGTGGCTTTTGGCATACCAGATGAGATCAAAGTTGGAAGTAGTGGAGTTATCGGTGGTGGTAAGCACCTAAAGCCAAAAGGCCTGCATGAATTAGTGAAAAAGCGGGGGAAAGACGTAGTTTTTTTTGATGGTCGTAATACTTACGAAGCGGCAGTAGGGCGTTTTAAAGACGCAGTAGTGCCAACCACCGAAACAACTAGAGATTTTATTACTGAAATTGAAAGCGATAAATACAATTCAATTAAAGAAAAACCGGTTGTAACCTATTGCACTGGCGGCATTCGCTGCGAAGTGCTGAGCGCTGCTATGAAAAACCGCGGTTTTAAAGAGGTTTATCAAATTGATGGTGGAATTGTAAAGTACGGCGAAGAGTACGGTGATGATGGCTTATGGGAGGGTAATTTGTATATATTCGACGGCCGAATGTCGCAAAAATTTAGCGACAAAGCTAAAGACATCGGCATGTGCGTTCACTGCAATGGCAAAACCAGCAATTACGAAAACTGTAGTAACTTAGCTTGCAATAAGCTGGTGCTAATGTGCAATAGTTGTAAACAAAACACATTTTGCTCTAATTGCACCAAAACTAAAAATAATAAACACTTGGCAAGCAAGAAAGTATGAAAGTTATCTACGAAGATAATGATGTGGTAGTAATAGATAAGCCCGCCGGCATAACCGTGCATCCCGCGTCTGGGGATAGCTTAGTAAACACAGTTGCCGGGGTAATGCGCAGTAGAGTTAATGATACCGATATTGAACGCCCAGGTATTGTGCATAGATTAGATAAAAATACATCCGGCGTCATGATTATGGCCAAAAACGAACCCACTAAGGCATTTTTACAAATGCAGTTCAGGCAAAGACAGGTTGAAAAGACATACTTGGCTCTCCTTGAGGGGCACCTAGAGCATCCCCAGGCGTTTATTAATTTACCGATAGCCAGGCATACTAAAAACCCGCTTAAGCGAGCCGTTCGCGCTGGTGGCAAGCCGGCGATAACGAAATACCTAGGAATTCAGGAATATCTAGGTTACACCCTGGTTGAAGCAAAACCCGAAACTGGCAGAACTCATCAATTAAGGGTGCATTTCGCCCATATTGGTCACCCAGTGGCTGGTGATTGGCTTTACGGAGCTAAAAAAAGCTCATTACAGCGTCAATTTTTGCACGCTTCGAGTTTGAAGTTAAAAACAACCGATGGTCAAGAAAGAAAGTTTGACAGCAAACTTGCAACTGAGCTAAAGGATTTCCTTAAAACGATTACGCTTCAAAACATCTGATGCAAAAGCTATAATGGGGCAAATGGACTTAGCACTTACAGCCTCAAGCAAACGAAATCTGACCGCTTTGGACAGTGAAATAGGTGGATCCTATATATTTTTGGGTCCGGAAGGTGTTGGCAAGTACAGTGCCGCGAAACAGCTAGCTTCTAAAAAAGTAAAGAACTTTGAGAACATTATATATGTAGGCGAAGAGGGCAAAAGCATAGGCGTTGAAGATATTCATTCGTTGCGACGACAGTTACAACTTAAAACGACAAGTGACTCGCTTAGAGTTGTATTAATCAACAATGCCCACGAATTAACCATCGAAGCTCAGAACGCTCTTCTCAAGACTCTAGAAGAACCACCACGGCTGACGTCAATAATACTATTGACGCACAAGCTTGAAAGTTTAACAATGACGGTTCGATCTAGGTGTGGCCTGGTAAGATTTAGCCGGCTTGATGATGCCACTGCCAAACAGTATCTAGTAAGCGAGCTTAGTGCGACCTTAGAAGAAGCAAAGCTAGCTTTAGCACTTAGCGGGAACAGAATAGGTGGTGCAGTTGATCTAATAAACAACCCAGACGAGTTAAATGCCCTCCGGGATCGATTCGGATTGATCAGGAAATTTGCACAAGCCGATCTGTACAATAAATTGCTACTAGTGCCAGTATTTACCGAACAGGCTAAAGATGTATTATGCATACTAATGCAAAACCTGCGAACAGCGGTGATTAAAGCAATTAGCGAAAATGACTACTCTAAAGCCGCTCATTTAAACGGAATAGTTATAAATTTTATTGGGTTAATCGATTTCATTGACCATAATGGAAACAGTAAAATGGCTTTGGACATGGCAGCGATAGAATTGGCAAAAACATGATTGGAATCGTACTTGTTCTAATGGCAGGATTTTTCGTGTATTTAACATATCAAAAGTTTGAACAGCACATAAAAGATGATGTTACGTCTCCTAAAGCGTCGGCAAAGCTAAGGCGTTTATGGAATTTTGTTGGCATTGCCTTAAAGGAGCAACGCTATCGTGCCGCTGAGAGGGCGCTATTAAGTATTCTACGCATTGATCACAAAAACACTGCGGCCTATAACCGTCTGGGTATGCTATATGCCATGCAGGAAAACTTTGATGATGCAGCTGAATGCTTTGATATTGCTTCATCACTTACCCCTACGCTGGCGACTTTATATAACCTTGGCCTAGTTCAATTTGAAAATGGAAACTATTTTCAAGCAGTCAATGCATTCGAGAAAGTAGTGGATCTTGAGCCAAGCCCAAAACGCTATATTGCCTATGCTAAGGCCCTCGAGCGACTAGGGAATAATAAAAAGGTGGTGGAAATTCTCGAGAAAACAGTTGAAGCCGACCCGTCCCTAAAACACATGGAACTACTTGCTCAAGCATACGAGCGTACCAAAAAATACGATATGGCTGAGAAACTACGTACTCGAATGGCCAAAAAACGCTCTCGGGCTAAAATCGGCAACCGCAAAACGGCTACTGCATAAATATTGCAAACTAGATCGTAACTATTGGTTTTGCTTGATACTTTTTACTTTATACTAAATACTTAATAAGATGCCGACGTAGCTCAGCTGGTTAGAGCAGCTGTTTTGTAAACAGCAGGTCGTGGGTTCGAATCCCTCCGTCGGCTCCACGTCACAACATGATAAGGGAAAAAGTGCAGTACAGCTTGCCCGAATTCATGAGGGTCGGCTTAGCCGATTGTACGTTGAGAGAAAACCGCAGGTTGTCTCTCAATTTAAGCTGGGATAGCGAAGTGGCCAAACGCATCTGACTGTAAATCAGACGGCTTTATGCCTTCGGGGGTTCGAATCCCTCTCCCAGCACCAATTCTGCGTGCCAATAAGCCATATTGCTATAATATTTTTAGAAATGGCTACTATTAATGTATTGAGCTATAGCCACACTGCCAACTTCTCACCACAAGGAAGAACCGATGTCTAAAGTACCTAGTAGAATAGTTATCGCAACATTGAATATTAATGGATTACCAAGATTTCGGCAGGATGACAAAACAAAAGAGCTACTCCGTCCTTATCCAGCGAGACACGCAAAGATCTGCGAGAAACTGGAATCGTCTGATATAGATGTTATAAACTTTCAGGAAGTTTTTACGGAGCGAAATCGACGTTTTCTCAAAAAACACCTTCCTTCTTACGGTTATGCTTCCTTCAAATCTTCTATGGTTGGCCCGAAAGGTGGCCTTATAACTTTTTCAAAACTTCCAATGGCAATTACGGGGTTTAGCTCATACTTCAGCGCATCAAGAGGCGCGACCGCCAAAGGACTTTCTCCTTATGATTTACTGAAAAGCAGTTTAGTCGGGGGTATTCTAGTTTCTCGGCTAACAGACTACTCATCAATTTCTATAATCAACACTCATTTATCGGCTGCTAACCCAGAGTGGGATTGGTCGAATTCGAATCGATTTCACAGCCTGCAATCCGCACAGCTCGACGCGCTTGCTAACGTCGTGACAGAAGAAAAAGCGAGTACGGGTAATTTAACTATTCTCGCTGGAGACCTCAATGTAGCTAAAGGCAGCACACTTTTCACTAGCTTCCTTAGCAAAAGCGGCATGTATGATGCTTTTGCTAATGACACAAAGCCGACATTTCACCAAGATTTTCTCAAAACTGGTCTAGCTACGTCTGCGATAGATGTACTGCTTACAAGCAAGATAAATACCGTTGTGCATGGGAGCAGCGAGCGAATATTCCAAGACATGCCGAATGTCTTAGGCCCTGACCAAATCTATTTGACTGATCATGTGGGACTGCGATCAAATATGATTTTACCTAAGCCTAAACAAGCGGCACATTTAAACTGAGCGTGCGTGCTCGGACAAATAAACGGACACCCCACGAACAAATGCGCTCTAACATGATAATGGCGCTGCATCATTTCTATCTATGCTATATTAAATGACAATATGATAAAACAAACCAAAAAATTTAAGACTTTTAAACATATTATTTCTATTCCATTTATTTAGTTACCACTTATTGCAGTAATACCGATACACTTACTTGTATGGCTATTTCAAGCCACATGCTTTCCGCTTTATGGCTTAGAAAAGGTTAAAGCAATGACCTATATCAACTTTGATAGAGAAAAACTCAAGTATTTAAGCATTATAGACAAGATAAACTGTGCTTACTGCTCGTATACCAACGGTGTTTTTGGCTACATAAGCGAGATCGGGCGCCGGACAGAGTATTATTGGTGCGGCATTAAGCATCAAAACCAGCCAGATAACCCAGCGTTTAACTATCAAGAAAAATTTGCTTGCTACGGGGACGAGAAGGACTATGAAAGAGTGCAACTTGACAGTGGTCGGCGCCCTGCTTGATACTTAACAATATTGCCGCCGTAGCTCAGAGGTAGAGCACTTCCATGGTAAGGAAGGGGTCATGAGTTCAATTCTCATCGGCGGCTCCACAATTATGAAATTAGAACAAGCCGACATACTGATCACTATTTATACTTGCTTCGCTAATACCAAGCATGGCCGTAGATTAGCTAATGAAATCCGTTATGCCCGTTATAACAACGCGAATGTTAGCAATCAGGAGTGGGTTAATTTGCTAGGATCTGACGTTAACAACCTATCTCACATGCTAGTAACCGCTTGTTTAACGGAAGATTTTTGTAGCATTACTCAGAAGTATCAGCCAGGCTTTCTAAGCGAGAAAGAGCGCGCATTGCTATCGGTTGCGGCGGTAATCCATGATCAAGGCGAAGCAATCATTGGCGATATTACTTATAGTGATAAAAATAATAAACATGAAGTGCAAGAAGAACAGGCATTTAAAAAATTTCAGGATGAGTTTTCGCCGAATTTACCTTTTGAAATTAAAGAACAAATTACACTGGCACGATCACAGGTGGTCTTTAATTCGCACACAAAACTTGGTAAAGCATTCAATGCTATTGAGCGTATTGGCTATTTGCGCACAGCACTTAGGGCAGAATTCCTGCTAGAGTCTAAAAAGGCTGGAAATTCGGCACCGGGCTTACGTTGGCTGGTAGCGGATGTTTTGACTAATCAAATATGCCAATTAGTAAAATATTCGAAAACCTATGTAGCCGTAAACAAATATCTAGCCGACAACAACGTTAGAATTTCGAGGGCATTTAGCTCAATTCGGGCCGAAGATTTTGCAAGTTACAGCAAAGACCAAAAATCAGAAAGTGTAGAGGCTCTTAATGATGCTCAGGTAATCTGGAGCAAATGGAATAGGTAGTCTTGGCAACGAACATGCTATCTGTTATAGTTACTATCTATTATGGCCAAGAAAAAAGGCAAGCGCAGAATAATCACGCTTGAATCTACCAAAAGCAAGCACAGAACATACTCTACGGAGAAAAACGTAGATAATACGCCTGATCGTATAGAATTGCGCAAATATGACCCCTTGCTACGCAAAGTGGTTAAATACAAAGAAATCAAAAAGTCTTAGCTTACTAATTACTCTTACGATACAATAGTCGACAGTAGATCCTAGTATTTACTAAACGAAATTTTAAACGAAGCCTTAGCTGTTTAAAATTTCGAGAGGAAGGCAGCGAAAGGCACGAGTGAATTGAGTTTAGCAATTTACGAGAGCCGTAAGCTTAGCCTGACGAAGGGGTGTAGCTCAGCTGGAAGAGCGTCGGTCTCCAAAACCGAAGGTCGCGGGTTCGATCCCTGCCACCCCTGCCAAATAACACTAAGCCCATTATAGGTTTGGTGTTTTTTAGTAACAAGGAGTGTTCGGACCGAAGCCTAGTTTCCCCAGCAAGCTTATTGCCTGACAATCTAGATTTTTCCGCATATAATAGTGCTAATGTTTATCTCTATACATAAAGAAGGCAAATGCTTAGAATATTCGAGAATTATCGAACCCAGATCTTAGAGAGAAAGTATACTTATATGGTAAAACTCTTTCTTACTATAGTTATATGTCTAGATTATGCCTTTAATGACAACATTAATCACGCTCTAGGTAATTGGTTTTATTTGGTGCCAATCGGCGCGTTAGTTTTAAGCAGTTTGCCTCTCCTGAAGCGATGGCATAAATTTCCTATTCAGGCAGTTATTCTGTGCATTTATCATCTAATGCTTGCGATATTTTTAATCTTCTTTACTAGCGTCTACGGACCATACTTTCAGTTACTGATTCTGGCTCTGTTTGCCAGCATATATTGGTATGGGTGGCGAGGTTTGTGGGTAAGTTTATTAGCCCAAGCCCTAATAATTACACTCGCAACTAGTTATCAGTACAGCGTTCTGAGTCCGCAAGTGGCTTATGTTGGCCTAATATACTTTAGCGTCCTTTTGGCGGTTGGCGTATTATTTGCAACCGTTTATGAAACCAATCAACTAAAAGCCAATCCAGCTAAGTTAAAAGAAACAATTTCATTCGAACGTACTCGACTAATCTCGCTTATAAACAGCATGGCGGACGCTGTAATTGCCACTGATAGTAAGGGTATTATTTCCCTTTATAATGGCGCAGCCCTAGATTTGTTAAATACAAACATAAACCTAGAAAAACAGCCACTAATAAATTTCTTGTCGTTTTATGACGAACAGGGTCGCCATATAGATATAATTCACTTAAGCAAGCAAGAAAATCGCCTAATCAAGCGAAATGATTTACATTTTATTTCTAACGAAAACCAGCAAGTCGATGTATCGCTCAGTGTGTCACCAATACGTTCAGCCTTCTCGATTAACGATGAGGATGGATTTATTTTGGTAATGCGAGACATAACCAAGCAAAAGAGCCTTGACGAAGAGCGTAATGAATTTGTCTCGGTTACTTCACATGAGCTTCGAACTCCTATTGCTATTGCCGAAGCCAATATTTCAACAGCCCTACATCCCAATGTGGCCGGTGACTTAAACCCGGAAATCAAAGAGCTGTTAAGTCAGGCTCACCACAATATAATTTTCTTGGGAGATTTAGTGAATGATCTCACCACGCTAGCTAGAGCCGAGCGAGGCGATCTTGATATTAATATCAAGTTGCTTGACGCTTTCGCATTGCTCCGTTTGCTTGAGCATGATTACCGCAAAGAGTGCAAACAAAAGGGCCTTTACATTAAAGTAGACACCAAAGAAAAGGTTCGCTCTATCCTAACTAGCGAACTGTATATTCGTGAAATCCTACAAAACTTTATTACAAATTCCATAAAGTACACTCACGAAGGGGGCATTACCCTAGGTGTGTCTCCCACAAAAAATGGTGGGGTACGTTTTAGCGTTAGCGATACCGGCATTGGAATATCTGGCAGTGATAAAAAGAACATCTTCTCGAAGTTCTACCGGTCAGAAGATTTTCGCACTCGCAAAACCCGAGGCACCGGGTTGGGCTTGTATATAACTCTAAAATTGGCAGAGAGAGTCCATGGCAAAATTTGGTTCGACAGCACCCTTAATAAAGGGTCGATTTTTTATCTTGAGGTTCCACCAATTGGAGCACTTAAAAAAGATCACGCCTTGGTAACAAAAGAGGAAATCAAAGACTTTGCTCAAACTGTTTAATCTTTGTCGAACCGTATAGAATACGTTTTATGCGTAAAATTGGTTTAATATTCGGGTCATTTAATCCTCCCCACAAGGGTCACCTATACTTAGCAAAAAAAGCTATTCAAAATCACCAGCTTGATGAGGTATGGTTCATGTTACAAGCTAAAAACCCTTATAAACCAACCACGGTCAACATTCCGACCAAAATACGTCTGCAAATGCTACAAGTATATGCGAACGCCCATGAAAATATAAAAGTGTATCTTGCGACTGGTAGCGATATTTTCCCGGTAGTAAAATCACTACAGAGCCGCAATAATTACGAATTCTCATTAATAATGGGTAGCGATTTAATTTCATCATTCACGCAATGGAAAGACTATAACGAGCTCAAAGAATACAAAGTAATTGCCATCCCCAGGCATATTAGTACTTCTTCGAGCGAAGTCCGCCAACGACTGCAGTCTGGCATACCGGTGTCATCGCTTGTTGGTAAGCCCTTAGCCACATTTATAAAAGAACATAAACTTTACCAAGCTGGTAGAGCCAAATCTATTGACAAGAAAGGTCGCTCACCCCATAATAGTGATTGAGCCAAATTAGGCTCTTTTTTATATTAATTTTCCAAATAGTAATAAGTTTTGGACAGCAATAAGAGAGTTATGCAAATTAACCTAAACTACTTCAAAGAGTCCTGGAAAGAGCTTGGCAAGATTACTTGGCCAAATCGCCAGCAAACAATCAAACTAACTATTTCAGTTGCAATATTTTCAGTAGTCTTTGGTGTATTTATGGGCTTGCTAGATCTTGGCTACGCCGAGCTGGCTAAACGAATCTTTTTAAAGGACTAGGGGCAGATATGGCTGACGAAACTGTAAACAAGCAATGGTACGCAATTCACACTTATTCCGGCTACGAAGAAAAAGTCGCCGAGAATATTCAACAGCGTGCCAGTGCTCTCGACAAGACCGATAAAATATTTGATGTTGTAGTGCCTAAAGAAAAGCAAATTGAAATAAAAAACGGAAAACGACGAGTGGTAGAGAAGCGAATTTTCCAGGGTTACGTTTTGGTCCAAATGGTGCTAAATGATGACAGCTGGTACGTTGTGCGCAACACTCCTAATGTAACAGGGTTTGTTGGTAGCGGTAACGAACCGACACCGGTTTCTCAAGAAGAAATGCGTTCAATTAATAAGCGTATGGGTGTTGACGAGCCAAAGCACAAAATCAATTTTAGTGTTGGTGAAGTAGTTAACATTACTGACGGGCCGTTTAAGGGCTTCGATGGCAACATCAACGAAATTGACGAACAAAAGGGCAAGATTAAGGTGTTGGTAAACATCTTTGGCCGAGAAACCCCGGTTGAACTAGATAGTTTACAGGTTAGAAAGGTTTA
The DNA here is from genome assembly GCA_964494105.1 of uncultured Candidatus Saccharibacteria bacterium. GTDB lineage: Bacteria > Patescibacteriota > Saccharimonadia > CAZBQI01 > CAZBQI01 > CAZBQI01. The sequence continues at coordinate 4,074 of CAZBQI010000009.1, read as the reverse complement.
ATATGGCTAAGAGCAAGAAAATTGTCGCAAATATTAAAATGAAAATTCAGGCGGGCAAGGCAACACCGGCTCCGCCGGTTGGTTCCACTTTAGGACAATACGGTTTGAATATGATGGATTTTATAAACCCATTTAATGAACAGACCAAGGATATGCATGGGGAAGTTGCTGTTGCAGTCCAAATTTTTGAAGATAAAAGTTTTACGTTTAAGGTAAAGGGAGAACCCGTAGATGACCTCATACGCAAAACCTTAAAGCTAGATAAGGGCTCAGGCGAGCCAAACAAAACAAAGGTGGGTAAGCTGAGCAAGGTTCAAGTTGAAGAAATTGCCAAAACTAAGTTGCCAGACCTTAATACCGACAAGTTAGAGTCTGCAAAGAAAATTGTGGCTGGCACTGCCCGCAGTATGGGAGTTGAAGTAGAAAGTTAGTAATTTTAGTGGGAGGTCTGCCTAGGGCAGGTCGTTTGCACCACAAAGGAGTACATATGGCCAAGGGTCAAGATCAGCAAAAGGAAACGCGGAGCAAGAGCAAAGAAGAGTCTAGCAAAAAAACAGTAGCAAGTAGCAAGAAGCGAGTATCTAGCAAAAAGTTAGATTTGAAACCTGAACCTGCCGACCCAAAACCCGAGGATATTCTTAAGGCTAAAAAAACCGAAACTAAAGCCGCTAAAAAGGCCGGCCCTAAGGCTGAGCGCGCCAAGAAAGAGCTTACAAGCACCGATAAATCGGCGAAAGTAGCTCAACCAAAGCAACAGCCCGCCAAGCAAGCCAGAACCAGACTTGAAAGACGCGGTAAAAACTATCGCAAAGCCTTTGAAGGATTAGATAGTGCCAAGATGTATACACTGTCAGAGGCGTTAAATTTGTTGCCTAAAACATCATTCGTCAAATTTGATCCTACAGTTGAAATGCACATAAAACTAGGCGTAGATCCAAAGCAAGCCGACCAAAACATTCGCGCAACAGTCGTACTGCCAAGTGGAAACGGCAAAACTCAGCGAGTTGCCGTCCTAGCAGCTTCAGACAAGCATGATGACGCGAAAGCCGCCGGTGCTGACCTAGTGGGCGACGCCGATCTGCTAGAAAGCATAAAGGCGGGTGAATTTAAGTTTGATGTTCTGGTGTCTACCCCAGACAAAATGGCCTCTCTCGGTAAGTACGCCAAAACACTTGGTCCAAAAGGCCTAATGCCTAACCCAAAGAGCGGAACAGTAACCAATGAAATCGCAAAAACCGTAAAAGAACTAAAAAGCGGTCGAATTGAGTTTCGCGTAGACCCGAGCGGCATAATTCACCAATCAGTAGGCAAACTTAGTTATGGTGCAGACAAACTAAACGCAAATATTAAATCATTTATTGATGCCGTTAAATCAGCCAAGCCAGCTAGCGTAAAAGGCATCTATATCGAGAATGCTCATATAACCACCAGCATGGGGCCTAGCTTACGCCTTGATATCTCTAACACTGGAGAATAAATTACTATTACGCTAAAGTTGAGAGTGAATGGAATTTATATTCGGCATTGCCGGCCCATCACTTTCAGGTAAAGATCTTGCAGCAGATTACTTATCTAGACGCTTTAAGCTTGCCCATATCAAGCTAGGCGATCTAGTCCGCGAAGAGGCAGAAAAGCGTGGCTTGGTTAGTAATAAATTAAACTTACGTGATGTTGGCAACGACATGAGGGCTACCTTTAGCCCGGATATACTAGCTGATACGGCTATTGCGCGCTACAAACGTAGCATGAACGAGCATAATGGCCTAGTCATTAGCGATATTAGACACCCAGCAGAGGCACGCTCGCTTAAAAAAGCCAACGGCATTCTGTTTTATGTCGATGCTTCTCAGTCGAACCGCTACGCTAGGTCTCAGGAAAGAATGGAGCCAGAGGATTCACAGAGCTTTGATAGTTTTCAAAAAGAGGAATCAGTCCATGCTCACCCCGTACATGAATACGATCAAGACCTAGATGCCGTACGCAAACTTGCCACCTACACCGTTATTAATGATTCAAGCAAAGAAGCTTTTTTTAGCAGGCTTGAGTCGCAAGTGAACGTATATGTGCGGATGCTAATTCAACAAAATAATAGTTCTACCGCCGATATTATTCGTTCCATGGATAATCAGGCACTATAGGTGCGAAAGAGTAGTGTTATGCATTGTGGCAAAGCACGCGGTAAAATAAATACATGAGAAAAATAATTGGTTTAGCCGGTACGTTTGCCTCGGGTAAAGACACAGTGGCGGATTATTTAGTTAGCCGATACGGCTACAATCATGTTTCAACGGGTGATATTGTACGAACAGAAGCACTAAAACGAGGCTTAACGACACATCGAGATGATTTATTTAATGTAGCTAACGATATGCGCAATGTATATGGTGCTGACATATTGGTTTCCAGCGTTTTAAAGGCCAATACTGCCAAAAGGGTTGTAATTAGCGGTATTCGTAATGCCAAAGAAGTCGAGGCACTCAAGGCAGCAAATGGTTATTTTGTGTTTGTTGACGCTCCGATAGAGAGCCGTTATGAACGCGCCAAATCACGTGGCAGACTCGAAGACAAAACCGACCTAGCAGGCTTTAAGGCTCAAGAAGAACGTGAGCTTAATAATTCAGCCGAACATACCCAGCACATAGAGGCCATCAAAGGTATGGCAGATATTACACTAATTAACGATGCCGACCTCGATACTCTAAAGCGTAAATCCGACGAGATAGTGGAGGATTAGGCGTATGAAAAAGGGATTTCTGATTGTAATTGAGGGAACTGATGGAAGTGGCAAAACTGCTCAAACCAAAGTTCTGGTACAAAAACTTAAGGACCGTGGATATAACGTTGCAATGTTCGAATTTCCTCGCTATTCAGAGCCATCCAGCTACTTTGTTACAGAATACTTAAATGGTCGGTATGGCGGCGTAGATGATGTTTCCCCGAAAGCTGCTGCTATGTTCTTTGCTCTAGATAGATTTGGAGCCAAGTCAGATATAGCTGCAGCACTAGACGATAATAAAGTTGTCATAATAAATCGCTATGTCGCATCCAATATGGCACATCAGGCAGCTAAAATTACATCTCCAGTGGCCAGAACGGATTTTTATAAGTGGGTTGGCCAGCTAGAATTTAATACATTGAAATTGCCTCGACCAACCCTGAACGTTATTCTGCACGTGCCTGCCGATGTTGCTCAGAAATTGGTAGATAAAAAATCTAAGCGCGATTACATAACAAACGGCACTCGTGATATTCACGAAGACGACCTTAGCCATTTACAAAAAGCCGAGCAAGCATACCTAGAACTTGCCAAGCAGTTTCCCCAGTTCTTTGAATTAGTAGAGTGCACCAATAATGGCAAATTATCCACTATAGAAGAAGTTAGTGATTTACTCTGGCAAAAAGTTGCCTCCAAATTAAATATTTCTGAGTAGTATTTCCCAGGAACATTTAGAACTGAATTCACAAGTAGCTGTTTTACTATACCAGGAGTTGGTTTTATAGTATTAATATGTCTAACAGAATTGATGGCTTTGCAATGCGGCACGCTCTTCCTTTGGATGGATCGCAAGACCCTGGTGTTGACCCAAGCGCACTAGACGCTATTGATGAGGCAGCCTTAGTAATATCACTTCAGTTTCAAGAGCCTACAATTGTTACTGTTTTTGCCTCGCCAGCGCTCAGGGCAGTCCAAACAGCAGAAGCACTTTTAAGGAACAGTGCGCTTGAGACAACACAGTCAGAGCCAGAAGTGTGGAGCGAGTTAGCAGAGGGTGCCCTGGACTCATACGGGGACTACGACAGGTCATTAAAATGGATGTCCACGATATTTAATATGGCTAAAGTAGCAATTCTAAATGCTGGAGATAGGCGGCCAGTAATGGTTTTGGTGACACATGATCCCGTATTAAGACAAATGCCACATTTAAAAGGCCGTGATATAAAGACCGATCATGCTCAGCCAAATCACTTTTTAACTTAAAAAGCATTTTTGAAATTTTCGCTGGCTCTACAATATTGAGCTATGGGTGTGATTTATCTTATTTAAGCTGAAAATCCTGTTTTCTCTTATTTAGT
>CAZBQI010000008.1:0-38536 GCA_964494105.1 uncultured Candidatus Saccharibacteria bacterium | reverse complement strand
TTGAGAAGAGTTGCTCCTAGTACGAGAGGACCGGAGTGAACGAACCTCTGGTGTATCGGTTGTCGCGCCAGCGGCATTGCCGAGTAGCTATGTTCGGAAGGGATAAGCGCTGAAAGCATATAAGCGCGAAGCCCACTTCAAGACAAGGCTTTCTTTAGACCGCCAGTAGACTACTGGTTTGATAGGCGCTAGGTGTACGCACAGTAATGTGTTTAGCCGAGGCGTACTAAAGGTCGAAAGACATTTATTTGTCCACTGCCATTAGGGAAGTACTTAACTAGCATTTAATGCAGCTACGATTTTAGACATCGATTCCATGCATGATGGAAAAAGAGCAGCGAGCTAGTCCGCCGAAGGCGGATCAGTTTAGCTGACGAGCGATGAGAAAAAACCGGAGGTTTTGTCTCATGCCTGGAATCGGTGCCTATGGCGCTAGGGCAACACCTGATACCATCCCGAACTCAGAAGTTAAGCCTAGCTGCGGCGATGATACTCGTTTACGGGGAAAGTAGCACGGTGCCGTTTTATGAATAGGGTGCTCCTAATCGGAGCACCCTTTTTATTTGGGCAAACCACACCTATAATAAGCTTATGTTTTATAAGTGGGTACTCTTCGTATTTGCACTGTTCTTGCTTGCTCCCATTGGGGTGATTGGATTAGCAGAAAACAACACCCAAATCGATCCGGCTGCACGAGCAGATTTTGGTGGTGTTTCGGCCAACTATAAGCTAGTTTCAATTAGTGATCCCAACAAGGCCTTGCCCGGAAATATGGGTAGTTATGTTCTGCCAGAGAAATATAGTGATAAGATTGACCATTCGCTAGAAGTAAACGTACTGACCCAGGGTCTGGCAACGTATTATCCGTTCGACACCGGTTTTGGCGAAATGACATACGACAATTCAATCAACCACAAAACAGGTAATTTGATAAATGGGACTAGCTGGACAGGGGGCACTCTAGGAAGTGCATTGTTGTTTGACGGTAAAGACGATTACGTAAGCGCAGGTATTGCCGAAGGGTTAAGAACCGCTACTCAAACAAGTTGGTCAGCATGGATAAAACCCGCAGATGTCGATAAGGTTTCTCAAGATCAGATGATTTTGTCTTTGCAGGGCGAAAACCATTTGCGCTTGTTTGGGCGCAAACTAGTGGGTTCGTATAAAATTAACGGCCAGCCTTTATCGGTAAGTGGTATTACGCCTTTAGAGAATAACAAGTGGTACCATGTAGCCAGTTCCTATAACGGAAATAGCCTACAGCTTTTTCTAAATGGAAATCTAGAAGCAGAACTAACTGATCTCAAAGGTAATGTTGAATTAGGCGCTGGTAATTTCGAAGTCGGACGTTGGCAGTCTAATGACCCGCGTTTTTATAGCGGAATAATTGACGAAGTTAAGATTTATAACAGGCCGCTTAGTTCCCGAGAAGTTAAACTTGAATACAATAGTAATCTTGGTGGAGTGAGTAGCGCACAGCCTTTGTTTATCATTGAGCCTGGGGCTTCCCAGATTTCAAACCTGACTCCAATTATTTTAAGCGACGTTGCTGCTTATCAATTTTCTTTCCATGAAGATCGTCCCTTGACGCAAGTAAATGGAGACGCATATGTTCCCTCAATTACCGGCACCTTTGCCAATCCACAAGAATGGTCGGAAGGGTTTACTAAGGGACTAGGCTTTAGCTGGACAAATTCAAGCTTTTCAAAGTGGGGCAAATACCCGAATAATCGCTACAGCGCAATCAATAATCAAGATTCGGTTCTAGATAGCACCGACTACTCATTACCAAACCGGCGCCGAGAAATTGATCTGCAGTATCGCCTAGACACCAGCGATAACGAGCCACCGGCAGTATATGTTAATAGTTTAATTTATACGGGAATGTTAAAGCCATGAAGTATAAAGCCATAGTTTTAATATTCGTCGGAATGGTGGTGATGCTAGCAACAGCTAATAGTGTTTCGGCAACAAGTATCAAGGTTGCTCCAATGAAGTACGAAGAGAAGTTAACGCCGGGGATAGTAATGACGGGGGCTATTGATCTAAGCAATCCAAGTGACTCGAAACAAAAGTTTAGCGCGCGAGTATTGGCTTTTCGTCAAATAAACGAAAATGGTGAATTACAGTTTTATTCTGACGATAAAATTTCCGCTGGCATCAACGTAGATCTTGCAGAAATTGAACTGGGGCCGCATCAAGTAGCGAGAGTATTCTTTAGCATTAATCCAGACAAGTTACCGCGCACAGGCATATATGCCAGCGTGCAGTTTAGTACCAATCCTGGACAGCCAGAAACGGCTACTCGTTTAGCTAGTAGTGTAGCGACGGGCACATTATTGATCTTAGATAACTCGCGCAAAAGTATCCAGGAAGGTAGCGTGGTAGATATTGACTCAGATTTTTGGCAAATCGGAGAGAAGATTAACGTCGGAGTCACGTATAAAAACACTGCCAGCGGAGATGAGGCGATTGCGTTTAGTCCTATCCTAGGATTTCGAGCATTACCGTGGGGTGGAAAAAGCAGTTATACGGGGCCTTTGGTATTTTCCGGTAATCAAAGAAGCTTTTCTTTTCAACAAAGCAGTAACTATATCGGCTTCTTACCGCTGCAGGTGAGTGACTCTCAATCTGGCTTAACAAAAACCAAATGGGTATTTGCAGTCACCGGCCTATGGGTGTATTTGTTACCAACTTTGCTTTTCGTTTTGGCAGTTCTGGCGGCACTGGTTTATCGCTGGCGAATAAAGGCAACTGAACAGGAATACTAATAGTAGAATAATATTGACATATTAACATCCTTATGCTAATGTTTAGATATTATCTCATTAATTTGGGTGGAGGTAAGGAGTGCAGATGTCAGGCACTGTTGTGGGCGGTAAACGAGCTGCTCAAACTAATAAGACTCGTCACGGCAAGGAATTCTATGCCGAGATTGGTCGTAAAGGTGGCAAAATAAGTCGAGGTGGTGGTTTTGCTGCCAACAAGGAACTAGCCAGTAAGGCTGGTCGCAAAGGCGGAAAAATCAGCCGTCGACGCAAAGTTGTAGCTGCAAAATAGCTCCACTTAACTATTAAAAACTCCCCGATAATAGGGGAGTTTTTAATTGCCGAACACTATACAACGCATCCTTCTTGGCTGTGTTGTTTTCGTTTGGGCTACTTGCCAACTTGTATTACACAAAAAACAGCGGTATTTGTGCTGGCTCTGCTGGATAGAAGTGTTTGAGCACTCAGGGCAGCGAGAGCGCTTGAATAGCCATAAACGATACGTTTCGAGACAGTCTTCAATATGGTTCTCGTCGACCTTAATGTTTAGCTTTTGGGCGTATTTTCGTGCTTCAGCCCAGGCGTCTACTTCCATGTTTATTAGCTCAATGTCTAGCTGGTAGTTACTGTGCCTTAATTTCGCGTGGCCTATCTCATGTAATAAAGCTAACGAGCCGTGAGGTGATTTAATTTGACCTGGATCATAATATACCACTTGCTTTCGTGGTGACCAGCTAAATGTCTTACCTTGCTGGAAAGCAATATTAGGAAAGTTACTAAGTAGTTCTGAAGTTTTTATCATGAGTGTGTATTGATTTAGCCAACGCATAGCAACCATTAATAACGGCATTTTCCGGATCACTTGCAAGAACGATGGGTGGAATCTCCCACATGTGTGATTTTATTTCTTCTAATTCAGCAACCAAATATTCTTTGAATTTATCAAGATGCGCACCAACACTTCCACCAACCACAATGATATCTGGCTGAACGATTGCTAGTAGCGCTGCAAATCCAAGCGCCAAACGTCTCGCGTAGTCTTTCCAAATATCCTTGTCTTCGATTTCGCTGGCAGGTTTTCCGTATGCTTCCATGAAAGCCTTGCCAGAAGCAAACTCTTCCCACTCAAGAAATTGGTTATTGTGTGGGAAAATCATAAAGCCTGGCTCGCTGGGTGCTAGGACTTTATCTAGCACGCCATCTTTAACCACACCGCCACCAATACCGGTACTTAAAGTTAAGTATAAAACAGTTGAGTAACCCTTGCCTGCGCCGACAGTGCTTTCACCAATTGCCGCTACATTACAATCATTATTGGTAAAGACGGGGCAACTAAAGTGAGTGGAAATATCTCTTTGTAAGGGGATGTTAGTCCAGTCAATATTGCCGAATGATTTAATAATGTTAGTGTTATAGTCAAATCGACCCTGTGTCGCTATTACAATTGAAGTTGGCTCGTTTGTCTCGATAAGTAATTTAATATTTTCTACAAGATCATTAATAAACGTTCGGTAATCATGACTTGTAGCTAATTTTTTACGAGCAGTTATTTCACCGTTGCTTTTAAACAGTGCATAGCGAGTGTAGCTGGCGCCAACATCAATTCCCACGTACATTCTTTTAAGTATTGCGCATGAATGGTTATCGCGCAACAAATGGCTACTTGATATATACACATAAGAGTGATATAGTATACAAACATAAGCAGTGAGAAAACAAGAAAATGGCAATTTTTCGTAAGGTTTTTCGTAGACCAAATTTGAATTCAAATATGGATGCCAACACCGGGAGTTTTGGCAAAGGCATTTTTGTTGTGCTTGGTTTGGCTATAATTTTAGTGCTAGCTGCTGGTGCATATATGTATGGTCAGCAAAAAAATAGTGAATCTGACGAAGCGGCGACTAAGCCCAATACACAGCAACAAGCTGAAGTATCTCAAACACCAAAAGCTGCCGGGCCAGCTGTTTCTCAACAGCCGGCCACAACATCTCAGACGCCAAGAGCTCAATCTCCGGCGCCGGTCCAAAACCCATCTGCGCAACCAAACACCGCAAGTGTACCAAATACCGGTCCAGAGGATTTCTATCCACTGGCTGTATCGTTGATCGTTTTGGTTGGCTGGTATTACATTCGAGCCAGAAAAAGCAGTTCACGAGCTGAGCTTTTTCAGACGCGCTGATTTTGTCGATATTTTTAAAACCCATAGACACTTTACAATTCGATGTTTTTACTCTTAAATGGGTATAAACCTTACATATTCAGTAAGTGTCCCGCTATGCGAGGACGGAGAGAGGAGTAATAACATATTATGGCAACCAAGAAAAAGTCGTCTGAATTGACGATGGAAGATTTGTTGGCCGAAGTTCCTCCGCAAACTTTGGCATCCGGAGACATAGTTGAAGCAAAAGTTCTGAGCGCTGGCAAGAACGAAGTTTGGCTGGATCTAGGTTTGCAGGGCACGGGAATGGTTCCTCGAAAAGAGATTAACCAGAGCGTGAAGCTAACCCCGGGAGAGGTAATTAGCGCAAGTGTAATCGAAGCCGAAAGTGATCTTGGCTTTACTATTTTGAGTTTAAAGAAAGTTGCAAAAGAAAAGGGCTGGGATTTGCTTCAGCAATTACAAGACAAGGCTGAAACGATTGAAATTCGCGCATACGACGCAAACAGGGGAGGATTACTAGTTGAATTAGAAGGAATTAGGGGATTTTTGCCGGTATCTCAGCTTACTGCCCAACATTATCCACGCGTTTCAAACGCCGACAAGGATGAGATCTTGCAAAAGTTAAATGAACTAGTCAAACAAACTTTGCGCGTTAGAATCCTGGACGTTGATAGGGATCAAAACAAATTGATTCTATCAGAAAAAGAAGCACTTCGAGAAGATACTCAAGCTCGAATGGCGAATCTGAAAGTTGGTGATGAGGTGGATGGCGTAGTAACTGGTACTGTGGATTTTGGTGTGTTTGTGACAGTTGATGGCATTGAAGGTTTGATTCACATTTCCGAGATTTCGTGGGACCGAGTAACGAACCCGGCAGATTATGTAAAAGTAGGCGATAAAGTGAAGGCGAAAATTATTGCGATCGACGAAGATAAACTATCGCTTTCGATGAAACAACTCAAAAAGGATCCTTGGCTAGACCAAATTAAGGAATTTAACAAAGATGACATGGTGGAAGGCACAATCACAAGGATTACTCCGTTTGGTGCGTTTATTCAAATTACACCGGCAATCGAGGCGCTAGTGCACGTATCTGAGCTTGCTGATGATCAGCAGAAGGATCCGAGAGCCCATTTCAAAGTTGGCGAAAAACGTAAATTCCGTGTGCTTGAGATTGATTTGGATTCACGCAAGATATCTCTTAGCACCAAGGAAAACACAACTAGTCGAAAGCCGGCCGGAAAAGCGTCCGTCGATAAACCAAAGAAGTCAGAGTAAGCTATTGCCTATTTGCGGCAGTGCATGCAACAGAGGTATGATAGAGATAGCAATTATGAACTGCATCGAGCGGTTGCGTACTGTGTAGTTGCACGTACTTATTAAGACCGAAGGAAAAGTTATATGACAGAGGATACCAAATCAGAAAAAGTCGTACATATTGGCGAGGCTGTTAGCGTTAGTGAATTTGCCCAAAAATTAGAACTCAAAGTAACCGATGTCGTGTCGGTATTAATGAAGAACGGTGTGATGGCTGGCATCAATGACAGTATAGATTTTGATACTGCAGTGATTATTGGGTCAGAATTGGGCGCTAGCGTAACTAAAGAAGAAGTCGAAAAGTCTGAAGATAAACTAGTTGTTAAGAAAACAGTGCTAGAGGCTGGCGAGGGCGACCCTAGGCCACCGGTAATAGTAGTAATGGGTCACGTTGATCATGGTAAGACTAGCTTGCTAGATGCGATTCGCAGTAGTCAGGTAGCAAAGGGCGAAGCAGGTGGCATTACGCAGCATGTTAGCGCCTATCAGGTGGAACACAAAGGACGCAAACTTACTCTAATGGATACACCCGGACATGAAGCGTTTTCAGTATTGCGTGAACATGGAGCCCATCTAACTGACGTTGCGATTATCGTTGTTGCTGCCGATGATGGAGTACAGCCCCAAACAAAAGAGGCAATAGACTTTGCAAGAAAAGCCGGAGTCCACATGGTGGTAGCCATAAATAAAATTGACAAGCCCGGCAGTGACGTAAATCGTATCAAGCAACAGCTCAATGAGGTGGGCTTAGTCGCAGAGGAATGGGGCGGGGATACCGTTATGGTAGAAGTCTCAGCCAAAACCAGAGAGAATGTCGATAAATTATTAGACATGGTATTGCTGGTGGCCGATATCGAAGATTTGCGGGCACGCAGTATTGGTTTGGCTGAAGGAATGGTAATCGAAGCTCATATGGAAACCGGCAAAGGGCCGGTAGCAACATTGCTGGTTCAACATGGGAATTTAGAGGTTGGAGATTATTTGGTTGCCGGCAATGCATATGGTCGGGTAAGAAGATTAGAAGACTATCGGGGTAATCAAGTAATATCGGCTGGTCCGTCTGCGCCTGCTCAGGTATCCGGGTGGAAAGTGGCTCCTGTTTTTGGCGACCAATTTTACGAAGTAGCGTCAGAAAAGGAAAGCAGAGCAGACGTCGCTGAACGTCAACGCAAAACGCAAATGCACACGACCGCAGCGGTTAAAAAAATCACAAATCGCGAAAAGCTCGATTCAGCTTTGGCTGAGAGTCACACAACCCAGCTGCCAATTGTACTAAAGGCGGATGTCCAAGGTTCACTACAGGCAGTTATTCAGAGTCTGGAATCGATTGGTAACGATGAGGTAAAGGTAAAGATAATTGCCCAGGGATTGGGGAGTATTACTGAGTCGGACGTATCAATTGCAAGTTCGGGTGGGGCGATCATTATTGGTTTCAATGTGCTTTTGCCCGTAAGGATTAAGCAGCTTGCTGGTCGCGATAATGTAGATGTAAAACTATATAAGGTTATCTATGAATTGCTAGATGACGTCCGAGAAAAATTGAACGCTTTACTGGCGCCTGAGATTATTGAAGAGCTACATGGTGGCCTAATAGTAAAAGGAATTTTTCGCACCTCAAAACAGCAATTAATTATTGGTGGCCAAGTAAATAAAGGAAGAATTAAGCCGGGGCTGATAGCCGTATACGAAGAGGACGACGAGAAAAAAGAGATTGGTACGGTTAAGAACGTGCAGAAAGAACAGCAAGCCACAAAAGAGGTTAAAGAAGGTGAAATGTGTGGAATAGAAATTGAAACACACGAGAAATTAAATCTAAAAGTTGACGATACTCTAGAGTTTATCGAAAGAACCGAAAAGGAACGTAGCCTCTAGTATATGAAACAGCGAATTGAACGCATGGAAAAACTAGTTAGAATGTACGTTGCCAGTACAATTTCGAAATCGCTACCAAGCAGGCACGTAACTTTACAGCAAATTGATGTTTCGCCAGATATGCGTCATGCGGTTGTTTGGGTCTCGGCTTTCGACGATGAGAAGTCAGATTTGTTAGAAGATATATCGGAAATCCGCCCAGAAATTCAGGCTGAATTGGCTCGCAATTTAAAAACCAAGTTTATACCGCGACTTCATTTTCGTTACTACAGTGGTAGTAATCATGCAAAAAGCATCGAGTCATTGCTAAATTCACTGTAGCATCATAATTATTCTGTCTGTATACTTATACTCATGGCAATCAAAATCGACGAAAACTTGCTAGTAGAATTAGGGCTCGGAGCTCTACCCAAGATAGAAAAGGACAAACTATTACGGCATATATACGAAACTCTGGAAACACGTGTAGGTATGAGACTAGCCGAGAATATGACAGATGAGCAATTAGACGAGTTCGAGGGATTTATAGATACAAGTGACGAAAAGGGTGCATTAAGCTGGCTCGAGACAAACTTTCCAAATTATCCCAAAGTTGTGGCCGAAGAGCTAGAGAAGCTAAAAGTAGAAGTTAAGCAAAACGCTGATAAGATTATTCAATCAGCTTCCGGTAATATTTCCGGTGAAGCATCAAGCCAACCGCCTAGTGTGCCACCAGCTCAATAAGTTTTCTTTAAACTACTTTTGTTAGCAAAAGTAGCAAACTAGTTACTTATTCAATCTACTTTGTCACCAAAGTAGCCAAAGTGCCCGAATAGGACGTCGCTAGTCGCTCCTTTATATTCGGGGGAATAAATCCAAATTTATCAAGAGTATTGGAGCCAACCGAGAGAGGAGCTGTAATAAATAGCTAATAAAGCTGAAGCCCAGTCCGCCGTAGGCGGACTGACCTAAGGGAGTTCTGCAGGCAGCTATTAATTACAGTGACGAACATCGCTGCTTGGCGACCTACTCGAGAAGTTTTGTTACTTTTGCTTACAAAAGTTATTGAAAAGAACTATCTTAAGTAGCCGCGGGCGAAATCGGGGCCGGACATTTCGTTCTTGCCCGCAGGCTTAATAGTATTAATTATTAGAGAATCTTTTCCGCAATAAATGCCTAATTCACCATTTTGCGACATAAATGTTTTGCCGGGTGTGCCTTGTGATTGATTAAGTCGCGCAGCGGTAATAATCACATCTCTGCCTCCCAGTTTTGTGAAGCTACCGGGCCATTTGCTATAGGCGCGTATTTCTCGCTCTAGATTGGTGGCTGATTTACCCCAGTCAATTTCTCCGTTTTTCTTGGTAATGAGTCTGCAATATGTGGCTTGTGATTCGTCCTGAGGAGTTAATTTGGCCGTTTGATTAGCAATAGCATTTAGCGACTCCAGTAATAAATCTGCACCTGTTTTGGCAAGTAATTCAGCCAAATCACCACTGTTAATGAAAGCTGGAATGTCTATTTGAGTTTGAGCATAAATATCACCAGCATCCATTTTCGCACCTAGCTTAATAATTGAAACACCCGTCTTATCTAGTCCGTCCAAAATAGCTTGCTCAATTGGGGTAGGGCCACGGTATTTTGGCAAAAGTGAAGGGTGAATATTAATAATTCCCAGCGGAAATGCTTTCAGCAACTCTTTGGGGAGCATCTGCCCGAAAGCCGCCAGCACTCCTATATCTGCTTTAAATTCACGCAGATTATGTATTTCATCTGCAATATTGGCAGTTAGTATAGCCGGTATACCATGCTTCTTTGCGAGATTATATACCGCGAAGTCTTCTGATTTACCTTTTTTACTTAAAACTACTGCCTTTATGTCGTAATTCTGATCAATAAGCGCTTTTAGTGATGGGTTTGCTGGTTCGGTTACGCCAGTACTAAGTTGTTCGTTGCCAAAAAACACAACCGATAAATTATTTATACTCATTGTGATATATTCGAACTGTTTGTTAAAAAATATATAATTCGCATGGTGATATTATTTGCCAACAAGATAGTCACGAGTTTTAATCTGTGCCTCTGTTAGGGGTTCAAGTTCACCCTCTGTGCTCAAGTGATAAAATTTATTTCCCTTTACGCGGTCTATGAACATTTTGCCGTGTGTATGGTCTATTTCGTGCTGAAAAATACGAGCTAAAAAGCCGGTGGCGGTTACGCGGACTTTATTCCCATCTAGATTCAAGGCTTTAACCTTAACTTTTGTATAGCGGGGGACTAACCCGTACATGTCTTTTATACTTAGACAGCCTTCGGGCTTTTCCTCTATTTCGCCGTCGTATTTTACAATTTCGGGGTTTATAAAGACCTTGAAACTGCGATCTTGCTTGTCGCTGAAGTTATTGCGGATTACAACGATGCGCTGAAGTAGTCCAATCTGCACAGCGGCTAGGGCTACACCGAATTCATTTTTACGGCTATCTTCCCAGTCGAGAGTTACTTTCATCATATCTTCGGCTAGCTGTTTAACATTGTCGGTTATTACATTGATTCTACGTGATCGCTCACGCAGAACCTTATTAGGTAAAGTAACAATATCCTTCCTTGTCATAGGGGTTAGTATATCGCAAACAGAGGTAAAAACGAATATATCAAGATGCTTTTGCTTGTGTTTTAGGTAAAATTTAGCCTAAACTTTTCAGATGAGACAACCGCATGATGAGTCTGGCGCAGAGGTTAATGACTTAGAGCAGGAACTGTCGTCTTTACGTAGTGAGCTTTCGGAGTTAAGGTGGCGCCGGCTCGTTGCTCAAACTGATCCGTATGGTGCAGATGAAATTAAGCTAGTGGAGCACCTGTCAGATGGCGTTAGCGAGCAAATTGCTCTCAATAAGCATAGGCGGGGACTGCCGACAGTAAATCCAGAAGTCCAATCTGGAGTTGGCGTTGATTTGTTAGAGCGAATAGATGCCGAAGGGTTGCCACTTAGCCATGATTTAGCACTGCTAATAATTCAAGACGAAATTGACCGCTCAATTGCAGTTCAAAACGAGTTCCGGGCAGAGTTAGTGGTCGACGGTATTGGCTCTCTGGGTGTTGATGCTCAAGTTGACGCTCTAGAATGATAGTTCTAGTCGATAACTACGATTCATTTACTTACAATCTATATCAGCAAATCGCGGCTCTAGGCGAAGACGTAGTGGTTGCAAAAAACGATGAGCTTAGCGTACTAAAAGTAAAAAAATTAAAACCAAATAAAATTGTTATCTCACCTGGACCGGGCGGAGTTGAAGATAGTGGCATTTCCATGCAGGTAATACGGGTATTTGCCGGTACGGTGCCAATTCTAGGTGTATGTCTAGGACACCAGTGTATAGGTGCGGTATATGGCGCAAAAGTTGTTCCAGCAAAGCAACTTGTGCACGGCAAAACATCGTTGATTAGGCACACAAAAAACGGTCTGTTTCGTGGAATAAAAAACCCGCTTAAAGTAGCTCGCTATCACTCGCTGGCTCTACAGTCTGTGCCCAAAGACTTTAGTTTAACTGCCTGGACTGAGGATGATGAGATAATGGCGATAGAAAACAAGAAACTTAAACTATATGGTGTGCAGTTTCATCCGGAGTCGTTTATGAGCGAGCAGGGCACTGAACTGATGAGGAATTTTATACATGGCATATAGAGTTATCGGTAAGTTCAGCGCAAAAGATGCTTATGCTCGGCTAAGTACGAATGAACGAAGCGTTTGTTTTTTGCATGGTCAGGGAAAGGGGGGCTGGGAAACGACTTTAGCTTGGAATCCAGCAGAAGAATTAAGTGGATCTAATAGCTCTAAAGAACTAGATAATTTTATTGTGGGTCAGCGGAAGAAGAATCGACTAGTTATTGGCTACATATCATATGATTTTGGTGCCAAACAACACGGACTGAACTTGGTTGCGAAAGATGATTTGCATCTGCCAGATGTCTATTTGCAAGCTTACGACAATTGGCTAACTTTTACTGGAAATAAGATGACAGCTCACTACCGCGATCCGGCCTTTGCGAAAGAAATAACAAATATAATGAATCGCAGTAGGCTTATTGCGGATGAAACTGAGAAAATTCATTTTAAAACGAAAATGAGCAGAATGAAGTATGGTAGGGCATTTAAAGAAATACAAAACCAAATTAGTAAGGGCAATATCTACCAAATTAACTTTAGCCATCGGCTGGAAGCATCTACCACTGCCAGCTCGCGTGCGCTCTTTGCCAAATTACTAGAAACAAATCCTACGGTATTTACGTCATACATTGAGTCGGAAGATTTCCAGATTTTAAGCTTTTCACCGGAGCGATTTGTAAAAGTCATTGGTCAAAAAATTGTAACCTCACCAATTAAAGGCACTTCTCCGCGCGGATCAAATTCGAAAGTAGATATTGCGAATAAAAAAGCGCTACTCGCGAGCCCAAAGGAAGAAGCTGAGCTTAATATGATTACTGATCTGCTGCGAAATGATCTAGGCAAGGTTTGTGTTATTGGCTCAGTAAAGGTAACTAAACAACGTCAATTGCAGGCAAATCGTGGTGTATGGCATACATACAGCACCGTAGAGGGGACTTTAGCGAAAGGAGTTACATCACTTAGCGCAATTCTGTCCATGCTACCAGGAGGCTCGATAAGCGGTGTGCCCAAAAAGCGAGCACTCGAAGTTATTGATGAGCTCGAGCCGGTTCGACGCGGCATTTACTGCGGAATTATCGGGCGATTTGAGCCAAATGGAAATATCGACACTTCAATCGCAATTCGGACATTAGTAAAAAAGGGTAAAAAACTATTCCTTCAAGTTGGTGGCGGGATTGTGGTCGACTCAAAGCTCGAGAGCGAATATACCGAGACACACGATAAAGCCAGGGCATTGGTAAATAGTTTAGAGTAAATCATTTGGGTCAAGATCAAAAGTAAACTCAGCCGGTAGATCTTGAGCTATATTGGCTAACTTATGACGAACTTTGGCTTTGATTATTAGTTGCCAGCGAAAAGTTCCACGCATAGTTTCTTGCCAGGATGGAGCCGGGCCAACAATCTGGATACCCTTATGAGTAGCTAACTTAGCTGCGAATTTAACCATTGAATTCTTAGCTTCAGCGCGGGTTTTCCGACGGCATTCTATCTTTAGAATATAAACATATGGTGGATAGTTTAATAATTTCCGCTCCTTTAGCTGTTCGTTTATAAAATCTTCAAAACTGCCGTTTACTGCCATCCGAATGGCCGGGTGTTTTGGTGAATAGGTTTGCACTATTACGTGAGCGATACCGCCTTCACGGCGCCCAGCTCGACCACTTACTTGGTGCAGTAACTGATATGTGCGTTCGCTAGCAGTGTAGTCAGGCATATAAAGCATCGTATCGGCTAAAACCACGCCAATTAACTCAACATTTGGTATGTCTAAGCCTTTGGCAATCATTTGCGTGCCAATGAGGATATCGATTTTATTACTGTTGAGGTCGCTAAATAGCTTATGAATAGTTTTCACATCAAAGCTGTCTTTATCTAGGCGGGCTACGCGAGCTTGTGGCATAAGGCGTTTAATCTCAGCCTCAACCCGCTTGGTTCCGCCGCCCAGGAAGCGAATGTCGAGCTGGCCACAATCAGGACATTTAGCCGGGGGTTGGGAGCTGTAGTCGCACCAGTGACAAAGTAGTAGCCCGGTATCAGCATGCAGAGTAAGCGGAATGTGGCAATTTGGGCACTTGGCTGTCCAGCCACAGCTAGCACAAAGGCTTAGCCGGGCGCTTCCACGCCTGTTGATAAACAAAATTGCCTGCTTTTTGCGCTTAAGGGTATTTTCAAGCGCAGTTAGTAGTGGCTTAGAGACAAGTTGATTCTGTCCTGTTGCGTCTTTGTCGCGCAAATCAACTAATTCTACCTTCGCAGATGATGTCTTATGGATGGGTTCGGGCATTTTAAGAAGTGTTAGTCGTTTTGCCTGAGCCAGAAAGACATCTTGAGCTAGTGGAGTTGCGGTTCCCAGGACTAGTTTGGCTTGAGTTAGATGAGCTAATTTAGCAGCGACGCTCGCTGTTTGGTAGCGTGGCGTTTGCTCCTGCTTGTATGATTGTTCGTGAGCTTCGTCGATTACGATTAGTCCAAGTTTATGCAATGGCAAAAAAAGTGCACTGCGTGGGCCAATAACAATCAGTGGCTTTTTTGAAGTCAGGCATTGTTGCCAAATAACGCGTCGCTGAGCCTCGGTTAGATGTGAATGTGTTACTAAAACTTGGCCGGGAAAGCGACTAATAAATTGCTTTTCTATCTGAGGTGTAAGCGCGATTTCGGGTACTAATATTATGCATGACTTTTTAGCCTGAATTTGTGCTTCGGCCAGACTCAAATAGACCTCGGTTTTGCCCGAACCTGTAGCGCCGTGAAGCAGAAAATTCTTTGCTTTTGAGTTCAGAATGTCGTCAATAGTTTTCTTTTGAGAACGAGATAAAACTACTGAACTACTTTTTTGAACTTTTGCCGTGGTGGCAGGCGAAACGCGAGAACGTCGTGTGATGTATGGAGTAGTAGGAATCATTGATTGCAGAACACGGTTGAGCGGCGCAACGTAATATTCTGCTAACCAAGTTGCCAATTCGATTAAATGGAGCGGGTAGAGAGGTAAACTAGTAGTGCCCAGAATTGGCTTGGTGGCGAAATTTGGCTTCTTGGCTATGCCCAATACAACGCCGTAACTCTGGTTGGTTCGCAGTGGAATCTTTAATATTTGTCCTACACATATTTTTTCGTCGGAATGATAGGTAAATGCACTAACCTTGGCTCCGGTATTGCGCAATGGTGCTATCAGGGCATAGGTTCTGTCCTTACTCATAACTCAATTATACGTTAACCGCTATCAGATAATTGGTATACTGGTACTAACGTGGCAAAAATGTATTTTAGAGATCGGCAAGAAGCGGGGCAGAAGCTAGCCAAACAACTAGCCAAATATCGATATGAGAACACGGCAGTACTAGCGCTAAGCGATGGCGGAGTGGCCGTAGGCGACCAAATTGCTCGGGCACTACACTGCACGCTTTCGTTGTTGTTAATTGAGCCAATTAAGCTCGCCGGTCTGGGGGATTTGGAAATCGGTTTGATGGATGAGGTTGGTCATTTTACGTTCAATTCTATGATTTCACCCGGAGCTCTCGAAGACTACATGGTTGATATGAGGGTAGAATTAGAAGAAGAGAAGATGAGGACTCTTTATCGAATTACCAAAGCCCTGGGAACAAAAAATATCATTAACCCACAGGTTTTTTATGGTTATAATGTGATAATCGTTAGTGATGGCTTAAGTAGTGGAGCTTCATTTGATGCGGCTATTAATTTTCTTAAGCCGGTCAAGACGGAAAGAATAATCGGCGCCGTTCCTATTGTTAGTGTTCCGGCCGTCGATCGTCTACATATACTATGTGACGAGTTGCAAATTTTAAGCGTAATTGATAATTACATGGGCACAGAGCACTACTATGAGATCAATGACATACCAAATTCAAAAGACATAATCGATGCTTTGCAGGGAGTAGTAAGCAAATGGCAGTAAACAAGAAAACCAAGCGAAAAATAGCGATTGCTTTGCTGGTAATTACCACGCTAATTATTGGAATAATTGCCTTACCGCGTGAGGATGTCATTTTAAAAAAAATAGGCATTGATACTACGCTAAAGGTTCGTCGTGGTTTAGATTTGCAAGGGGGTGCCTATTTAGTATACGAAGCCGATATGAGTCAGTTAGAGAAAGGTTCAAATCAGAGCGAAGTGCTAAAGAACGCGGCGGCTGTGATTGAGCGACGCGTAAACCCGGGCGGCACAGGCGAGATAACCGTTAGAACCGCCAACGAAAATCGTATCGTAGTTGAACTACCGGGCGTTGATAATCCAGATCAAGCAAATTCAGTTATTGGGCGCACCGCTCAGCTCAGCTTTTATGAAGTTTCACAACAGCCTACTCCCGGTCAAGAAAACAGCTCTGCTGGTGTTGTAGCAACCAATGTATCCGGCAAAGATGTTCGGCGAGCATCAGTAAGCTTTCAGCAGGGCTCAACAAAACCGATTATCGAACTTGAATTTAAGGGCGGAGAATCGACCAAGAAATTTGCATCCCTTACAACGAAATTGAGCCAAAACGGCAATGCCCTGGTAGTTCTGCTAGATAATGAAGTCGTTTTCGGTCCGGCAAATGTACAAGACCCAATAATCAACGGAAAAGGCCAGCTTACTGGGGAGTTTACGGCAAAACAAGCCGACGAAATAGCAACACTTCTAAATGCCGGGGCATTACCTGTTCCTGTAAAAGTGGTTGCTCAGCAAACTATTGGTCCGTCGTTGGGTAGCCTATCAATTAAGCAAAGCCTACTGGCAGCCGCCATGGGGCTGATTGGTGTCGCGCTGTTTATGTTAATGTATTATCGCCGAGCGGGAATTGTCGCGGTTGTAGCTTTGATTTTTTACAGCTTATTTATGTTTGCAATTATAAAGCTAAGCGTCTTTACGCCATATGTGATAGTGCTTTCACTGGCCGGAATTGCCGGGTTTATTCTAAGTATTGCCGTGGCAGTAGACACGAACATTCTAATTTTCGAAAGAATGAAAGAAGAGTTAAAAAAGGGAGCTAGTCGGCCAAGCGCTTTCGAGGCAGGCTTTACTCATGCGTGGACGAGCATACGAGACGCCAATGCTGCTACTATTATTAGCTGTGTAGTGCTGTATATATTTGGCACTCCCGTCATTAAGGGCTTCGCGATTACTCTGGGTCTGGGAGTTGTTCTCAATATATTTACTGCTCTGACAGCTACCAAAGTGTTGATGCGAATAATGGTGCGAAGTAAATGGAGTGAATCGAAAGACTGGATTGGTAAAGTAGGTAAGGTGGCGCGATGAAGAATGCAAAAACTACCGGTTTTTCAATTGTAGCTAGGCGCAAGCTTTGGTATAGCATTTCAGCTTGCGTTTTAGTGTCGTCGATAATCTTGCTAAGCGTATTCGGCTTGCGACTTGGCATCGATTTTACCGGTGGGTCGGTTTTAGTTGTAGAGGGTAATACTAATCGCGAATCACTAGAAAATCTTGCCCGTCGTGAACAGGCAGAGAATGCCCAAGCCACCAACAGTGGGGCAGACCAGCTACAACTCAGGTATCGCTTTAGTAGCGAGTTAGATGCGCGTGAACAGCAATCCAAACTAGAAGCGAAACTCAAGGAAAACAACTTCAAGATTGTAAGGCTAGATCAAATTGGACCTAGCGTTAGTAGGGATTTAATTAAGAATGCTTTGCTTAGTCTTGGTGTTCTGTCGCTGGTTATTCTAATTTATGTAACCTATGCCTTTCGAAAAGTGCCCAAAAAACTAAGTGCAATTAGTTTTGGCGCTACAACAATTGGGGCTGCCTTTATGCATGATGCGCTTTTCGTATTGGGAGCGTTTGCGTTGTTGGGTGTATTGGCACACGTTGAAGTCGATACATTTATTATCACTGCAATTCTAACGGTAATTGGCTTTTCTATTCATGACACAATTGTAGTTTTCGATCGCGTGCGAGAAAAGCTAAGAAATGATCCAGACAAAGAATTTGAGCAAGTCGTAGAAACCAGCCTACAAGAAACGATTGTGCGATCTTTAAACACCTCTTTGGTAATTGTGTTAGTTCTGCTCGCACTCTTCTTGTTTGGTGGGGCATCAACCAGATATTTTATTCTCGCTTTGTTACTGGGGATGGTTGCGGGAACCTATTCATCTCTTTTTATCGCCTCGCCAATGCTTGTTACCTGGAACAACGCTCGCCAAAAACGTGCAAAATCTAAAGGCAAGAATACAAAGTCTATTAAAAAGAAAAAATAAGTGAGGATTTTTACATAAAACCTTCAAAAATCCTTTACAAAAAATCTCTAATTAATTAAGCTAAAGAGAGTTAAGGATGTTGTTATAATTACAATGCTAGATATTTTTATTACGTCAAGGGTTCGTCGCAAAATTGTTATTTTGTATGCCAAATATCCCGACTTCAAATCACATGTTCGCGGTATCGCTAAGCTACTGAAGGAAGATGCCGGTAATGTACAGCGAGAGCTAGTAAAGCTAGCACACGTGGGTTTTTTAACCGTACAGGACAAAAAGAACACAAAAATATATTGCGTAAACACTCATTTTATTTTCTACAAGGAACTTCAAGCCATGGTATTAAAGAGTCAGCGTGCTCGCCAGAATCAAGCGCAAGATAGCTAGAACAATAAAATCAACATGGATAACTTGCATCCGATAATTTCGCAAATACTAACTGTGCGTGGCTATAAAACAAAAGCGCAGATTGAAGCATTTTTAAATCCGGATTACGACGAGCATTTGCACGATCCCTTTTTACTAAAGGATATGGATAAGGCGGTAGCGAGAATAATTACCGCACTCGATAAAAACGAAAATATTGTAATTTTTGGCGACTACGATATTGACGGCCTTACAGCAACAACATTGCTGATGGATTACTTGGGCAAGCTGGGTGCCAAAGTTTCAGGCTACATACCAGACCGGTTTGAAGAAGGTTACGGCGTGAATGTAGATGCGCTAAAGCAACTCAAAAAGGAAGGTGCCGAGTTAATAATAACGGTAGATTGTGGTAGCAAATCAATCGACGCGTTGGAATGGGCCCATAAGAA
Organism: uncultured Candidatus Saccharibacteria bacterium; assembly: GCA_964494105.1. Classification (GTDB taxonomy): domain Bacteria; phylum Patescibacteriota; class Saccharimonadia; order CAZBQI01; family CAZBQI01; genus CAZBQI01. The sequence continues at coordinate 19,757 of CAZBQI010000008.1, read as the reverse complement.
CAAGCTGGATGTAGTTGTGACCGACCATCACGAAGTAGGCGAGGTGTTGCCACCATGCGTAGCCCTAGTGAACCACAAGCGTCCAGACGATAAATATCCATTCAAGGATTTAGCGGGTTGCGGTGTGGCATTTAAATTGGTCCAGGCGCTCCAATTAAAGCTAGCCAAAAATACGCGCCTTACTGGAGGTAGTGAAAAGTGGCTACTGGACTTAGTAGCAATGGGTACGGTCTGTGATGTCGTTAGCCTAACGGGCGAGAACAGGGTCCTAGTAAAGTATGGCTTGCAAGTCCTGCGCAAAACACCTCGGCTTGGCATTCGTGCGCTGGCGGCTGTTGGCGGTGTAAAAATTGGTGAGCTAGATACCTATCACTTGGGCTATGTACTTGGTCCGCGCTTGAACGCAGCCGGGCGCATGGAGCACGCGCAAAAAGGCTTAGACCTTTTAAACACAAAAAGCAAAGAACAGGCAATTGATTTGGCTCAATATTTAGATTCACTTAATGATGAACGTCGAGCAGAGCAGGACAAGATATTTCGCGCTGCCGTTCGCCAGGCCGAGGAGCATGAAAGTGAACCTGTCCTGGTATTGGCAGCGGAGGATTGGTCGCACGGTGTAGTTGGCATTGTCGCCTCAAAGTTAATGGAAAAGTATAAGAAGCCAATCTTGTTGCTGCAAATTATGGGTGACGAGGCCAAGGGTAGCGCACGAAGCTATGGTGATTTTAATATTGTAGCCGCACTTGATTATGCTAAAGACATTTTAGATAAACACGGCGGTCACTTTTTTGCTGCGGGGTGTACGCTTAAGTCTAAAAATATTATTTCACTGCGCGAAAAGCTAAATAAATTTTACGAAATGCAAGAACTTGCCAGCCAGTCAGATAAATTTGAGTTGACAGCAGACGCCGAAGTCGACGCACTAGAAAATCTAGACGATGAATTACACAAACAATTGCAGCTACTTTCACCTTTTGGCATGGAAAACAACTCACCGCTGCTATTAGTTCAGAATATTACGGTTGCAAGCATAAGATTCGTCGGGGACGAAGGTAAGCATATAAAGTTAAACCTCACTAGCGCTCAGGGTAAGAGCATTGACGGGATTGGCTTTGGGCTTGGTGGTCAGCACAAAACCCTAAGTCAAAATGAAAAAGTAAAGGTATGGGCTGAATTGCAAGAGAATACTTACAACGGCAACCGCAGTCTCCAGCTCATTATTCGTAAAATTAGGGTAACCTAGGGTCTAAGAAATTAATCTGAAGATTACTTAATTTATACTGCAAGATCTTATTTGCATAACAGATACGCTTCCCTTATAATTTAGTGCAGACTTTAGTTATTATTAAGTTATATAAAGGAATCTTTTGACACAAGTTACTCGTAAAGACGATAACGAGGCGCTCGAAAACTTGCTTCGACGCTTCAACCGCAAAGTCCAGCAATCTGGTGTTCTTAGTATTGCCCGCAAAAAGCAATATTTTGAAAAGCCACCTACACGCAAAGCTGTGCGTGAGGCTGCTATTAAAAAGAACGAACGCCGCGCCATCAAAATGCGCAAAATTATGCTAGGAAGATAATGTCCGTATTAGAGACAATTGACTCCGACATTACATCTGCCATGAAGGCAGGCGAAGCGGATAAATTAAGCGTGTTGCGCTTAGTAAAAAATAGCTTCAACTTAGCAGCCAAGGAGAAAAAGGCAGACTTAACCGATGAAGATGCCGTACGAGTTTTGCAAAAAGAAGCAAAACAGCGAAAAGATTCAATTGCCAGCTATAAAGAAGGCGGGCGTGATGATTTAGCAAGTAAGGAAGAAGCTGAACTTACCATTATTGAGGCATACTTGCCCGAGCAGATGAGTGCAGAGGAAATTACAGCGATTGTAGATGAAGCTATTGGCTCAACAGGTGCGACTAATATGCAAGATATGGGTAAGGTTATGGGGGCCGTGACAGCTAAAACTGCAGGCAAGGCTGATGGTGGTGAAGTCGCGAAGATCGTAAAAGAAAAGCTCTCGAAATAGTTATTCATGATTAATCGAAATTACTTTTATCAGCAAAAGTAATAAGCCAGTTTATTTATTAAATCTCCTTTGTAGCCAAAGGAGCAAAGCTCCCGAATAGGACGTCGCTAGATCGCTCCTTTATATTCGGGAGATAAATACAATTTGCTTGATACTTAATACTTAATACTTGATACTACAAAGAATGATTAAGCTCAACGTACAATTCACAGACGACATTAAGCTAATTGGCAAAGATGAGGTTGGTAAGGTAATTGGGGCTTTAGATAAGGCCCTTAAGCCCGACGATATTACAATTGGCATACGCATTACGCCAGCAAATGCAGTACAAGAGATTAATAAAAAATATGCCGGAAAAGACGAGCCTACCGATGTACTGAGCTTTAACTATGCCGAAGGGCCTAAAAGTCCTGTTGATGAAAAGGCAGGTGACGTTGTGGTTAGCTACGACCACGTCGTAGAGCAGGCAAGAAATGCCGGAACAACGCCAGAGACCGAGCTAGCTTTGCTAATTTTGCACGGTATTTTGCACGTACTAGGGCACGATCATCAAAACGAAAAACAGCGAAAAGCGCTGGATAAACTCCAGGGCGAGATAATGACTAATACCGGTTTGGTATATCGGGATTTTAACTGGCAATCTTAGCTGTGCTAGGATAAGTAAATGCTGATTTTGATTGGACCACAGGGCTCGGGCAAGGGCACACAAGCCGAGTTACTTGTTAAGAAATATAATGCTGTTCACCTTTCAACCGGTGATATGTTTCGAAATTCAAAAGACTCAAAGATCCATGAGCTACTCGAAAAAGGGCAGTTAATAGATAATCAAACAACTGCGGGTGTCTTAGAAAGTGAGCTTCGAAAGATTGATACTGGAACACACGTTATTTTAGATGGATATCCGCGAACGCTTACACAAGTGGAATTACTAGAAAGTTTGTTAGAAAAGCACGGCCAAGAGGTAGAGGCGGTAGTTCTTTTAAGTTTGCCACGGCAAGAAACAGTTAGCCGTTTGCTGAACCGCGGGCGCAAAGATGATACCGAAGAAGCCATTAATCATCGACTGCAACAGTTCGAGGATGAAACAAAACCGGTTATAGAATTTTACCGCAAACATGAATTGGTAAAGGAAGTTGATGGCACAGGTAGTGTAGAGCAGGTTTTTGGGCGCATAGAAAAGGTAGTCCCTTGGCGTTAGTTAGGAATGGACGCGACCTAGATGCGATGCGCGAAGGTGGCAAAATACTTGCCACGGTGCTTGAGTATTTGTCTGGCAGAGTAGATGCAGGTATGACCACAAAAAATTTGGCGGATGAAGCAGGCAGAGAACTAAAGAAACTGGGTGGCACACCTACTACACTAGGCTACAAAGGTTTTCCGGATGTTATATGCATATCTGTAAATGACGAAGTAGTACATGGAATTCCTGGCGGGCAGGTAATTAATGATGGCGACTTGGTAAGTCTTGATTTCGTGGTGACTTATAAAGGGATGGTTACCGATGCTGCTACCACAGTAATTGTTGGTGAAGGTACGGGGCAGAAGCGCAGACTGCTCAAAGCCACAAAAGAGTCGCTAGATATTGGCATTGACCGAGTTAAAAGCGGTGTTCACATAGGTGATGTAAGCTCGGCTATCGAGGCCCGGCTACGCCGGGATAACCTGGGGGTTGTAGAAGATTTGGTTGGTCACGGGGTAGGATATGAAATGCACGAACCGCCCGAGATTCCAAACTTTGGCATAGCTGGCAGAGGCGAGATATTAAAAGCCGAGATGACTATTGCGATTGAGCCAATGGCCACCTTGGGTGGGAAAGAGGTATTCGTAGATACCGATGGCTGGACGGTAAAAACGCGGGATCACAGCCTGAGTGCTCATTTTGAACACACCGTTCTGGTTACAGAAAGTGGTGCGGAGGTGCTGACTCAGTTATGAGTGAAGCAAGGCACTCAGAAGCTTCTAGTCCAGATGGTGAGAGAACCATTTTGCCTTCAGAATTAATAGCTGAAACACGTATCGTCAAAGTATTTTCAGTTGGGGGTTTAGCTGACCAAGACGGGCAGTACATTGCTACTTTAGGAGTGTATAAAAGAATTTATGGCGAAGGCGCAGTGTTTTTGGCTGATTATGAAGTTGACGGTGTAGTTCAAACAGGAGTTGCCTTAACAGATCCAGAGGCAACACCGATTATTCCTATTGAGGAAGCTGCCACACTTATGCTTCTAAGCCCTTGAACAGAGTGTCACTTTGCCCATATTAGTCATAACCAGTATAATTACCTCAATAAGTTAAGCTAAACTATATTCATGGCACAAAAAAACACCTTACCAGTAGCAGTTGGACTAGACATTGGCAGTGCCAATGTTCGTTGCGTAGTGGGGCTTCAGGAGTTAGACTCACCGGCACCGAGCATTATTGGTGTTGGGGTGGCCCCAACAACAGGGGTGAGGCGTGGCAACATTACCGATATAGAAGAAACAGTTTCAGCCATTACTGCTGCCATTGATGAGGCCGAGCGCGTAGCCGGCATAAATGTATCTCGAGCGAGCGTTGGTCTCAACGGGTCACACATTTTATCAATAGGCTCTCACGGTATTGTTGCAGTTGGTACAGCAAGTCGGGAAATTACGGCCGACGACGTAGCTCGAGCACAAGAAGCGGCGACGGTGATGCAGCTTCCGCCAAACAGAGAGATTGTTCAGGCAGCTGCCAGAAAGTATACGATTGACGGCCAGGAAGACATCAAGGATCCGGTAGGCATGAATGGCCTGCGCCTAGAGGTAGACAGCTGTTTAATAACGGTCGCAACACCGTTTATTAAAAATACCAGCAGAAGTGTCAGTCAGGCTGGTTTAGCAATAGACAATTACGTGATAAACCCCCTGGCAGCGGCGACAACCTTGGTTAGCAAGCGTGATCGTGAGCTTGGCTGTATTCTGCTAGACATCGGTGCCGGAACGACCGGCGTAGCTGTTTTTGAGGAAGAACAGCTACTGCACGTAGCAGTTGTTCCAATTGGAAGCGGTCACATTACTAATGACCTGGCAATTGGACTAAGAACAGATGTAGAAACAGCTGAAAAGGTAAAACTTGAGTACGTAGACGCCAGCCCCAGCGCTAAACATAGTCGTAAAGAACAGCCAGTAGAGGTTAAGGATCTGGGGGGCGAGAGTATTGAAGTCTCGCGACGAGATATTGCCGATATTGCCCAGGCGCGCTTAGATGAAATATTCGATCAAGTCAGCAAAGAACTCAAGAAAATTAAGCGCGACGGCATGTTACCGGGAGGCGCAATCTTATGTGGCGGTGGCGCAAAGCTAAAAGGAATTGAATCTTACGCAAAATACGCCCTGCGTTTACCGGCGAGGGTAGAGAAGCCTAGCGGTTTTTCCGGCATTACCGAAAAAATTAATGACCCGGCATTTGGTGTCGCCATGGGCTTAATGTTAGATAATCTTTCATCTGCCCACCAGGACAGTGAAGGTGCGCTTAGCGGAGTGCTAAGCAGTGCTAGCGATTTTATAAAGAGCATCATCAAGCGCATTCGCAAGCAATAACTCACTTCTTAAATCCAAGGGCTCACAAGACAAGACAACAAAACAGCCAACAATGAACAAATAATGTATTCATAGCTGCACAAAGCATCTAGTGATTAAATAAAAAAAAGCCCATAAAATAAACTGAGCACAAAGTTTGCAACAACATGTAACTGCGGTATATACTTAGCTCCATAATATTTAGCAATTAAAAGAACCAAGGGGAGTAGTATTGTGCCAGAGGTAACACCTAGCATCGAAACCTTCGCTCGAATAAAAGTTGTCGGCGTTGGTGGAGGGGGAAATTCAGCTATCAATAGAATGATTGCCAGTGGCGTAAAAGGCGTGGAATTTGTGGCTATAAATACCGACGCGCAGGCGCTTCATAATTCAAAAGCCAGTATGAAGCTACATATTGGGCGCGAAACAACTCGTGGACTAGGATCCGGCGCCGACCCGAAGATTGGGAAAAAAGCCGCCGAAGAAGCCGAAGATGAAATCAAAGAAATCTTAAAAGGTGCCGATATGGTATTTATTACCTTCGGTGCCGGAGGTGGTACCGGTAGTGGTGGTGCCCCAATCGTGGCGGAAATTGCTCAAGAACTGGGTATACTTACAGTTGCAATTCTAACAAAACCGTTTGCTTTCGAAGGCGACAAGCGACGTCAAAATGCTGAAAACTCGATTGCGCGGATGCGAGACCATGTAGATACCCTGATTACGATTCCAAACGATCGTTTATTGCAGACTATAGATCGTCGCACACCGTTGTTAGAGGCATTTGGCGTAGTAGATGATGTGTTGCGCCAAGGCGTGCAGGGTATAAGTGACCTTATTACTGTTAACGGACTTATAAACTTAGACTTTGCAGATGTAAAAGCCATTATGCAGGATGCCGGCTCAGCCCTCATGGGTATCGGCCGGGCGAGCGGTGATGATCGCGCAATTGTGGCTGCCAAGGCAGCTATTGAAAGCCCATTGCTCGAGGTATCGATTGATGGCGCACGTGGCGTACTGTTTAACGTTACTGGTAGCAAAAACATGGGTATGCACGAGATTAATGAAGCTGCCGAAACAATTACCGCTGCAGTTGAGCCCGATGCCAACATAATTTTTGGTGCAACTATAGATGAGGCCATGGGTGATGAAATTCAAATCACAGTTATTGCCACCGGTTTCGATGCAGCGTATGCGCCAGTAAAAAATGCAGATATGGAAGAGGAAAGTGGTTTAAGCTACTTTAGTAAGCCTGTCGTAGGGGACGACATGGACGATTCAATGAGTGGTATGACGCAAGCACCGGCCGATAATGCAATTCAAGATAACGACGACAAAACAAACTTGGATGATTCAAGCGCATCACCAGTAGCGGATATTAATATTCAAGATACCGCCAAAAAAGAAGACGACCTTTGGACATTTAACGATAACGACGATGATTTTGACGAGCCAGCCTTTTTGCGCAAAGGCAAAAAGAAGAAAAAATAGAGGAATAATAAGATAGTCTTTTATGGGAGAGCCTACAGATATCATTGCGCCTGGGCCAGGTATAGCAGATATAGCCGATAGGATAGGAAGCCCCTCGCCGGAAGATTTAGGCGATATGCTCGGTCTCTTAGTCGGGGATCTGGGCCGCTTTCTTTTAGCCGTTGACACAACGATTGATCCAGGTTTGACACAAAAAATTCAGGTTGAATCGTACAGAAGGCGACAGGCCCAAATGCATGAGTATGGACAGATGGCGCTACGCACTGCTCAATTAATGGATACGCTTGCCCCCATTGATGAAGGCTGGCTATATATGGCACATCAAGTGCTAAATTCCAGGAAAACTTAGATCATTATTGCTTAATATGTTGACATAAGCGCTACTGGTAGTGGTATACTAGCTATCACAAACACTATATATGAGGTAAAATAAAAACAGTGAAATGCGCAAAATGTGAGCATATCGATTCAAAAGTAGTGGAATCTCGGGATATTGCGGGCGCTTCATCCATTCGCCGTCGCCGTGAGTGCCTAAAGTGTGGCAATCGCTTTACGACGTATGAGCGCGTTGAAATCCCCAATTTGGTAGTTATTAAAAAGGACGGTAATCAGGAGCTTTTTGATCGCGGTAAAATACTGCGGGGACTGCAGAAATCCAGCGAAAAGCGCCCAATTACTGCCTTGCAACTAGAAGAGCTAGTGGCTGACATGGAGCGTTGCATTTTCGCCAAAGACATTGACGAGATTACCAGTGATGAAATTGGCAAGATGATTATGGAAAGACTGATAATACTAGATGATGTTACCTATGTGCGCTTTGCCAGTGTTTATCGTAGCTTTGCCGATGTAGCCAGTTTTGAGCGCGAACTCGCCAAGCTTCGCAAAAGCCGTGGTAAAATGGAGGGCAGTCAAGTGAGTAAGTAATTACAGGGTATGGGGTCTGACCTTGGTTTTTTTATCCCAAAAAACCGTGGCTAGGGCTCAACTCCGACGTAAAAAATTGGAGCAGGAAGAGACTAGGTGGTAGTTTAAAAAACAATCAAAATAAATAAATTCTCGCACGACGCGCGAGAGAGGAGGAAGCAATGTCTACATCAACCGCTTTAGGGCTGCGCCGTCATTTTACGGTCAGCGGAAAGCACCCATACGATGAAATTGAATGGGAGCGCCGTGATTCACGGATTACTCATTACCTAGATGGCAGTGTGGCCTTTGAGCAGAAAAATGTAGAATTTCCTGTAGGCTGGAGCCTAAATGCCACCAACATTGTGGCCCAAAAGTACTTTTGTGGAACACCGGGTACAGATACTCGCGAAAGTAGCTTGCGTCAGCTTGTTGATCGCGTTGCAGATACAATTACTGATCACGGCAAAAGGGTTGGATATTTTGAAAATGGCGAATCTGACATCTTTAATGCTGAGCTAAAACACCTCCTTGTTACTCAAAAAGCAGCATTCAACTCGCCGGTCTGGTTTAACATTGGCGCGCCGGAGCGCGACCAGCAGGCAAGTGCATGTTTTATCTTGGCAGTCGAAGACACAATGGAGTCCATTCTTAACTGGTATACCGAAGAAGGGATGATTTTTAAGGGAGGAAGCGGTAGTGGAATTAATCTTTCAGCCTTGCGTTCTAGCGTTGAACAGCTTGGTAAAAGTAGCGGTACAGCCAGTGGCCCTGTCAGTTTTATGCGCGGAGCCGACTCTAGCGCCGGCACTATAAAGAGTGGAGGCAAAACTCGCCGTGCTGCCAAAATGGTTATTTTAAACGTTGACCACCCTGACATAGAGGAGTTCATTTGGTGCAAGGCCATTGAAGAGCGCAAAGCCAGAGCATTACGTGATGCTGGGTTCGAGATGGATCTAGACGGCAAAGATGCCTTTAGTATTCAGTATCAAAACGCCAATAACTCGGTTCGTGTAACCGATGCGTTTATGCAAGCAGTAGAAGAAGACAAAGATTGGGACTTGAAGGCGGTCAAGACCGGCGAAACTGTGCGCACCATCAAGGCTCGTGATTTGATGCGCCAAATAAGCCAAGCCGCCTGGGAGTGTGCCGACCCCGGTATGCAGTTCGATACAACAATCAACAAGTGGCATACAGCCAGCAACACCGGGCGTATTAATGGCTCAAACCCATGTAGTGAATACATGCACCTAGATAATTCTGCGTGCAACTTGGCTTCAATCAATTTGCTAAAGTTCTTAGGTAGCGATGACACATTCGACGTAGCCGGTTACCGCCAGGCGATTGAGATTATGTTTACCGCTCAGGAAATTTTGGTAGGTTACTCGAGCTATCCAACGGAAAGCATCACTAAAAACGCTCGAGCATTCCGTGAATTGGGCATCGGTTACGCTAACCTTGGCGCAACTCTTATGGCGCAAGGCCTACCATACGATAGCGATGAAGGTCGAGCTTACGCCGCTGCTTTAACGGCCATGCTTACGGGCCATGCCTACGCGACTAGCGCCAAAATTGCCCGACGCATTGGTCCATTTGACGGATACGAAGTCAACAAAGAGCCCATGAATAGGGTGCTAGAAATGCACCGAGCTGAAGTATCTAAAATTGACGCCGCTTATGTGCCGGAAGACCTGCTTAGTGCCGCCCAAGTTGCTTGGGACGAGGCAGTAGAAGGCTGCCGTCAGTGGGGTGTGCGAAACTCGCAAGCCAGTGTGTTAGCGCCAACCGGCACCATCGGTCTAATGATGGACTGTGATACTACCGGCATAGAACCAGATCTTGGTTTGGTAAAGCTCAAAAAGCTTGTTGGCGGGGGAACAATGAGTATTGTGAATCAAACGGTACCTAGAGCATTAAAAAACCTAGGGTACGATCCCGACCAGGTACAGGACATAATTAAGTATATTGACGAAAACAAAACCATCATGGGTGCACCGCACTTAAAGGTAGAACACTTGCCGGTATTCGCTTGCTCTATGGGTGACAACACTATTCACTATCTTGGCCACGTCAAGATGATGGGCGCTGTTCAGCCATTTATCAGCGGTGCAATATCTAAGACCGTTAACATGCCCGAAACTGCCACCGTAGAAGATATAGAGCAGCTTCACATCGATTCGTGGAAGCTTGGAATTAAAGCCGTTGCGATTTATCGAGATAACTGTAAGGTAGCACAACCGCTCTCTACCTCTAAGAAAGATACGAAGGCAGCAGATGGTGAACAGGCCGATGTCAAAGAAGAAGCTCCGGGAGCAGTCGCCAGTGAGGTTAAGAACGATGGCTTTGTAGTCAAGAATCCAATGCGCCAAGTTTTGCCAAAGCGTCGCAAAAGTACAACCTATGAGTTTAGCGTGTCCGACTGCAAGGGCTACTTTACTGTTGGTGAATACGAAGATGGTCGCCCAGGAGAGCTATTTATGCAGGTTTCCAAGCAGGGCTCAACTCTCTCGGGCATTATGGATGCCTTTGCTATCTCAATCTCGCACGGTTTGCAGTACGGCGTGCCACTCAAGAACTTTGTAAAGACATTCATTAACATGAATTTCGCCCCGGCCGGTATGACGGACGACGCCGATGTGCCAATCGCCAGTTCGCTGATGGACTACATCTTTCGCCGCTTGGCGCTAGAATACCTAAGCGAGGCTGATCTTTCAGAACTGGGAATTGTATCGGCAGACAGTTCAATCAGAAAAGTTCAAAGTAGCTTGCTCCAAACAGAAGAGGAGCAAACAATTGACACTTCAATTTCTACTGAAGCCAATGAACTAGACGATAGCTCAAGCGAAGAGCAAACAACCGCGGATATAGCAGAAGAGATTGAAGAGAAAATTGCTTCTGCCCCCGACCCCGAAGAGGAAGAAGCCAAAGAAACCTTGGCCCAAATGGTAGAAACACCAACCAAAACGCAAGATGCACCACTATGCTACAACTGCGGTAACCCAACCCAGCGTGCCGGTAGCTGCTACGTCTGCAGCGCCTGTGGCACAACGTCCGGGTGTAGTTAGTTAAAGGTCGCCTGGGGCCTGCACTATGTGTAGCTTCGGTGTGAGTTCGTAAAAACTAGTAAAAAGAAAAAACAATATATGTGTCCGAATTGCCAATAAATCAAACACGTGAAAATGCTACAATAGGCTTATGGTAACTATTCTTTATCGGCCTAATAGCGAGCACGAACGTGAGGTCATGGATTTTCAAAGCCGGTTGGCGCGTGAACAAGTAATTGTGCGCCTAGTAAACGTAGACAGTCGCGAGGGCACTACCATTGCTCAGCTATACGACGTCATGGAATACCCGGCTGTTATTGCACACGAAGAGGATGGCCGTGTAATAGATACTTGGGCGGGTAAATTCCCGCTAATTAGCGAAGTCAGCTACTACGCCCACGCCTAATTCGCGATTGTAAAAAAAGTTAAAATATGCTATAATAACGATTATTATGGCAGAAGATACGAAACCTTTACCATCACAGGCTGAAGCTCAAGTGGCGGCAATGCTTGAACAGATGACAGGTGTCGGGCTTAATATAGACTTCGACGAATTTTTAGCAGGGCATCTAAATCCGCAACACACGATGCGTGAAGAGACTGAAATATCAACTGCAAGAGAAGAGCATGGGTTAACAGGGATTGAAACAAAAGTATTCCCACACTTATTTCAAGTCGCAAATATGCAAGACGAAGACTGGGGGGTTATTCGCGAAAGCCCCATGCCGGTAGTTGCCCTATACGCTGCTTCAGAATTTAGGCGCAGACCAATGCTAAATGACCGCTTTTTTCCAGCGCTTTCTGTACACGAAGAGGCTTTACTGAAATCATTACCGCTAGTGCATAGCACCAGTGTAGATGGTTTTTTAGCAGCCGTAGCCCACGGCGCAATACTGAGCGATCGCGAACTATTTGCCTTGGGAGAGCGTGATCCCTTAACAAATCTTCAAAATCTCGCAGGTGGAACGAACGGAGTAGATAGAGAAATGGGGTTAGATGCCTATGTTTTTAGTGACTTTGGCCGCCCTAGCGTATTACGCGCAGGGCCAAGGCAGTCGGAAGTGGTTTTAGTTATTGAACCAGAAGCGATGTTACGGCCGGGAAGTTTTATGACCGAAAAAGACGCACAGGATTGTATAGATCTCGATCCAGACAGCAATATGATGGTTGATTTGCAAGCTTACTTGCGCGGAGTTAGCGTGCCAGAATATTTCTATCTACAGGCCAAAAAGACTATCCAATCGACAGAAACAGATGTACGAGAAGTTAGAAGGGGGCCTGGATCTTACGGATTTGAAGTTACACACAATACTATCGATGGGTTTGCTGCCGGGCGTGATAGCCAGGGTATGACTATGCTTGGTGTGCCGCAGTTTTCTACTTACGAGGTTAAAACGCCTTCAATACCAATTGATCGCGTAAAGCGGATCGTAGTAAAAACCGCAGAGACATTAAAAAAACTACAGACGGCACTGGGTGATCGCTTCGACATTGTTTTAGAGCCGAATTTAGCCCCTGGGAATTATCGGGCGCTGCATATCCCTGGTAGATATGAAGCAGAAAGAGCTAAGCTAGAGGAAGTAGCTAAAAATACTAAAGAGCAATTGCCAGACGAAAATCCCTGGCAAGACATCTTAGAGTAGCCGTGGCACTAAATTAGCTACTATGCCCGCGCCTAAGTTCGTATTGAGAAGCTAAGGTTGGAAAATCTATTTATGAACAATAAGATATTTGTCGCGCTTTTTATAGGCGACGCATAGAGTCGATGTAGTTTCCTCTTCTAAGGTCTGCCTCGTACTTACGTCTTGCATCGCCAATTTCTTGAATTTCTTGTGGTGATTTGCCCTCGCCGGCTTGTTTCCAATCCTTCCAGGTAGGGGGTTTAGGTGTTGCAACACGCTCAATACTGGTAGCTACAGGTTCTGCACCGACTTCTGATGGTGAGCTAACTGGGGCTACTTCAAGACTGCTATCTGTGGCAACTGCTCCAAGATTACTAGATACAATTTCAGGACTTACAGTTTCAGCGTGGGGGACACCAGTTGCTTCACGGGCGACTTCAGCAGTACTAGGTCCAGTACTGGCTTCTATTGTTGTAGGCATATTATTCCTTTCTTTTTTGTTTTTTGTTCGAATTCTATAATAACATATTAAAACACAAAAAGCAATACTATGAGCTCAAAGCACTAGCCTAGATAGATATTTTCATCTAGAAACTTTTTAGCAAATGGCTGACGCAATTAAATCAACTGGATTTACAGTATTTGAAAATTAAAGACACTTATGCTATAATATACATATTATGACCGCAGAAACAGAAATTGAAGCACAAAAACTAGCCGAAATTCCAGAAAATCCATTCGAAAACTTGGCGATTGATTCTCCGGATGAACAGTTGGCTTTTGCCGAGATTTGGCAACAGATTCTAGAGCACCAGGACGATGAAGATTCTCGGGATACCGAAGTATTAGAGCATCAATTAGACAGAGTAACGTATTATTTGGGACAGCGCTTTAAGGGGTACGAAAAGTTCGACAAGTACGATCCTCCAATTGCAGAACTGAAAAGAAGGGACACCGAGCTCATTGAGCAGTACGGTATACAAGAATATGATCTAAATACAGGAAAAATAATAGCCAACTATGCTAATGCTGCGCGCTGGCGATTGAGTGATATTGATCAAACTAAACTCGCTGAACACGCAAAGGATGGTGTTACTAGAGAGAACATGGAGCAAATTTGGGGAGAGGCGGCTGAAGCAAAGAGAACTGCAGACATTGCCGCGCTTAAAGCACAGATTGCTGCGCTTGAAGTTAAGCGCCAAGAGCAAGTGATAGCCACCGGCAAGAGTGTAGACTATCCAACCGCTGAGCAAGCTACACTAAGGGGGATGATAGAACGCCTCGAGCCCATTGCGCAAGGTAGCAATGGTTCAGGATGGAGCGGTGGTAACTACGTAGGTTAGTCCTGCACCCTTTATTGTAGCCAGAATCTGACGTATCAAAATAGTAAACCGCTCACATTTCAGCGAAGAATAGCTTTACGCTCACGCCTACTAAAACGCTTTTGCTTGCATAGATAACTGCTTCTAGTCAGTATAAAGAACATGGCCGAGGATGTTAGTCCAGACGAATACGTTGCTGCTGAAAGACCTGATCGTAAACCTGCGGTCACTATAACGATCAATATGAGTGCAAGAAAGTTTGGGGCTATTGCACTAACAGGTTTCTTAATATTAGGTGCTGGCTTGGTAAAAGGCGCTGACTGGCTAACAGACAGAGAGGCAGATAGATTTGTTGCAAAAATTGAACAAGCGAATATTGCTGAAAGGGAATTTAATCGCTTAAAGGAACTTGCTCAAACTGATCTTTCGCCAGGGTTTATGAGACAAATCCTCGAGGAACAGGATATTGATCCAGCCGTAGCTCAAGCTGTCTCTAGTATTTTATTTAATGGAGGATCTGAGGGCGATGATGATTCTGATACGCCAGCAGACCCGGAAACCGAATTCGCACAGATTCTTACTCAAGACGGTGTAGTTGATGTTATGCGTGATCGCTTGTTGGGGGAGGGAATTGACGAAGTATTGGTAGATCAAACACTTGCCGCACTTACGGGTTATGCAGAAGAGATTGCGCCAACCACCACATCTACTACTGGCTAGGGAAGTAATTCCTAACCGCCTGACACCAGTAAAGGTTGAAAAACAAAGTAAGTTATGTTATAATAGTTAGATGAGTGATATTGTACCAAATACTGCTATAGGTCCACAGGATGCTCCCGAACTAACGAGAGCTGAGCTAATCGCATGTCTTCCTGAACTTGGCATGACATCGGATATGCGATTAGAAATTACAGATCCTGAAGGCACTGTACATCCAGGTGCCGTGCGCTATTCTTCAGATCTTAAGGCAATGGCCATTCATCAATATGATGGCCAGGGCAATATTACGTCCTGGTATCCTTTACCTACTAGAACCACAAACTATTTTCCGGGCATAACCAGTACCAGCGTGGCACACCAAGAAAATAACGGTGAAGGTACGAATGGCTACACATATCGAGTAGTAGGATAAGTACTTAAAATATCGTACAATTAAATCAATCCGTTCGCTGTTCGCTAGCCAGCGAAAGCGAAGAGCAGTAATCGGCTGCGAGGATATGAGAAGAACGGCAATTAGCCTAGTAGAACTCAACGTCAGTGACGCGTTAGATCACAGTTAATTAAGTCCCAACCGGGATGGTACCGTCTCAAAATAGAGGCTCCCGGGCATACACGGGGCTTTTTTTTATTTATAATGAGGTAATATGAGCGATAAATCCCAATTTGCCCAAATAGAAGAAGAGATTCTCGGCTTATGGAAGAGTGAAGGTACGTTTGAAAAAAGCGTAACCCAGCGCGAGGGCAAAGAGCTCTTTAGCTTTTACGACGGGCCACCTTTTGCCAATGGCTTGCCACACTTTGGCCACAGCCTAGTTACTGCAATTAAGGATTCAATGCTTAGGTATAAAACCATGCAGGGTTACTATGTGCCACGTCGGAACGGCTGGGACTGCCACGGCTTGCCGGTGGAATTTGAGGTAGAAAAGGCCTTTGGCGTTAGTGGTAAAAAGCAAATAACCGAGCTGGGGCTCGATAAATTTAATGCGGCTTGTCGCGAATCAATCTTTACCTACAAAGACGATTGGGAGGGTTTACTCAAACGAATCGGCCGCTGGAGCGATTACGAGAACTATTATGCCACCGTTGATACCACCTACACCGAAAGCGTCTGGTGGGTGCTCAAGCAAATCCACGAGAAAGGCCTGCTGTATAAGGGCTTGCGTTCACTACCATACTGTCCGCGCTGTGCCACACCGCTTAGCAACTTCGAACTCAACGAAGGCTACAAAAACGATATAGATGACCCAAGCTTGTATGTAAAATTTCAGCTCGAGGGCGAGGAGCGGGCCATGCTGGCTTGGACAACCACGCCGTGGAGTTTACCAGGTAATGTCGCCTTGGCCGTCAGCAAAGATGAGGCGTATGTGACGGTAGAGCTGACCGATGATGAGGGTAATAACCAGAAATTAGTACTGGCCAAGAAACGCTTAGATGAGCTTAAGTATGACTATAAGGTTATTAAGACCGAGAAGGGCACTGACCTCGTTGGTAAAAAGTATGTACCATTGTTTAAGGCCGAGAATATAGATTCTGAAAATATCTATCAAGTATGGGCTTCAACTGCGGTGAGTGTGGAGGAGGGTACTGGTGTTTTGCATGTGGCACCGGCTTTTGGTGAGGACGATCTAAAATTAGGTCAAGAGCACGATTTGCCAGTCCTGATGAGTGTGGATGAGGGCGGTCATGTGGCTAGGGGCTATGGCGTGGACGAGATCGCTGGCAAGTTCTTTAAGGGCGCAGACAAGCTCATTGTAGAATTACTCGATAAACAGGGCAGAGTTTTTGCCTACGAACGATTCAAGCACACCTATCCATTCTGCTGGCGTTGCGACACGCCACTAATGTACTACGCTATTGATGCCTGGATGGTGGCTGTTTCGACTATGCGCGAGCAGATGCTAAAAACTGCCGAGGAAATAAATTGGGTTCCTGGCAATATTAAAAAAGGCCGATTTGGCAAGTGGCTCGAAGGCGCACGCGACTGGACGATTTCACGAAATCGTTACTGGGGAGCACCAATGCCAATTTGGCAGAATGTTAATAACCCAAGCGACTTTATAGTGGTGGGTAGTATTGCCGAGCTAAAGGAGCTAGCGGGCGATGACATAAAAGTAGATGACCTACACCGGCCGTTTATCGATGAGATAACGTTCGAAAAAGATGGCAAGAAGTACCAGCGCATCGAGGAAGTGTTAGATTGCTGGTTCGAGAGTGGTAGCATGAGCGTGGCGCAACAGCATTATCCGTTTGAGAACAAAGAAAAGTTCGACGATACTTTCCCGGCAGATTTTATTATTGAGGGACTCGATCAAACCAGGCTCTGGTTCTATGTGCAGCATGTTGTTGCGACCATTCTTTTCGACAAGCCAGCCTTTAAGAACGTCGTAGTAAACGGCATGATTATGGCGGCCGACGGTCAGAAGCTAAGCAAACGGCTTAAAAACTATCCGCCGGTAGAGGATGTGTTTAGTATCGAGGGCGCGGACATTTTGCGCTTGTATCTACTAAGTAGTACTCAAGCCACCGAGACGGCCGACTACATGCGCTTTGATCGCAGTGGTATGCGCGATTTACAGCGCAACGTAATTGGTACACTCTGGAACACCTACAAGTTCTATAAAATGTACGCCGAAATTGACGGCTGGAAAGCTGAAAAACTTGAAGAGCCGAAAGCAACAAACGTTTTGGATCAGTGGATTCTTGCGCGACTGAATGAAACGATTGAAAAGTCTACGAAGAGTGCAGATAGCTATAAGATTGCCCATGCGCTGTTACCGATTTTTGAACTTGTTGATGACCTTTCGAATTGGTATGTGCGTCGGTCTCGTCGGCGATTTTGGAAGAGCGAAGACGACAGTGACAAACAGTCTGCCTATGCTACTTTGCACTACGTTTTGGTGCGCACAACTCAGTTGCTGGCACCATGGGCGCCATTCATTACCGACTACATTTATCGTGATCTAAAACCTGATAGTATGCCCGAATCTGTGCATTTAACTGATTGGCCAAAAGCCGGTGATGTCGATTCGAAAGCAATTGAAGAAATGGCAAAAGTAAGAGAATACATTACCGAGGCACTGGCTCAGCGCGGCGAAGCAAAAATTAAAGTGCGCCAACCACTTAGAAAGGTTGCGATTCCTTTGGTAACCGAGGAGCTATACGAATTAGTACTAGATGAGGTAAATGTGAAGGAAGTAGTAGCGGGAAAAACGGTAAAACTAGACACTGCTCTGACTGACGAACTCAAGCGAGAGGGCATGATGCGTGAACTTGTCCGTCATGTGCAGAATTACCGCAAAGAACTTGATTTAAAGGTAGAAGACCGAATAGAACTTTCACTAAAGACAGATGATCATGAATTGCAAACAGCCATTGCCGAATTCGAAAACACCGTAAAGAGTGAAACCTTAGCAGAGTCGATTCAGAATAATGTGGGCCAAGATGCCAAAAAGGTTCGAATCGAGGCGGCCGACCTAGAGATAGAAATTAAGCGAACAAGGGGCTAGTAATTTGCTTAAAGCGCTAAGACGGGTGGACTGGCTGTTAATTGGTTCTACCGTTATTCTACTGGGCATTGGTTTGCTGGTGTTGCAATCAATAAACTTCAAAGACGCCAGCCTGGCCCAGGATTTTAACCCGGCTAAGCAGATTGTTTTTGCCGTATTTGGTTTCGGGATGATGGTGTTGTTTGCCAAAACTGACTATCGGTTGTGGTTTCGGTTAGGTAACATTTGGTATGGTATTGGGTTGTTTTTGTTATTCTTGGTGTTATTTTTTGGAACAAACGCACAAGGAGCAACCCGCTGGATAAATATTGGCCCCCTGCAGTTTCAGCCGACGGAATTTATCAAGTTAGGCCTAGTAATGGTATTGGCGCGTTTTTTTACCAAGCACAACGATGAGATGCGGCTAGCACGCTTTTTCGCGATCTCGCTAGTAATTGTTCTTATTCCGGCAATATTAGTAATGATTCAGCCAGACCTGGGTTCGGCGCTGGTGATTGGCTTCATTTGGTTTGTAATGATAATTGTAAGTAATGCAAATAAATTGCATCTGGTGGCCTTAATTTTGTTTGGTATAGCGATAATGCCGGTTGCATATACCCAGCTACATCCTTACCAAATAAAGCGTATCGAGACTTTTGCCAATCCGGCTAGCGACCCAAGTGGCAGTGGCTATAACGTTGTGCAATCAACAATTGCCGTTGGTAGTGGGGGGCTAATGGGTAGGGGCTTGAGCTCAGGTTCGCAGAGTCAGCTGAACTTTCTGCCATCTCAGCAAACTGACTTCATTTTTGCAGTTCTGTCAGAAAAGCTTGGTTTTCTGGGTGCGGGATTGGTGTTGGCGCTGTTTGTAACTCTGCTGGCTCGGACTGCAATAATTGCTTGGCGAGCGAGTGACCGTTTTGGTTTACTAATGGCCACGGGTATTCTGGCGTATTTTAGCTTCCACATCATTATTAATATCGGCATGAACCTGGGTATTATGCCAGTAACTGGCTTGCCATTGCCGTTTATTAGCTATGGTGGAACCAACCTTATTATTAGCTTAATGGCCATTGGCATACTCCAAAGCATTGCACTGCATCGAGAAGGATTAGAGTTTAAGTCTTAATTAATTTCTTTCTTAAACTTCTTTGGAGCCAAAGAAGCAAAGCTCCCGAATAGGACGAAAACATTATGTAGCTCAATCAACTTCGAAGCAGGCAGCTTGTGGAACTCCTTTCTAACGCTCGTCGGACAGTCCTCGCTACTTGCATCTCAGTTGCTTCCCTCCTTCAGTTTTCTTTATATTCGGAAGAAATTTAAACCCCTATCCGAGTATTGAAGAAGACAGAAGCGAGAAGATTTAATTTTAGCGTATTTAACTGAGGACTGTTTGAGTCCGCCTTAGGCGGGCGAGTTCCGCAAGCTCGTTAAAATTTAATCTTTGACCATTGTAATTCGACCTACTCGGACGCTTTTGTTACTTTTGGCGACAAAAGTAGATTAAAATAGATAGAAATTTGCATTTTCAATTTGGGAGGTTTATAGTTTTCTTACTTAACAATTCAACTACGTGAGTCTCCGACGCTATTGGTCGGAGTAAAGTGGAAT
>CAZBQI010000007.1:0-46465 GCA_964494105.1 uncultured Candidatus Saccharibacteria bacterium | reverse complement strand
CGATGTAGTGCACGCTGCTTTATATCGCTAATCATAACTCTATTGTAGTACCCCCTGGGGGTACTATGCAAGTGTGAATATCCAGGCTAGTAGTAGGGGGATTACACAGACATTCCACGACGATATTGCAACTGAGCTAGAAAAGAAACAGCAGGAATTGAATGACCGCCTAAAGTTGCTAACAAACGACAATAAGCAGTTCCAAGTAACCGCCTCTTACCTGTTAGACTTGGCACAACGGGCAGAAATGCTCTTTAAAGAGAGCGATGATGACCTGCGACAGAAATTGTTGGAATACGTACTTTCAAACATTGAATTAAAGGATAAAAAGCTGTCTTATATACTAAACGACCCCTTTAAAACAATCGTTGAGACAAAGAAAAAGAGCCTTTCGGCTCATAATTCAAACATTTGGTGCGGGTAGCGAGACTCTAACTCGCGGCCTCATCCTTGGCAAGGATGCGCTCTAACAACTGAGCTATACCCGCTCGTCCACATTGTATTCTAACAATTTTACGAACCAAGCGAAGCTGTTTGCAAAATTGAAAGGATGAATAGCGAAAAACTGTAGCAAATTGAACTAGGTTCAATTTGTGAAAGTTGATAGCTTATTCCGACGTGGTGGCGCCTGTTGGACTCGAACCAACGACACGAGGCTCTTCAAGCCACTGCTCTACCAACTGAGCTAAGGCGCCTGGTGGGCGATATAGGACTCGAACCTATGACCCCCTCGGTGTAAACGAGGTGCTCTAGCCAACTGAGCTAATCGCCCGGGAACTGTTAAAGTATTATAACTAGAATGACCGATAAGATAAACTAGTTAATATGATTCACCACATTGTTCTGTTTTCACTAAAACCCAAAGCTGATCCGGGTAAAGCGGCCGAGACTTTTGCCGAACTTGAAGAGTTATTAAAGGGCTGTCCGAGCGTAATGCAGTTTGCTGTCAGTAAGGTTATGCCACATAGAGCTGATAAATTTCAGTATGTGCAATTTAGTTCGTTTGAAGATATGGACGGGATAGAAACCTGGCGACGAATGCCAGAGCACGAAGAGATGCGCAAGAAGTTAATTGCAATTTCTAAGTTTGAAGTAGTCGACTACGAGGTTTAGGCAAGTATAATATAGCCTATGTGGCGCGTTGGCCGAGGAGTTAGGCACAGGTCTGCAAAACCTGCTACACCGGTGCAAGTCCGGTACGCGCCTCCAGGGCGAGTGGTGGAATTGGTATACACGACGGACTTAAAATCCGTTGCTGGTAAAACGGCTTGAGGGTTCGAGTCCCTCCTCGCCCACCAAATTGCAACTTTTTGCGGAAATGTCGCCCGATAGGGCGGCTTTTTCTTTGGCTTTGCGGAGCAAAAGCCAAATGTTCTTGGGGGGAAATGCAGTTGGGGCGGCCGTTGGCTGCGCCTTTTTGGATTTTAGAAACAGGTTCAATCCGTCCATTTCAAGAAAAGCGGACTTTATAGCACTCTGCTCGCCACTTTCTGCAATTCTATTGAGGTCATAGGCTTGTTTGAGCCACTGGCGCATAGGTTCAACCCAAGCTGTGCCTGCAAGCGTTAGCTTGCTGACTTGCTCCTCTAGCGACTTTTTCTCGGACATCAACTCGGCTTGTTTAGCGCGGTAGATGTTCTGCTCTATGTCTTGGTCTAAATACCCGTCTAAAAGTCGCTGGAGCTTGCTCTGCAAGCTTGCAAGTCGTGTTTGTGCGTTAGCTACAAACACAGCAGAACTTTGTTCTGCTTTCTTTTCATCAGCAGCTAGCATCGTTTCCAGTTGTTCTGCCCAACTTTTGGGCATAGCGTAGCTATGCAAAATATCTATGAGTTGTGTTGCTAGCTTTGGTTCGGTTATTGCTGGCTGGGTACAACGGATTGTTTTGTGCTTTCTTGTGCAACGGTAATAGACGTATTCGTGAACATTACCGTTTTTCTGGTGTTTCACTTTCTTTTCGGCAGTTATGGCTAAATTACAGGTTGCACAACGCAGCAAGCCACAAAATATCTGTGGCGCAGTTGTGCCTTTTTGTGGTCGTCCACGCTTGGCAAGCGTAGCTTGCACCTCATCAAACAGTTTCTTGGAAATTATGGACGTATGTTTGCCCTCGTGTATCTCGCCAAAATAACGGAAGTGTCCGTAGTAAAACGGATTTGTCAGCATACGCTTAATTTTATCTTTGGGAAATTGTTTGCCAGATTTCGTCAGTATTCCTTTATGGGCAAGAAAACTCGCTATATCCTCAAACCGTTGATTGCCTTTGGCGTACAACGCAAAAGCCTCAATGACAATAGGCGAACGCCATTTGTCTACGACAACCGTTTTTGTTCGCACATCGTTGATATAGCCAACAGGCGCAAGGCCGGGGCGTTCGCCCCGCCGAACCTTTTGGCGCAAGCCTCTTTTGGTATTCTCGGACAGATTGTCTACATAGTATTTGCTCTGTCCGAAAGCGATGGACAGCATAAACTTGCCCTGACTGGTGTTCTCAAACCAGAAAGAGGGGAACTTGAGTGTGCCAAGTTGTCCACCGTCTAGCAAGTAGACAATCTGTCCACCGTCCACGCTATTTCTAGCCAGTCTGTCAGGGTGCCACGCCAGAATATTACCACCGTTTTTCTCTATTTCAGCTAACAACTTACCGAACACTGGTCTGCCTGTTGTCTTGGCGGACTTTTTCTCTACAAACTCGGCGGCAATATGCAAACTTTCTCGTTTGGCATATTCTCGCAACTCAACAAGTTGCGCCTCAATGGACAAAACCTGTTTGTCCTCCACGTCAGTAGATTTTCTGGCGTATAAATAATATTTTTCGCTCATAGCACCCCCCTCAACTTAAATAGCCGCCTCGGTGGAACCAATTCAAGTTGCCTTAAATTGTCCGAGACGGCTATTAAAGCCGACAAACGAAAAAGACAACTACTGAATTGGTTCCACTTGCAATTATACCAAAAACCGCCTATGGCGGCTAAAAACCAAAAAGGCGCAGCCAACGGCCGCCCCAACTGCATTTCCCCCCAAGAACATTTGGCTTTTGCTCCGCAAAGCCAAAGAAAAAGCCGCCCTATCGGGCGACATTTCCGCAAAAAGTTGCAATTTGGTGTCTATCTACAACGAGGCTCGAACCTATTTCCAAGAAAATGCGTAAGCTCAGCCCCGCCGCCTAGCACGGCAAGCAGTGCTGCGCCCCGCCAGAAAAACCCTTTGCAATATTTCTTGAGATTTCCCCCGCCGAGGTTTTTTGGAAAAGGAAGAGGGATTTTTCTGGTGGGTGCTGTCGCTCTTAGCGATTAGGTAAAATCATAAGCCTTTAAGCTCTTCCCAGATTTCATCAGGAATTTCTATCTCATCGTCAGTAATCTTAGAATTTTGCTCTTTTGCCGCCTCTTCGCCAGGTATTCTAATCTGTTCGCCTTTTCGTGGTCGGGTAGATTTAATTTTTTCTATATAGTCGCTATTAACTTGGGTAAAAGTATCGGCGTCTGTAGTCATTTTTGGGTCAACGACAAAAATCAGCCCACCTCGTTTTGGAGTTTTACCACCAAAATTATTATTTGAGGGGTCGTCTTGATTAAGCATAGGCATACCGACAAGTGAGCCGCAAAGTATTTCTACTAACAGTGCCAGCGAAAAGCCCTTATATTCCCCAAATGGCATAATAGAATATGCGGCTTTTGGGTCAACAGTAACTTCACCATTAGCATCGTAAAAACTATTAGGAGGTAAATCGGTGCCGTATTTGTTTGCCAAACGAATTTGCCCTTTAGCTCGCTTTGAGGTTGCCATATCGACGACCAGCGAACCATTTTCGGTTGGTATGCCGTATGCAATAGGGTTTGTGCCAGTTACCGGGTCGAAGCCACCAGGAGGTGCAACGGCAGCTTCGCCGCCATTATTTATGACTATTGCAACGTAGCCTTTTTCAGATATATACTCAGCCACTGCGCCAGGACGCAGCCAACTCTCCATATTTTTAACAATAGCCGTGCCAACACCGCTTTTTTCCGCTCGCTTAATTGCCTCGTCGGCTGCTCGTCTGCCGACAACATTTCCAGATTGTGCATTTGCGTCAATCATAAATAGCGACTGTGTTTCTTTCATAATTATAGGTTCTCTGTCTGAGGAGAATTCTTTACTCACAAAACCAGGAAAACTAGCTAAGCCGTGGCATGTGTGCCCACGCAGCTCGCCACCTAAGTACATGTTGATAATAAAAGGTATGTCAGCCTTGCTGTATCCTGCCCTGAGCAGTACTTCACTCATTTTGTCTTTTAGCTTCGATACTTGTACTTTCATAATCTAATTTTAACAGATTTTATCCGTTAATGTGTCGCTTGCGACAGATAGCGGCTTCGCCGCTTCGAGCCACGCCGCCTCTGCCATTTATGGCAGGCGAACCGACAGAAAAATCCCTCTTCCTTTTCCAAAAAACCTCGGCGGGGGAAATCTCAAGAAATATTGCAAAGGGTTTTTCTGGCGGGGCGCAGCACTGCTTGCCGTGCTAGGCGGCGGGGCTGAGCTTACGCATTTTCTTGGAAATAGGTTCGAGCCTCGTTGTAGATAGACACCAGGAAGTAGACTCAACAAGAAGTTGAGTGTAGTTCTAGGTTTGATACAAAGTTCTTTAGCCTCACCACGGTAGTCATGTAGGCAAAAAGAATTTTTGTTAATATTACCGAGCACCGGCGGATAGATGATTCCGACTTAAGTAAAGATACTATACTAAAATCAAAAAAGATGTTATAATAAAATCTATGACAGTTATGCATGAGTTGCTAGCGCCCGAAGATCCTCAATTAGAAGGAAGTTTTGGCCAAGACCCAAACTTACCGAATGACGCCGCGGGTATTTCCTACTTTGATGTAGAGCGATATTTTATGGGTCCTGAATTTTTGCCAGATCCGACGAATGTTTACGGATTGTCGTCAAGAGAATTAGAAATCATACAGGATCTTGTCTGGCACGGCGGGACGTATGCTGATGTTGGTGCGAGACTACATTTTGCTCGGAAAACTATTAAGAACCAAATTAGTGAAGTAAATCACAAAACCAGAACTAGCAATCGGACCGACGCCGTTGTTGCGCTACTACGTAGTGGTGATGTCGCGCTATTTAGTCCGGAGACCGAAACTGAATATTTAGACAACAGGCTACCCTTAACAGAGGGGGAGAAAACGATACTCCAATCAATAGTAAGGTTTGGCGGGAAAAATGCAGATATCGCCGATCGTCTACATATTAAAGAAGGTACTGTCAAGAGCATGCTATATGAAATATACAATAAGCAGTATACAACCAACAGGCTAGAGGCTGTACTAACGGCTTTGCGCAGTGGTGACATATTCCTAAATGATACCTACCAGTAATCGATGGTTTAAGGCTCGCAATAATCGGCAGTTAATAATACAAATTGGCCAGTTATCGTTTTCGTAATCCCTCGTCAATGCGCTGTTGTAAGTGCTATAATTATTATAGATTAAAGGAGTTTAGGTATGTTATTTGTTGTGATTGCGTTAGTAGTATTGGCCTTGATCCCTTTGTGGCTATGGGCAACATACAATGGGTTAGTAAAAACGAACGAAAGGGTAAGTGAGGCTTGGAGTGACATTACTGTCCAGCTTAAGCGCCGAGCAGACTTAATTCCAAACCTGGTGAGTACCGTTAAAGGCTATGCCAAGCACGAAAAAGGTGTTTTTGAGGCAGTAACCAAAGCCAGAACAGAAACTGTCAATGCAAAGGGCCCTGCAGAAGCAGCCAAGGCTGATAACATGCTCGAGGGCGCGCTGAAGAGTTTGTTTGCAGTAGCCGAAGCCTACCCGGATTTGAAGGCCAGCGATAACTTTAGGGGCTTGCAAGACGAACTTGTTGATACCGAAGATAAAATTCAGGCAGCTCGTCGCTTTTATAATGGTTCGGCTCGTGACTTGAACATCAAGGTAAAAGTATTTCCAACCAACATTTTTGCTAAGCGACTTGGTTTTAGTAAAAAGGAATTCTTTGAAGTAGAAGACCGAGCGGCAGTAGAAAAGCCGGTTGATGTTAAGTTCGACGAATCTAGCGAAGACAAAAAATAATTCAACAAGGGCAAGAATAGATGTATTCTAATGTCGCTGCCAATAAGCGCAAGACAATCCTGTTAATATTTATGTTCTTGATCCTTATATCAGGGGTCGGATATGTAGTGTCACTATACTATGGTAATCCGGCGATGTTTATCGGGATTGCTTTGTTTGCATTAATATATGCTTTTTTCGGTTATTACTCATCGGCGCGAATTGCCCTGTCGATGGTAGGGGCTAAGCCGGTAGAAAAAAAGGACGCACCAGAACTTTATCGGATAGTCGAGAACCTCTGTATTACAGCCGGGTTGCCAATGCCAAAAGTATATATTGTCAACGATCCGGCGCCGAATGCATTTGCCACCGGGCGTGATCCTAAGCATGCAGTCGTTGCTGTAAACTCTGGCTTACTTGAAGTGCTCGACAAGCAAGAATTAGAAGGCGTATTAGCTCATGAACTTAGTCACGTTGGCAATTACGACATCCGTGTGATGGCAATTGTACTGGTGCTTGTAACCATTGTGGCGTTTATTAGCGATTTCTTTTTTCGGATGATGTTTTGGTTTGGTGGTGACGACAATAACAGCAATGGTAATATCGTATTTCTGCTACTGGGCTTAGCGATGGCAATACTGGCGCCAATTATTGCATCGTTATTGCAACTGGCGGTTTCGCGTAAGCGCGAGTATTTAGCTGATGCCAGTGGCGCTTTGCTAACGCGTTATCCCGAGGGCTTAGCGAGCGCTTTAGAAAAAATTAGCAAGTATAGTGGAGAGGACCCCAAAGGTAACACGGCTACGGCTCATATGTATTTTTCTAACCCACTTGCTAATCGCAAACGCGGAAGTTGGGTGGCGGGATTATTTAGTACACACCCCCCGATAGAAGAGAGAATAGCAAAGCTAAGAGAGATGGGCGGGAAGTTGTAATGGCAGAAAAAGCGAAAAAAGCAAACAAGCCAACTATGATTGGCGCCCATGCCTTATTGGTGCAGTCGATAAGAATCATTAGGCTAAACCTGGGAATTATAATCAAGCTGGCGATACTTTCGACTATAATAAATGTTGCAATTTCAGTTCTTTTAAAGGATGATCTTGCCAATGTTTATCAGGGTTTGTGGTTTACGTTTTATAGTTGTGCAATTTTATGGGTTAATCGTCGAATAGTCCACGGCAACTCGAACATAAATCTACGAGAAGCTCTTTACGATGGGACATCACCAATGCTGAAATTCCTGCTGGTTTCCTTTTATGTAATGCTTTGTACTGCGCCGTTTTCTTTAGGGACTTTTATTTTTCTAAACGTAAATCGCTTAGCTCTTGGTTCAATATTTGCAATTATTGTTGCCGGCATAATTTTGTTGCTATTGAGCCTGGCAACCATAATCTTAATATCACGTTCAATATTTGCGCTTATTGTTGTTACTTTACCCAAGATAAGGCCAATGCAATCACTAAAGATAAGCTGGGCTCTGACCAAGGGGAGAAGCAAGCAAATCTTTGCAAGACTTGGGGTCGTTATAGTTTATGCATCAATAATTGCCGGGGTATTCGCATTGCTTATTTCGCTAACATACTTGTCTATTACAACCGCTTTGGTTTTGCTTGGCATTCTAATTAATTTATTTATTACGCCAATTTTCTATACCTATTTGTACCAAGTTTATCGCGAATTAGAGTAACAAATAAAAGTGCCATTACATGAATAAGTCCAGGTCTTCGCAAAAACGTATCGCCCAATTACGGCTAGAAAAGTTGAAATTACAGATTGATGAATACCGTTATCGCTACCACGTATTAGATGATCCAGCTGTTTCAGACGAAATATATGATTCGCTTACGCGTGAGCTTAGCGGGATAGAAAAAGATTTTCCTGAGCTTATTACAGCTGATTCACCTACACAGCGCGTGGGTGGCGAGCCATTAAAGAAATTCATAAGCGTGGCGCACATTCAACCAATGCTGAGTTTAAACGATGTTTTTAGCGAGGATGATTTGATGGCATGGATTACAAGAACCGAAAAGCTGCTGCCAAAAAACTACAAGCCAGAATATCACCTGGATATTAAAATGGACGGATTAGCCGCAGCTGTTGTATATGAGGCGGGCAAACTCGTTCGTGGCTTAACCCGAGGCGATGGTATTCGAGGCGAAGACGTTACCTCGAATTTGCGAACCATAAGTACTATTCCGCTGATATTACGTCGTGATAAAACCCTACCTAAGGAGTTTTACACAGGCCGAGTAGAGGTGCGCGGTGAAGTAATTATGTATAAGAAAGACTTTGAAGCAATTAATGCCAAGCGTCGCGAAGAAGGCCTAGTTGAATACGCTAATCCCCGCAATTTTTCGGCCGGTAGCATTCGCCAACTCGACCCCAAGCTAACTGCGTCGCGCCCGCTGAGATTCCACGCCTATTCGGTAATCGTGGAGCCACCGTTAGCCACGCACGTTGATGAGTATAAGACCGCGCAAAAGTTGGGGTTTGTTGTAAATTCGCAACACCACTTGGTAAATACTGCCAACGAGATTATTGATTTTGTTGAGCAGTGGGAAGAAAAACGACATGATTTAAGTTACCAAAGCGATGGACTGGTTATTACCTTGAACGATCGTAAGACGTTCGCAGAGCTTGGCGTGGCAGGTAAGGCACCACGTGGCGCGGTTGCCTATAAATACCCGGCTGAGCAGGCTACAACCAGGCTGAAAGACATTTTAGTTAGTATTGGTCGTACAGGTGCGGCTACGCCCTTTGCGGTGCTGGAACCCGTACGGATTGCAGGTAGTACTGTGCAGATGGCGACACTACATAACGAAGGTGAAGTTCATCGTAAAGATGTGCGAATAGGCGACACCGTGGTTGTGCAAAAAGCCGGTGATATTATTCCGGAAGTTGTTGAGCCACTGCCAAAACTTCGCGATGGGCACGAAAAAAAGTTTGTTATGCCAAAAACCTGCCCTGTTTGCGATACGATACTCAAAAAGGAGAAGAAGGAAGAGGCCATTTGGCGTTGCCCGAATAAAAACTGCCCTGCCAGAGTACGTGGCCAAATTATTCACTTTGGCTCTAAGCAAGCGCTAGACATTGAAGGATTGGGTGAGAAAAATGTCGAAGCGTTGCTGAAGGCAGGCTTAATTAGTGATCCGGCTGATTTGTACGAACTAAAAGCTAGTGATATCGAAAAACTTGATCGGTTTGCTCGCAAGTCTGCTGAAAATTTAGTAGACGCAATTGCAGATAAAAAGACTCCGCCGTTGGACCGCTTTATATTTGGTCTGGGTATCAGGCACATTGGGCGCCAAACAGCTATAGATTTAAGTCGCCACTACAAGGATTTAGATTTATTAGCGTCTGCACAAGTTGAAGAACTCGAAAAGCTTGAAGGCATTGGTAGTGTGGTAGCCGAAAGTATTGTGCTTTGGTTTAGTTCGCCCAGGAATCAAAAACTCTTGCAGAAGTTCGACAAGGTGGGCGTTAAGCCCTCTCAGTTAAAGACTTCAGATAAGCTCAACGGAAAATCCTTTGTTATAACTGGCGCATTACAGCAAGTCAGTCGAGATGAAGCCGCCGAGAAAGTCCGAGCACTTGGTGGTAAATTTCAAAGCAGCGTGAGTAAAGATACGGATTACTTGGTGGTAGGTGAAAAGCCAGGCAGTTCAAAAATAAAAGACGCTGATAAGTACATGACCACCCGATTGACTGAATCAGAGTTCTTAAAATTAATCTAAGCCTGTACTATACTTATAATTCCAACATGGGGATATAGCTCAGCTGGTAGAGCGCTTGCATGGCATGCAAGAGGTCGGGAGTTCGAATCTCCCTATCTCCACCAACTCAGTGGAGTGGCAAGCAATGGCAGATCAATTATTAGACGGTTATCCATCCACATTTGGTGGCTTTGAACCATTACCAGCCGACGGCGGAATGCACCTAGTTATGCACCCACTAAGAGAGGGCGCAACCCATTTATCAGTATTAGAACATGGAGATCAAATTAGATATAAAGCGGGGAAAGTAGAGCTAATCATTAGTATTACTGATCAGGTGGCATCTAACCAGCGAGCAGTCGAAATACTTGTTGGTGGTGACGATGTTTATATGCTCTACCAAGGTGTATTAATGGGCTCATTCGACCCTGAAATTGGTAAAACCCTATATGGTCAAATTGTTGCGGATTATGGATTAGTTGCACAAATACTAGTGCCAGGTGATGATGGCGAAACAGCCTGGGAGCAGGTTATGCTGCCATCGCTGACTGTTAATTAGCCACGGAATAGTTAACAGCGATAATTCAACTTCTGCTTGCGATAACTTGGTACAATAGAAGTATGAAGCTAATTGTTGATGGTCTGGCTACCGAGTATAAAGATGAAGGCAAAAAGAACGCCAAGGTCATGCTTTTACTGCACGGCTGGCAATCGACGCATAGAACGTTCGACAAAATCTTACCAAACTTGAGTAAAAAATATCGGGTTGTTAGGCTTGATTTGCCGGGTTTTGGCGCGAGCGAATTACCCGATAAACCTTGGAATCTAGATAATTACATTTCATTTATTGCTGATTTCTTAGAAAAACTAAAAATAAAAAGTGTTGAAATTATTGTCGGACACTCAATGGGTGGGCGAATATCGATTAAGGCGGTTGGTGGCGGTCAATTACGGCCGAAAAAACTAGTTTTGATTGGCTCTCATGGAATCAGGGAGTCAAAACGATTGCGAAATCGGGTTTACTGGCTGGCTGCTAAAGCCGGCAAGGTAGCTACCTTGCCGTTGCCATCCAAATACAAAGAGCGCCTGCGTGGCAAACTTTACAAATCAGCAGGAGCAACCGACTACATCCATGCTGGAACAATGAGCCAGACTTTCTCGAATGTAATAAAAGAAGATGTGCGGCCCGAGGCGGCCATGATTAGCACCCCGACACTGCTAATTTATGGGCAGAATGATACACAAACGCCACCGCACTATGCGCGGATATTTCAAAAACTCATTGACGGTTCAAAATTAGAATTAATTCCCAATTCAGGCCATCATACACATGAGGAAGAACCGCAAAAAGTTGCCGATTTGATCCTTAAATTCAAATAATGAAAAACTTTTTCACCCGCTATAGTATGGCCTATCCGGCCACGCTGGTATTCATGCTTCAATCGGTAGAGTATAACGCTACTGATTATCTTGCCTGGTACAACCGGACTCGCGATTTCACTAAGGTCGCGAAACGCAAGCAACTAAAGATGACTCTGGCCGCTAAAGTGATACTGATCTACGTTTGGGGTTTGATTGCGGTGGCATGGGTAGTTTTGGCCTATGCTCTTTTTTTTGTAGATATTGCAATAGCCTATTGGGTTGCATCGGCATTGGTGGTTTCACTTATCGCACCATGGGTTCTTGCCTATGGCTTAGTAGTTCCAATTGTTCTTGGTCAGATCTTTATTCAAAAGCCACGCGTAGCGATGCTATCAAGACGAACCGAAAAGATTTTGAGTGTCAATACCGCACAAAAGATTGCGATTGCCGGTAGCTACGGTAAAACCAGTATGAAGCATATTTTAAGTGCGGTTTTAGGTGAAGCAAAAAAAGTGGCGATGACACCGGGTAACTACAATACGCCAATTGGGATTTACCGATTCGCCGAGTCTTTAGAGGGCGACGAAGATGTGCTGCTATTAGAGCTAGGCGAGTACTATCCCGGTGATGTTGATCAGCTGGCGCGGATAACGAAGCCGGACATTGGCATTATTACCGGTGTTACGATGCAACATATGGTTCGGTTTAAAACGCTAAAAGCGGCCCGCGATACGATATTTGAACTGGCCAATTATCTGAATAGAAAGCCGGTTTATGTCAACAGCGAGAGCAAGGATGCCCTTGAGCGCGTTAAAAGATCACATATCAGCTATAGTCGCAAAGGCTGTGATGGCTGGGTGGTATCCCATGCTAGCACAAGCCTTGAGGGCACAAAGTTCATAGCAAAGAAAGGCAACAAAACCATAAATGCAACAAGCCAGCTGTTAGGTTTGCATCAAATTGGCATGTTGGTTGCCGCTATTACGATTGCCGATAAACTGGGCCTTAATCCAGATCAAATTGAAAGAGGCCTGAAGAATACTAAACCCTTCGAGCATCGATTACAGCCAAACCGAGCAATTCCCGGTGTGGTTGTTATTGACGATGCTTACAATGGCAATTTGGAGGGCTTTTTGGCAACTATCGATTTCCTAAATGCTATAAAAGCCAAGCGAAAGATCTACGTAACGCCTGGTGTTGTAGAAACTGGCACTTATAACGAAGACATTCATCGAAAGATTGGCCTTCAGCTGTCAAAGCAACCTCCGGATGTTATTGTACTCATGAAAAACTCCGCTACGCCGTTCATCGCTGAGGGTCTAAAGGCCGGCGGATTCAAAGGCAAGCTTGTCTGGCAAGATGATCCTGTGAATTTTTACAGCAATCTGCAATCATTCACTGTTGCTGGTGACGTTGTAGTACTTCAAAACGACTGGGACGATAGCTATTCATAATTTGCTATACTTACACCTATGAAAAAGAATATTGCGGTAATCTTTGGCAGTCGTTCGGCTGAGCATGATGTATCTATCATAACTGCGCATGTACCGATCATGAATACGCTCAAAACCATGTCCGAATATAACGTCGTACCTGTTTATATCGCCAAAGACGGCTCTTGGTATTCGTTCAAAGAGCTAAGTGATATTAAAACGTTTACAGCCGGTAGATTGGACGTAAAGTTGAAGCAAGAAAAGAAGGCGCGGCTAGTATTTGATAATGGCTTGGAAATTATCGTGCCGGGATTCCGTGGTACAAAAGTAAAAATTGATGTGGCTTTTCCGGCGACTCATGGAACATATGGCGAGGACGGCAGCCTAATGGGATTACTACGCATGGCTAATGTGCCGTTTGTAGGTTGTGACATATTTGCTTCCACCATTGCAATGGACAAAGTCCTTACTAAGCAAGTTACGATGTCGGCCGGTTTGCCAAGCGTGAAATTTGTTTGGTTCACGGCTAGCGAATGGGATAGCAACCAAGCAGATGTCAAAAAGCGCATCAAGACATTAAAATTCCCGGTGTTTGTAAAGCCAGCTCACCTAGGTTCAAGCATCGCGATTACAAAGGTTAAAAGTCAAAGCGAACTAGAAAATGCGCTTGAAGTCGCACTTCATTATGATGACAAAGTATTGGTTGAAGAATCTGTCGAAGACTTAATTGAAGTTACAGTGCCTATTATGGGTAACGACGAATATAAGTTGGCCTTGGTAGAACAACCAAATGCCGAGTTTTTCGATTTTGATACCAAATACATGCGTGGCGGAAAAAAGGGTGGAGGCAAAAAAGGTGGTGGTAAGGGCGGAGCAAATGCTGGCTACAGCAAACTCCCGGCTGACTTGCCGGCAAAAACCATGAAAGAGGTCCAGGATCTCACTAAGCGTACCTTTGCTGCTATCGGTGGTAGTGGAATTGCCCGCGTTGACTTTTTGATTAGCAAAAAAGCGCACAAAGTATATGTAAATGAGGTAAACACTTTACCCGGCAGTTTGTATGAGCACAACTGGCGTGCATCCGGAGTTTCAAATGTAGATTTAGTGCGCAAGCTCATTACGCTAGCCGAAGAACGACACGCACAGCAGCAAAAACTTACTACTACGTTTAATTCTAGTTTCTTACAGCAGTTCTAAGATGAAGCGCTACAGCCCGAAAGAAATCGAGCCTAAATGGCAGAAAATTTGGGAAGAAACCAAACTTTACCAGGTTGCCGAAGATTCGAAGCGTAAAAAGTACTACGAGCTTGAATATTTTCCGTATCCCTCCGGCGCTACTATGCACGTAGGACACGTGCGTAACTATGCTATCTCGGACGTATGGGCGCGTTTTATGCGTATGCAAGGCTTTAACGTATTGCACCCGATGGGTTGGGATTCATTTGGTCTGCCGGCAGAGAATTTTGCGATAAAAACTGGCACCCCGCCACGAAAAACCACCGATGACAACATTAAGACGTTCAAGCGCCAACTACAGCAAATGGGCTTCAGCTATGATTGGTCACGCGAGATCGATTCATCAAGCCCCGAATATTACCGCTGGACACAGTGGTGCTTTTTGCTCTTGCACAAGAAAGGCCTAGCCTACCGGGGAACCGGTTTGCAAAATTGGTGTCCTAAGGATCAAACGGTGCTAGCCAACGAACAAGTGTTAAACGACGGTACTTGTGAGCGATGTGGTACCAAAGTAGAAAAAAAAGAGCTCAAGCAATGGTTTTTCAAAATAACCGATTTTGCCGACCGCCTGCTGAATGATTTAGATGAGTTGGATTGGCCCGAAAACATCAAGCAAATGCAGCGCAACTGGATTGGGCGAAGTGAGGGTATAAATATTACTTACGAAGTAGATGGCACGGCAGAGAAATTGGTTTGTTTTACCACCCGACCGGACACGAACTTTGGGGCTACTTTTGTGGTAATTGCACCTGAGCATGAATTTTCACGGCGTGTTGCTAATGGCGATTTTAAGCCAAAAACAGGAGAAGACCACAGCAGCAAGGTAGCCACATATTTAAACAAGACAGGTCAAAAAACTGAATTAGACAGAAAAGAAGAAGGCAGTAAGAAAACAGGAGTTTTTACCGGATTTTATGCTACCAATAAGCTAAACGGTAAAAAAATGCCAATTTGGGTGGCCGATTTTGTGCTTGGCGGTTTTGGTACAGGAGCAGTGGTAGGTGTGCCCGGACATGACATGCGCGACTTTGAGTTTGCGAGTGAGTTCAAGCTTCCAATAGAGCGAGTAGTAATTGGTCCGGACGGTGATGAGTCGGAAATTACTAGGCCAGAACAAGTTAGCGAAACTGCCGGAAAGATGGTTAATTCCGGTTTTTTGAACGGCATGGATATCCATCAGGCTACCGAGAAAATTAAAGATTTTATGGTTAAAGAGGGCTGGGGAGAGCGCGTTACAAATTATCGCTTGCGTGACTGGCTGATTTCGCGTCAACGCTACTGGGGCGCTCCGATCCCAATAATCCACTGCCCTAAAGATGGAGAAATAGAAGTGCCATTAGAACAGCTCCCGGTAGTTTTACCAGAGGTAAAAGACTATCAGCCAAGCGGGGATGGCCGATCACCTCTTGCTAAAATTAATGAATTTGTGAATACGACTTGCCCAAAGTGTGGCGGACCGGCTGAGCGCGAAACTGACACCATGGATGGCTTTGCGTGCAGCAGTTGGTACTTTTTGCGCTTTGCTGATCCGCACAATACAAAGATGCCTTGGGATAAGCAAAAAGCTGATTATTGGATGCCGGTAGATACGTATGTGGGTGGGGCCGAGCACGCTGTAATGCACCTGCTTTATGCCCGTTTTTGGACCAAGGTTTTTTACGACGAAGGATTGCTGAGCGCCAAGGAACCATTTCGATCTTTGCGCAATCAAGGCATGATTGGCGGTGCTGATGGTCGTAAAATGGGTAAACGCTATGGTAACGCAGTCACGCCAGATGACCTTATTGGCAAGGGCTACGGTGCGGATTCCCTGAGGTTATTCGAATTATTCATAGCGCCGTATAACCAAGATGTCGACTGGAACGTCAATGGTGTAGATGGAACTTTACGTTTTCTTAATCGCGCTTGGACGCTAATACAAAGCTATATTGATTGCGAAGGAACAGGGTCGGTAGCGAATCAAACGGAAATCGAAACACAGGCTCTAGCCGTTTTGCATAAAACAATTAGAAAAGTAACGGCTGATACCAAAAGTTTTAGCTTGAATACTTCGGTCTCTGCGCTCATGGAGTTGCTGAATGAGCTCTATAAAATAAAGGTCAAATTGCCACTAAATGCCAGCCAGGAATGGCAGCAAATCCTTGAAACGTTCGTCTTGATGCTGGCTCCGCTTGCTCCCCACGTAGCCGAAGAAATGTGGCAAGACCTTGGCAATGAGGAAAGCGTTCACCTTCAGCACTGGCCAAAATTTGACGAAAAGTATCTAAAGGAAGATTTCGTCACCATTGTGGTGCAGGTTAATGGTAAGGTACGCGCCAATATTACCTTGCCTGCGGGTGTAGATCAGGAAACTATGATTTCAGACGCTAAAAAAGACGAAAAGATTATGCAATATCTAGCCGGCAAAACAGTAGTCAAAACCATTGCCGTGCCACAAAAACTCGTCAATTTTGTCGTAAAGTAACAGAGAGGTAAAGAATTGCCTAAATTGTCAAATAATGCTAAGGTATCGTCAAGAGGTCAAAAGAGGGGAATCAAATGGCTGAACCAAAAAAGCGCCGTAGTCCACGAAAGCAAGGCTTACGTCGCAGTCATTTAGTGCAAGAACTAGCTAATCGAGTGAACGCGCGTTCACCGGTTAAGGTTGTTGTGGGTAAGTCAAAATCAAAGGTTCCCAAGAGCTCAAAAAAATCAAAAGCCGCTAGTTCGGCAAAATAAATTTTGACATTATAATAAGTTCGGGGAAATCATGGCATCGAATCGGCACTTAGGCAGGATAGTTGCGTTCCAAACCCTTTATGAATTTGATTTTCGTGGTGGTGAAAGCTCGGGGCTTGTCCCTGCAGATATTGCTCAGCGAAACCTTGATCAGTACAACGAAGTGTTGAAAGATCGAAAGTTTGTAACGGATATGGTAGCAGGTGTTTTGCAGTCATTGGTCAAGCTTGATGACAAGATTGCGCCGGCGGCACCGGAATGGCCGGTCGAGCAGATAGCAAGGGTAGATAAAATCGTTTTGCGAATGGCCATATACGAACTTATGTTTGAAAAAGATGTCCCTCCAAAAGTGGTAATTAATGAAGCAGTTGAATTAGCTAAAAGTTTTGGCGGAGAAAATTCTAGTAAATTTGTAAACGGAGTCTTAGGAACTATTCATCGTGAATCAGAACGAAAAAAACCAGTCAAGAAAACCAACAAACCAGCAACCAAGCGCAAACCAGCGAAATAATCGCGGTTTTAGGCGTTTCTTTCCGCGCAATCCAATTCGGGCTGCCGTGCGCGAAGAAACCGCCGGAGGTGTAGTTTTTCGACACAATAGCTCGGGGCTAGTAGAAATACTAATGATCCAAGATGCCAAAGAGCGCTGGACTGTTCCCAAAGGCCACGTAGAGCCAGGTGAGCGTTTTGAAGAGACAGCCATACGTGAAGTCCAAGAAGAGACGGGTCTAAAGCACATGCAGATACTCGACCACTTAGGTAAAACTAATTTTCGCTATCGCCGTGAAGATAAATTAATTTTGATGACTCAACATATGTATCTTATAAAGGCGATGGGCGATACCAGTAATATTCAGAAAGAAGAATGGATGAACGGCATTAAATGGTTTAGCGCCAAAGATGCTCTCGAAGCGATTGAGTACGAAGACATTCATAAACTATTTTTAATAGCCCTAAAGAAGATTCGTAATGGCAAACAATAATGATCTTGAAGCATTGCTGGGCGTAACCTTTAATGACCCAAAGCTCCTTGAAACAGCCCTAACCCACCGTTCATTTGTAAACGAGAATCGTGGTGATAATCAAACTCATAATGAACGACTAGAATTCTTGGGTGATGCCGTTCTAGAGCTTGTAGTTACTGAGTATTTATACCTAACATATCAAGAGCCCGAGGGAGTTTTAACCAACTGGCGTAGTGCATTGGTTAAAACTGGCGCGTTAAGCGAGGTAGCCACCAAGCTTGGCCTCAACGACTACATTCGCCTGAGTCGTGGTGAAAAACACGGTAGCGACCGAGCTAGGCATCAAATAATGGCAAATACCACCGAGGCCTTAATAGGTGCGATGTACCTTGACCAAGATTATGATGCAGTTAAGGCTTTTATAACTAAGCACATCATTTCTATGTTGCCGGCGATTTTAGCGTCTGGCTCATGGCAGGATGCCAAAAGCAAATTGCAAGAGGTAGCTCAGGAAAAGCACGGCTTTACCCCGCTTTATAAAGTACTATCAGAGGAAGGCCCCGATCACGACAAGGTCTTTACCGTTGCGGTATATGTAGGTTCAGATCTCCAGGGCAAAGGCACCGGCTCTAGCAAGCAGGTTGCTCAGCAAGCTGCCGCCGAGGAAGCACTCAAGAATTATAGTTGATTAGTAAGCAATTATATGCTATAAAATTAATATGATTCCATCATCTGAAATTCCGAAATTTGATTATCCAACGACCGAGTCAGGGACACCTGCTGTTACTGCCGGAGATTTCGATGGAGTCGACATTCAGCTTCATTTTTCATCTGGTGAAGCACCCGCAGTTGTGGATGTGCCTGTAGGTGAGCCATGCGATTGGCCAGTTGATCCGCCAAAGTCGTGGGATGGAGCATATGATGCCATCAGGGCTCAAGCAGAGCGACCAGGTAGTTGACAGTCCAAAACTCAACCGCTACAATAAATGAATCATTGTGTTAAGGAATTTAGACGATTCCCCTGCCACCTCTACGGTGGCAGATTTTCTTTAATAGAGGTACAATACAGTTCATGTTAGTAATACGATTAAGCAGGGTGGGCCGTAAAAAAACCGCACTATATCGATTAGTAGCTGCCGATAAACGCCGTGCCGCTACCGGTAAGGTTGTTGCCCGGCTTGGGCACTATAATCCTCACACCAAAGAGGCTGTTATTAATAAAGAGGCCATCGAAGATTACCTATCTAAAGGCGCACAACCCTCTAGTAGTGCTGTTAAGTTGCTAAAAGCCCAAAAGGTAAAATTACCCAAATGGGCCGAAGCTAATTTAGTTGTTAAGAAGAAAGCTCCGAAAAAGCAAGAAGAAGCCAAGGATGAGAACTCAGCTAAGCCGGCAGAAATAAAGGCTGAGCCGGCAAAAGACGACGCAAAGACGGACGAAAAGCCTGAAGCTAAAGAAGATAGCAAAGCCGAAGAAAAAACCGAGAAGAGCGAAGATAAGTCAGCAGAAGACTCAAAAGAAGAGAAACCTTCTGTCGAAGCTCCAAAAGAAGAAAAACCTAAAGAATAAGCCCTCAATAGAACTAAAAAATTATGAAGTGGACATTGCGAGTCCGACTACGCTTAGCTCAATAGCAAGAAAAGCGGCGGCGGCTACATAGTAGTCACGTGGCTTAGGTTCTGGCTCATGTTCATTTACAAAATCTGCTTTTGCTGCTTCTATTGCGTCTGCA
Organism: uncultured Candidatus Saccharibacteria bacterium; assembly: GCA_964494105.1. Classification (GTDB taxonomy): domain Bacteria; phylum Patescibacteriota; class Saccharimonadia; order CAZBQI01; family CAZBQI01; genus CAZBQI01. The sequence goes on along the minus strand of CAZBQI010000007.1, from coordinate 27,249 downwards.
AGTTCTAATATGCAGCTTTCAGCATCGCCATAATTTCGCCTGTTTGGTTCAAAACCTGCGACTTCATGTTCAACAGTAGCGATCGCTGTCTCTTCTGAGCAGTTTTCAGGTAGTACAACTTCTATCTCTCTAATGTTTGAGCCAGCTGCTCTCAAGTCTACAATAGCCTCGAATGGTTGCGGCTGTTCCGAAATAGGTGGCGCATAAAATTGTCCGTTAATCTCAAGTGGGATGTCTATTGTCTGAGGATGTAGATGCTCATATGCAGAGCCTAAGTCATCTAGAACGACATTGTAACTAGTAGTGTCTAGCGTAGAACTCATTTCAGTTGATATGCCAACCCCAGCAGTAAATGCAGGAACTGCTAGAAATACACCTGATGATGCTGCCAAGGCTACCCAATCTATACCAGAAACACTATGTTCGCTCATAGCGGTACTATAAAACATGTATTACTGTAAAAAAACTTCTTATGATTTACAATCACAATGGTAAAATAGCTGGCGTTTCCCACGAAAATATATTATTATACCCAACGAACATTAATAAGTGAGACCACTTATTTTCAGATATAAGTGGAATACAAGGAGACCGTAATGGCCGAAACTATAGATCAGCAATTCATTGAATATATCGTAAAGGCACTCGTAGGCAATCCCGATGCTGTAAAAGTAGACCGAACTATCGATGAAAAAGGCGTGTTGCTTGAGTTGCACGTAGATCCGAGTGATTTAGGCCGTGTTATTGGCCGTAACGGCGCCACAGCCAAGAGTATTCGAACATTACTGCGAGCCTTAGGCACAAAGAACGATGCTCGCTATAACCTAAAGATAGTTGATAACGGCCCTCCACGCGAAGAACGCGAACATCGTGATGATTACCAGCGTCGTGATGACCAGCCACAAAGCGAATACATAGGGCCGGTGCAAGGTGTCTCAGCTAGTAGCGACGATGCCCCCACTGACTCCGTAGTAGCGGATGCATCTGTCGAAGAACAGGCTAATGTAGAGGTTGCACAAGCTTCAGTTGAAGAAAAGCCAGCGGTAGACAACGAAGAAGCATCGGCCGAGAACAAAAGCGGACTCGACCGACATCGCGAAGACCTAAAAGAACTCACTGACCTCGATATTTGATTCCTGAGTTTATTTAACTGAGTTGAGAAGATAAATATTATGCTATAGCATAATATTTATTCAAGAGGCTACTGGCTTTGATTATTAATGGTAGTATTTGAGAAGATGAAGATAGATATAATTACACTTTTTCCAAGCATGTTTGATGGGCCATTTGCTACCAGTATGCTAAAAAAGGCTCAAGACAAAAAGCTTGTTAGCATTAAATTTATCGACCTGCGCGATTTTGGCTTAGGCCCAAGGTGTCAAGTAGATGACACTCCGTATGGTGGTGGCGACGGTATGGTACTGCGCTCGGATGTAGTGGTGCCGGCTATAGAATCTACAAGAAAAGGGAATTCTAAAGTAATATTAATGACACCCCAAGGCCAAACGTATAAGCAAGCAAAAGCGAAAGAACTATCACAAGAGAACCATCTAATTTTAGTGTGTGGCCACTACGAGGGTTTTGATGAACGTATTCGCGACTATTTGGACATGCAAATCTCCATTGGTGATTACGTGCTAACAGGGGGTGAGATCCCGGCTATGGTGCTCACGGATTCCATTGTGCGTTTAATTCCGGGGGTACTTGGTGGTGAAAACTCTGCGATTGAAGAATCATTTAGCGACGGCAAAACGCTGGAATATCCGCACTACACGAAGCCACAGGAATTCCGCGGACAAAAAGTTCCAGGCATACTACTTAATGGAAATCACGGTGAAATAAAAAAATGGCGCGGTGAACAGTCTATGCTACGAACGGAGCAGTAATAAAAGGAATAGACTAGTAAAATATAAGTAAGATACATAAGGAGAATGTATGAAGATTAGCCAATTATTCGTTAAAGATGTGTATGCGCACTGCGATTTGCCATGTGGAGTGTACAATCCTGCGCAAGCCAGGATTGAAGCCGAATCTGTACTTGCGATTATGCAGAAATACTCCAAGGATCTGCACGAGGAAGACAAAATACGTGCAATTCTAATCAAGGAACAGCGAGCAGAGCTTGTAAAATACCACTTATGGGTACTTTGGACTGATTACTTTAAGCCAGAACATTTAGAGAAATTTCCAGATCTTCACAAAAAGTTTTGGCTAGCAACCAAACAAGCAAGCAACTGCAAAAAAACAGTTGATGCCAAAGAAGGAGTTAAGCTACTAGATATGATTGATGATATTGCCAAGATATTTAACGCAACTAAAGAAAACTAAGTATATTTGTGTTATTGCCAATTAGATTATATCGAGTAAAAGGCAATAGTATGCTACCAACATTTAAGTCCGGTACAGTTCTGGTCGGTGCAGCTACTTACATATTAAAACCTAAAATTGGTTTGCCTGTAGTTTTTAGGCATGGCAACCGAATCTATATTAAGCGAATAAAAAAGACTAGTCGAAACAGTTCATGGGTAGAAGGCGATAACAAAGACTTAAGTAATGACAGTCGAAGCTTTGGATATGTAAGCTCCAATAGCATTATGGCGGTTATTTTTTTTCGCCTTTGGGGTTAAGCTGGCGGTGGGGAGGTATCGATAGTGCGTTCTTGAGATGAAATCATGTGTCCTGCATCGTCGACATCATAGATGACAATCTTACCAAATATCATCTCGACTTTGGCAATCCCCCGATCACTTATTTTCTGAATGTACTTTACCAGCGATCGAATCGAGTTACCGCTTGCTACCAGTAATACGTTTTGACCCTGCCGGAGTTTTGGCAATACGTTCTCCAAATAAAACGGCACGGTTCTAGCATAAACAGTTTTTAGTGTCTCGCCATTTGGTACGGGATAATCCCAGTCTCGGCGAATCTTGTTAAATTTCCTGGTGCCCACCTGCTTTTTCATTTCCCACTTATTTTTACCGGTGTAATCTCCGTAATCACGCTCATTAAGCGCAGCAGTTTCTGATATTGGCACAGATAGCTTGTCACTAATAGTTAGAATGCCCTGAAGTGTTTCGAGCGATCTGTATTGCTCGGCGCAATAAGCATAATTAATCGGGATGTCAGCGACCTGCTTGCCCAGTAATAGAGATTCATGAAAGCCTTTTTCGGTAAGGTGAACGTTGGTCGAGCCGGTCCATTTTCCAAGTGCATTCCACTGAGATTCACCATGCCTGACAATTATAAGCTTACCCATGGTAAGTGGTGGCATTTCTACAATATTCCTAGGTTTGCCCTTGAGGAACTTAGCTATGTTTTCAGCCGTAGTTAAGTTGATCCGATGAATCGCTTCGATAGAATTGTAGGCGTTATGCTGAGTGACAATAACGTTAGGCATTTTAAGCAGTGTAGATATTTCGAGACTAAATTCTAGCTGTACCGGGTCGAGATCTATTGCTCTAAGTAGGTGATATTCTTCACCTGCCTGAATTAGTTTTTCACCCTCCAGCACATCCAGTGCCACACCGCCAAGGTGTTTGCGCTCGAGTGATTCAACCAAAGCAATATTGTCGATAAGTTCCCCACGAGCAGTGTTGATAATAAGCGCACCTTTGCGCACCTTTGATAGTTCAGTCTTGCTGAGCATATGGTGATTAGCACTAGTGTAGGGTGCGTGGAGTGTGATTATATGGCTGTTTTTTAGTAGCGAATCTAGCGTAACGTAATTGAAACTTAGTTCTTTTGCCGCCGGTTTATTTGGGTAAGGATCGTAGGCGATTACCTTCATATCAAAGGCGCGAGCAGCCCGGATTACGCGTTGACCAATTCTTCCCGTACCTATTACGCCCAGTGTTTTGCCGGCAAGGTCATTACCGCGCTTTGCGGGCAGGCCATTCTTTGCAGCTTCAACCGACTCTGTAATTTTCCGCGTTAAATCTATCATTAAGCCGAATGTATATTCGGCGACTGTGTGATCGCCATAGACCGGAACATTTGCTACCTTGATATGTCGTTTCTTGGCAGCTACTAAATCGACATTATTGTAGCCAGTAGCGCGGACTGCAATTAGCTTTAGCCTGGGCATTAAGTCCATAAGTTGGGATGTTACTTGGGAGTTAACAAATACCGATATAACAGTAGCGTTCGGATTAATATTTTCAATGCTAATTGGTTCTTTTAAGTACCGAACTTTTTTATGCTCAAAAAGACGTCCAATTTGTTGGCGGTCGGCTGAGCTACAATCGAAAAAATCTATTACCGTCATAACCTTAAGCGTATTATACTAAATAACAAGACATGAAGATAAAAAAAATTACATCACGATGGATTCTTGATTCGCGGGGCTACCCAACCGTTGAGGTAGATGTCTTTCTTAGCGATGGCAGTATAGGCCGTGCGGCGGTGCCCTCGGGCGCTTCTACGGGCGAGCACGAGGCCTTAGAGCTTCGAGATGGCGAAGTAGCTTTTGATGGCAAAGGCGTGCGTAAAGCTCTTAATAATGTTGAAAGCATTATTGTGCCAAATTTGCTTGGAGTTGACGCGGATGATCAGAAAAGCGTCGATGATTTACTTTGCGAATTAGATGGTACCAAAAACAAAACTAAGCTCGGTGCAAATGCCATTCTAGGGGTTTCGCTGGCAGTAGCTAAGGCAGTTGCCATGTCACAAAAAATGGAACTTTGGGAATATATTTCAAAGCTGGGTGATTTTACTCCGCGCCTACCAATGCCTATGATTAATATCTTTAATGGTGGTGCGCACGCCGATAGCGGTATTGATATTCAAGAATTTATGATTATTCCTTCCGGGGCAACGACATTCGCGCACAGTATGCAAATATCAAGCGAGGTTTATCATTCGCTTGCCCGAGTACTAAAAGCAGACGGCTACCAAATTGCTGTTGGCGACGAAGGTGGTTTTGCACCAAAAGTTAGTGGTGGAGCCGAATACGTACTCGATTCAATAATAAAGGCAATTAAAAACGCTAATTATGAACCTGGCCGGGATGTTACTCTGGCTTTAGATTCGGCGGCTAGCGAATTTTACCATGACGAAACATACACCTTAAAGGCCGAAAGCAAATCATTTAACGCTGATGAATTGTCGAGCTGGTACGAGAAGATTATTGATGCATTTCACATTACATCTCTGGAAGATCCGTTTGCCGAGGATGATTGGCCGGCTTGGCATAGGCTAACGACTAAGCACGCAAATAACTTGCAAGTTGTAGGTGATGATTTGCTGGTAACAAATGTTGAACGCATCCAAAAAGCTATTGATGAGAAATCAGCTAATGCAGTTTTGATTAAGCTAAATCAAATAGGTACATTAAGCGAGACACTGATGGCAATTGAAACAGCGCAAAAAGCGGGTTGGGGCTCGATTATCTCGCACCGTTCCGGCGAGACAGAAGACACCACTATTGCGCACTTGGCAGTTGGCACAGGAGCCGGGCAAATTAAGTCTGGCAGTATAGCTAGAAGTGAAAAAACCGCCAAGTATAACGAACTACTAAGAATTGCCGAGGCAAAACCCGACATGCTCTTTGTAAATCCACTCAGTTAAAAACAGAATTTGCCTACTTAAGTCATAGTCTGTCAAAATGGGTAAATTGATGGGGCGTAGCCAAGCGGTAAGGCACTGGGTTCTGGTCCCAGGATCGTAGGTTCGAATCCTACCGCCCCAGCCAAGAAGTACGAGATTGAATTGTTGCCTCGGCGCTTCGCGCCTCGGCATTGAATTTGGCGAAGATTTGCCAGTCATTTCTGAACAAAACCGAAACCGCTCGCTCCGCGAGCTGGGGGTTCGAGCCGACTTTTTTCAGAAAATTTTGTTTCTCATCAAAATTTTCTCCCAAAGCGGTATTTTTGGCTTGGTGAGCGGCTAAAATCAAATTCCGCGTCCGTTCGAGCCAGCGATTGCCCTGTCGCTCAAAATCCTTCAATTTTTGCTCAATTTCAATTTTGCGTGCGAGGATTTTGTTTTTCTTTGCGGTATATTCCTCGCCGGTAATGGTTTTTTCAAGATGTGCGTCTAAAAGCATGTCTAGCTTCTCCTCGCACGCCTTAACCTCGTTTTTGAGATTTTGAGCGAAAACAGCATCAGATTGGGCGGTACTCGCTTCGTCTGTTTCTAATTGGGCGAGCATTGGTTCCGCCCAATCTTCCGGCAAAGAAACTTTTTGTAGTATGTCGGAAATCTGCGAGGCGAGAATTTCTTCGCGGATATAGGGTTGCGAGCAAACATCTTTTTTCTTGGTGCAACGATAATAGTTATGACCTTTCTGTGTTTCGGCGGTAATGGCACATCCGCACTCGCCGCATTTAAGTAATCCGCGAAATGGGTAATGTTTCTCGCCTCGCTTTTTGGGTCGGGACTTTTCCGACATCACTTCCTGCACTTTATCAAAAAGTTTCTTTGCTATTGCTGGCTCATGCTTACCCTCGTACAGCTCGCCGTTGAACTTGAACGCGCCATAGTAGAACGGATTGCGTAAAATCATTTGGATATTGGAAACCGTCAGTCGCTTTCCGTTCCGGCTCACCAAGCCCAAATCTGTAATTTGATTTCGTAAATCTTTCAGAGAATAATTGCTGGTTGCGTATAATTCAAAAAGTTTGCGTACGAGGCGAAATCGCTCCGGGTCTTTTAACATTTTGTGGCTTACCTTGTCATTCAAATATCCCGTCGGAGCAACTCCTGATTGTTCGCCTCGTCGCACTTTTTGACGCAACCCTCGTTTTACATTCTCTGAAAGATTATCCACATAGTATTTGGATTGCCCAAAAGCGATATTCAACATGAACTTTCCTTGCGGTGTGGTATCAAACCAAAAGGTGGGGAATTTTAGCGCAACAATTTTTTCAGTATCAATCAAGTAAATTATTCTCCCGCCGTCAACGCTATTTCTCGCTAATCTGTCCGGATGCCACGCTAAAATTCCATTCGCAAATCCTTTCTCTATGAGCGAGAGCATTTGATTGAAAATCGGTCTACCTGGCTCTTTGGCGGTTTGGCTCTCCACGAACTCCTGCACTATCTCCAAATGCTCTCGCTCGGCAAACTCACGCAACTCGGTTATTTGCGCTTCAATACTCAAAATCTGCCTGTCTGGCTCATCGGTTGATTTTCGTGCGTAGAGAAAGAATTTGCTCATATCGCTTTTGGGCTAAAAATATCGCTTTGGATTTCCGCCAAAGGCGGAAAAGAAAAAGTCGGCTCACAAATTTCATTTGTATTCCGCTTTGCGGAATGAACCCCCAGCTCGCGGAGCGAGCGGTTTCGGTTTTGTTCAGAAATGACTGGCAAATCTTCGCCAAATTCAATGCCGAGGCGCGAAGCGCCGAGGCAACAATTCAATCTCGTACTTCTTGGCTGTGTCTCCTGAATGAAATCCGAACTTTTTACCAAACCAATCCGGAGGACTGACCGCCTCCGCTTCGCTCCGGCGGGACGCTCGGGCGCGGCGGAATTCCCCCCACACCCCCCTTCCGCCGCGCCCTCGCTTTGAAAGCCGCCGCCATTCAGATTTCGCTTCGCGAAATACGCCGCAGAAAATTTAGGAAAGAAAAGTGGTGTTGCGTTTACCCCGCCCACCCGTGCGCACGCAACGGCGATTTTCCTCCCCAAAGACCATGTAGAGTAATTGGTCGCCATAGACCAATTGTATAACATTTGCTAAAATCCTTGCAAGAGCAGTAATCGCCCTTATGAGCAACGAAGTTAGAAAATTTGCCAAAAAAGTTCGTAAAATCCGCTTGAAAAAGAATATGTCGCAAGGTGACATTGCAAGGATTTTAGATGTCCACAGAAGCTATATTAGTGGTTTAGAGCGCGGAATACGTAACCCTTCGCTTTTAACGGTTCAAAAAATCGCTAAGGCGCTGGGCGTCAACGCTAAAGATTTAATTTGAGATTATGGAACAAGAAATTACCTCAAAAGAAGTTTTAGATTTTTATACCAAACTCAAAAATTTGGGTATTGATATTTGGATAGATGGCGGTTGGAGTGTTGACGCCCTTTTAGGAAAACAACTTCGTCCACATAAAGATTTAGATATAGCCATTCAGTGGAAAGATGTCCCAAAATTACGCGATTTTTTGAACGAACGTGAATACAAACAAGTAAGAGAAGACAGTCAGTGGAATTTTGTATCAGCTGACGATAAAGGACATGAGATTGATGTCCATGCATTTATCTATGACGAAAATGGAAAAATTGTAGACGGAATTATGTATCCGACTGAATCCTTAACCGGAAACGGAACTATAGACGGGCAATCTGTGAAATGCATCTCGCCGAAATATATGGTCGAATTTCTTGCGCCATATATTTCTAAATGGCCAGAAAAATATGTGCCTGCTATCTCTGCTTTATGCGAAAAATTTGGAATGGAACTCCCAAAAGAATATATAGAATTTACGAAGTCAAATTAAATTTAGTATAATTAAAACTATGAATTTAGTAAAAACATTACAAAAACTTGAACCAATATTTATTGAAGCTGGAAAACTCGCGGTAAAAATGCAGAAAGGTGTAGATCATCATAATAAATATAATACTGGTAATCCATTAGCGGACATTGTTACTGCCGCAGATTTAGCAGTCCAAGAGTTTTTACTAAAGGAAATGATAAAAACGGAATTAGTCAATTGTCATTTACTTGCTGAAGAAAATACGCCTTTAGCTAAAAAATTCAATGAACAAGGAAAGTATTATCTCGGGATAGACCCTATAGATGGAACAGCAACTTACGCTAAAGGCGGAAAGTGCTTCAGTACAATTATTTCTCTACACGACGGCAAAAATATTTTGTATATGTTCGGCTATTATCCCGTCTTAAATTGGTCGTATAGAGTTGCTGACAACCATTATTCAACCTCTGGAGAGACACCAAGCGAAATTTTGTCGCCCAACCTTGGAAATACGGTAGTTTATTGGGGTGGAAATCCTGAAAAAAATTTGCCCGAACAAATTTACAAGGAGCTAAAGGACAAAGGCATTAATTTTAAAAAAGTTTTAGACATCGGAGATGATGTAGATAGTATTACTATGTTGGCTCTAGGTAAAGTTGCTGGCACATACAACGAAAATCCAAATGTCTACGATGGAATTTCCGAGTTCAGTATTGCTTCAGCGCAAGGGTTGCAAATTTTTTCAGGAGGACCAACCGGAAAATTTGATTTATCAAATTTTCAGAAACGAGAATCGGGTTTTTATTATCCAGGTTGGTATTTGACATTAAAAAATTAATTTGCGGCGTGCCAGCTTTGCTGGCCTGAATGGCGGCGGCTTTCAAAGCGAGGGCGCGGCGGAATTCCCCCCACACCCCCCTTCCGCCGCGCCCGAGCGTCCCGCCGGAGCGAAGCGGAGGCGGTCAGTCCTCCGGATTGGTTTGGTAAAAAGTTCGGATTTCATTCAGGAGACACAGCCAGCAAAGTGCCCGGGCAAGTCCCGGGCTTTTTGCTGGCTTAGTGTTGATTCGAACCGTTGAGCGAAGCGGAAGGTTCGGTGTAGCGAAATCACGCGCAGTTGTTTACATCGAGCATGATTGAGCGGAGAAGTCCGCCTGTGGCGGACGCTATCCTACCGCCCCAGCCAGTTAAAAATAAAATAAGTTAATAGCTGTGCTTTTTTTAAGAAAACACGAAGCGTCTGGATTAGAACCGTTCTGCCGATTATAGTCCCTAAATTTCTTAAGAATTTAACCGTTTTACTGTTAGCATAGAAAAGATTTCAATAAAGTGCTATAGTTCACCATTATATTAACCAACATAAGGGGAAGAAAGACATGGTCACAGGATACTGCGTTAAATGTAAAGAAAAAGGTGTTGAATTATCAGCACCAGAAGTTGTGCAAACTAAAAAAGGTGGCTACATGGCCAAAGGCAAGCACGAGAAGTGCGGAACTACAGTTTGCGCAATGATGTCCAAAGATACTGCTGAAAAAGCAGTAGAAGACGGCGCAAAAAAAGCCTTCTAAATACATATGTATGTGATTTGAACTATACCGGGTAGACGATAAGTTTAAGGTTGTATGCTCAGTCACGAAGTGATTAACGTAAATAAACCGTAATGCTCTCTCGCTGAAGCGGGCTCTTACCGCAGGGCCGGGCGCGTGTGCGCGTGTATACTAATCTATGTGGATTTACAGCAAAGATTAGATCGGTCAAAGAGCGACGAGCTAATTGACTTCTCGAAATACCAGTCGATTGGGCTAGATAACCCATTGGTTAGTCTGCGTAACAGCCCACAGATGTTGGTTGAGCCTAATTGGAAAATTAAGGGTGACTGGGAGGGCCGGTACTACGCTGAATACATTGCAAGTCACCCAGAATATAATGCTGTCTATGCGAGGCAGTCGCTAGCTACTAGATTACAAAAAGCGGCAGCAGAACTGGGTACTAGGTACAAGTTAGTCATAAGGGCCGGCCATAGATCAATTCAAGTTCAACGAAATATATATATTGCCTGCGCAAAAGATTACCAGAATGAAAACCCAGGAGTTAGCTATGAGGATGCGCTGAAACACGCTCGAATGTTTGTTAGCGATCCTGACTTAACCTTGCCGCCACATGTTTGTGGGGCGGCAATTGACGTAGATGTTTTCGATGTCAAATCTGAACAATTACTAGATTTTGGTAGCCCGCTAAATGATGATACCGAGAAGTCCTTTTTGCACTACTCCGGTTTGAATGATAAACAAAAAGGCAACCGTTTGATGCTTTTAAAAGCAATGCTTAAGGCCGGTTTTGCAAGTTGCAATACAGAATGGTGGCATTTCTCGTATGGCGATCAGGTCTGGGCGTGGTTCTATGGCAAAAAACATAGTCTGTATAACCCGGTTGATATCTAATCACGGTTGCTTTCCAGGACTTATTGCTACAGATGCAGATAGTGCTGTCTTTGACTTGGCGTAAGCCTTTCAATGGCATAGCGAAGGGTTGTTCGGGGTAGGCGTGAAGTATGTTCATCCAGAAAAGTAGTTAGTACGCTCTGATCTCGCTTACCAATTTCGCGCAGGGCCCAACCCATAGCTTTGTGGATAAGATCTTAGCGGTCATTTAAAAGCATTGAAATAATAGATATTGGAAAACTATATTCAGCTTCATCAATCCACTTAAATGACGCTAAAATTGCAATTCGGCGATCCCAAATAGACTGAGACTTAGCTAAGTTAGTAAGCTTATCACTAGAACGATTGAATAAATAATCACCCAAAATTTGTGGGGCTGAGCTATCAACCAAATCCCAGTTGTTTACATATGCCCGATGTTGAAAATATATATCGGCAATCTCTTTTTTGATTGCTAAATCACCCTTTCGATACTGTTCTACCAAAATAAACAGGGCAGTTAATCGAAATTCATGGATCGGGCTACGAAGGAGTTTGATAGTTTCTGCTGTCGATAGTGTTACATATTTGTGGGCGACTGATCTTTGCAAGGGCACAGTAACACCTATAAATATATCGCCTTCGCCGTATTGGCCTTTGCCGGTTTTAAAATATCGCTCAGAGCCTTTGGCCCTTTCCGGATTGGCCAGCTTCTTTAGTGAAGTTTTCACGTCTATGGCTCGCATGGTTCTATTGACGATAGCGCTCAACAAAACGCTTTAATAATTCCTCGGGTACAAAAACTACTTCTTGGTGAGCGGCCGCAATCAGCTTTTCGGCATCTTCTGGCGGAAAATAACCGGCATGTTTGTAAATATTGATGCGAACCTCAAGACCGTGGCTATCTAACTCGGGGTGAAATTGCGTTGCATATATGTTTTGCTTAGTTTTAAACAGCTGTATCGGGCAAGTTTTACTACTAGCAAGCAGTGTTGCTCCGCTTGGTAGTTCTTGGACGGCTTCTTTATGACCAACAAACGCTCGAAACTCCGTTTGCAAACCGGTGGTTAATGGGTCGTTGCTGGCAGCTTTGGATAGCTTGATGGTGACGGCGCCGGCGCTTTCACTGTATTTTTCTTTCGATACCTTGGCGCCAAGATGCTTGGCTAGTATGCCTATACCATAGCAACAGCCTAAAAATGGAAAATCGCGGTCGATTATTTCATCTAGTAGATGATGCAGGTCTTGTTCGACTTTCTTTTGCTCCGCCGATTTATGCTCTTCCGGATCACTTATGTTAAAGGGTCCGCCACCGATAATTACACCTGAGTAATCTTTAAGCTGGATTTTCGGTAGGCCATGTTTCTCGATACGCAGGCGTTTGGTGTGCTTTATGTCTAATCCACCGAATTCCAAAAAAGCCATATACTCGTCATCAGAAGCAGCGGTTTCCGGGCGTAACTGCAGTATTAAGAACGGTTTCATCATACTATTTTACCTCAGTGACAATAATTTTCATCTAATGATTTCAATTCATGATGGTTACTAGTATTTATGGCGTCAATAAAGCCAACCCTAAATAGAAAAGTATTAGCCGAGACTTCGCCTTAGTGATGCCATTTCTTCTATGAGTGCTTTGTGTTTCTCGGTGTTTGCCGGCTGTAGTAGTTTGGCGCTTAATTCTTGATGAGTTTTTTGGTCGGGGGTTTTTGGCTCAAAATCTATGCCCAAAAGACTTTCTGCCAAAGCAATATCTTTTGCGATACCGTGCCATGCCGGATTAGATTTGGCTAGCTTGCTAATATTGGTTTTGTTTAAGTACCCTCCGGCTATCTCGAGATCCGGCAAAAAATTCACGTAGGTTGCTTTAACTAAATCAAGTTCAAATGGGTTGAGTCGCTGTAGTGCCTGGCCGATTCCCAGTAATTCTGGTGGGAATCCAATAGAATAGAACCCGGCAGTATAAGTTATGGCTCGAGGTAGTTTAATGCCGGACATTGAACGCCCATACGAGAGCAAGCCAATATGCTGTCGACGATCTCGTCGCCGTGGCATCAAAGAAAATATTGGTAACAAGTCTTCTGCGATGGATTGCAAAGCTGATTGATAGCACTTTGCAGAGTTTGAGATAATTTGTTCCAGTAGCTTCTGTTCGTTAGCCGGAATTAAGCGCGGTTTGGTTTTTGGTAACTCAATTTCAAGTTTATTGATGGCTGATTTTACCTGGTGAATAGAGCTGTCGTAGCGAAAAGATGATTGAACACTGGCAGTTCTCATTCCGGGGTATTCCGCAAGGTAGTCATCGACAGTTGCCGGTGTTAGACCGCCCCTAAAGGGTAGACTACCCACGCCTGAGATTGGAAAGATGGGTATCTTGGTTTTGTTTGAAAATTCGTAAACTCGGGAAATCGCCAGCTTATTGGCTAACACCGTTGCTAAATTGCCCGAGACTAATGCCGGATCTGAGCGAGCCATAAATGGTCGTATGTATTCCGGCTTTCGCTTAAAGTGAGCTTTGTGTAGGTCTACGAACTTGCCTAGCAAAGTAGCTATAGCTAGCTGGCTTTCGACGCTTTCTACCAGCGGAATCATCTCTAGATAATCGCTGTTTGCCCGGCGATCTGAAGTAAACTCTGTCGATTTGAACCTGGCCAGTTTTTGGAATAGTTTTTGCATGTGTATTAGCTGGTCAGCTTTTTCGGTCATTGGTAGAATAATTTCAAATAGCGGACGAGTGCTTAGGTTTAAGTCTTCGGCCAAATCTTCGCTCGATAAAATAACAGACATGGCCTGGAGTAAGTTATAACCAGTTTCTTCCCAGATGTTAGGAATCCTAAAGGTCAGAAATTTATCTTTGCCCAGAATCACTTTTGAGAAATAGTCGTAATGGTCACTAAGCAATCGATCAACTACTGCGGCATCAGCGTGTTTTCCTTCCCAGTCCCACATAAATTCGCTGACACCTAAGTCACGAAAACAATAAAGTGCCTCTGGTATTTCCTTATACACGCCAATAAATGGATTAGCGTCTTCAGCCCAGTAGGGGGCGGCGGCATTATCAGGGTGTTGGGTGGCCATAGTGGCCGGAATATTACGCATACTAACTGCTTTTCTTTACAAATTGTTTAATTCGATCGATGGCGGTTGCTAATTCTTTTGGGTTACCAGCGAAAGTTAGACGAGCAAAGCCGGGAGCCATAAAGGCATCTCCCGGCACTAATGCAACTCCAGTATTATTAAGCAAAGCTTCGCACCAATCTAGGCTACTGCTGGTGATTTGCCGTAAATCAAGAAATATATAAAACGCCCCATCGGGCTGGTTATGCTTGATTTCAGGAATCTCGCTGAGTCGATTAAGTGCCAAGCTCCGATTGCGAAGCAACTGATTTACGACTGCTTTTGGGGGCTGGTCGCCACGCGATAGGGCCGCCAAGGCAGCATATTGGCTTGGCAACGGAGCATTACCGGTTATATGGCTCAAGAGGCTAGTGGCGGTAGCTGATATCGCTTGATTAGCAATCAGATAGCCAATCCGCCAGCCGGTGAGTGCCTGGCTTTTAGAGAAACCATTGATGATTACTGTACTTTTGAAGTTGGCTGATGCAGCTAGAGCAATTTTTTGGCTGAAAATTAAGCGTGTATAGATATCGTCTGAAATTAGTGTGATTTCAGTGTGTCGCAATGCTTTGGCAAGTTGGTCGATCGCAGATTTAGAAAAAACAGCACCCGTTGGATTATGTGGTGAATTAATAATTATCGCTTTGGTTTTGGCTGTAACTGCGGCTTTGATGGCGTTTACGTCTAAGTCGTATTTTTCGGTTAGTGGTGGATTAACTGTCCGGCCCCCAGCTAAGGAGATTAGATCGATATAACTCACCCAAGCTGGCGTAGGCACAATTACTTCGTCGCCGGGATCGATTAGGCTAAGCAGCGCTGCGTAGATAGCCGGCTTGGCACCACCGGTGACTACCACATTTTCTGGCTCAATCCAGTTAAGTCCGTAGAACTTGCGCGCATGGTTAGCGATTGCTTGGCGTAACTCGGGCAAGCCATTTACCGGGGAATATTTATTCTGGTTTAACTTTGTCGCTACTGCTGAGCGAATATAGGGGGGTGTTTCAATGCTAAGCTCGCCAGCCGTAAGGTTATAAACGGTGTGTCCGGTGCTGGCAAGTTGTTTGGCGCGGGCATTTAGCGCCAACGTGGCACTGGCAGTGATAGCATTGGTGCGCTTAGCTAGCCGGGCTTGAATCATACTGCATCTCATTATAGCGCAGGGCGCAAGGCCATTATGGAGGCCGGCGAAACGCCTGAACCATGCCGTTTGGCAAGCAAGATGACCGAGCGGAATACGAATGAACAGAGAGACATGGTTTTAATGGAATTAGGCTCTTCAACTCTCGAAGTTGGCAAAGACACTCTATGCCATTGATTAGCCGGCCTAAAAAGAGTAAATTGGGGTATTAATTTACAAATAATGCATAAGGAACAGTGGTGATGTCGATTCTGGCTGATGATAGCAAAAAGAATGTTGCACTTTTTATAAATGATTTCGACCAAGAATACGCCGATGGTTTAGATAAACTTAGCAAGACCCTTGCGCGCCCCCTCAAAGGTGTAATTTTAGTAGACAAAAAGCGACACTCCAAAGGATTAAATGTGCCCGACCCTCGTGGCATCTTTGAAATGATAGTATGTGATTATTCTCAGCCCGAAAGCCTGCATAAAGCTTTAAGCAAAATCGAAGCCAACTTACTCTTAGCTACCTTTAGCTCAGATTACAACGCACCCTATATGCAGCGCTTGATTCCGCATATGCCATACGTACTTTCACCAACTGAAAGCTCGCTTGATTGGTGCACTGATAAATCGCTGATGCGGCGCATGCTAGAAAGCTTTGATGCCGGCTTAGTACCAAAGGCAGTAACCATATTCAGTGCGAGCGATGATGAAATGGAGTCTGTAAAGAGCCTAAACTTCCCGGTAATTCTTAAGCCAATTGGCTTGTCATCATCCATGTTGGTGACTAAAGCCAATAGCCAAGCTGAACTAAAACAGCAATTAAACGCCGGCTTAAAGAAGCTTAAAGAAACCTATAATAAATATAGCGGTAGAGGTATTCCGGGATTTATTGTTGAGGAATTCATCGAAGCTGAAATGTATTCGGTCGATGCATACGTAAATAATTATGGCCAAACTTGGCAATTGCCATTTATTCATTCAAAAACTGCTTATCATGTTGGCAAAGAGGGTTTTCACATTCACCAGGCGGAAACGCACCACGAACTTTCCCCGGAAGACCTAGTTGAAGGGCAAAAAGTTGCGACAAAGGCGATTCACGCCTTAGGATTGCGCAACAGCGTTGCGCACATTGAACTTTTTCATACAGCCAATGGATGGAAGGTGATTGAGCTTGGTCCTCGAGCGGGTGGGTTACGCCAAGACATTTACGAGCAGGGCTACGGTATCGATCACGCCTATAACGAATTACTGATTAAAATTGGCCTGGAGCCAGTTATTAGCAGTGAAAAAACTAAACACGTAAATGCTTTATATATATTTGCTGACATCGAAGGGGTAATCGATGGCATTAGTGGCTTCGATGAAGCTAAGGCTCACCCGAGCGTAACTCGAATTGATATGAAATCGAAGCCGGGCAGTTTTGCCAAACACAGTCGCAACGGCGGAATGGCGCCTGTCCGGGCAGTCGTGGCACATCAAAATTTAGAACAGCTAAATAAAGATAGCGAACAGGTTCGAGAGTCTATAGTAATTAAGATAAAGGGCGGATAACGTGGCCAAGAAGAACGTCGTACTGTTTATTAATGCGATTCGACCGGCTACTTTTGAATCGCTCGAAGAATATGCTAAATTAACCGGTAAAAAGTTTGAGCCGATTGTGCTTGTTGACAAGCGTATCCAGGCGGCGATTACTGAGCGTAATGGCCAATATGTACTTGAGGACATGGTGACGGTACTAAGTGCTAACTTTGATAAGCCACGTACAGTGCGTAAAGTTTTGGGGCCCTATATGGACCGCATAGTCGCCATAACCTCACAGTACGAAAACTCGATTCTTGAACTAAAGAAGGCAATTCCTTTGTTTGATCATCTTGATTTGCCCTTACCGGAATCTTTGGTTTGGGCTACCGAGAAGAAGCACATGCGAGCAATGGTTGAAGCTAAATTCCCAGAGCTGGTGCCAAAATATATGGAGATTTCCAATGCAAAGAAACGCACAATTAAACAAATCGAAGCGAATATTCCCTACCCATTAATTATTAAACCCTCGGGCCTGGAAGGTAGTTTGCTGGTAAGTTTAGCGCGTAATCGAACTGAGCTTGAGCGCAATCTTGTTACAACGTTTCAAGAAATCAAAACCGGCTATGACCGCTGGATTAAGCGACAAAGACCCTCGGTGCTGGTCGAATCTTTCATGGATGGTGATATGTATACAGTCGATACATATATTTCAAAGAATGGAGAATTCTTCCACACACCACTCGTAAAGGTGGTAACGGGTTATCGGGTTGGCTACGATGACTTCTTTGGTTATATGCAGACCGCCCCGGCCGGTCTGAGCCGGGCAGAAGTAAGCCAAGCCTATAAGGCAGCCGAATCATCTTGCCGGGCCTTGGGGCTTAAATCAGTAACTGCCCATGTTGAACTTATGAAAACTACGAGTGGATGGAAGCTAATCGAGCTTGGTCCCAGGATTGGTGGCTATCGTCACGACATCTATAATTTTGCTTACGGGATTAATCACATAATGAATGACATCCTTAATCGGGCCGGCCTAGAGCCAAGTCTAAATCGAAAAGCAAAAAAATACACAGCTGTGATGAAGATTTATGCTTCAAAAGAAGGTCGGTTAAAAAAAATCTGGGGTGTTGATGCGGTTCAGCAATTGCCATCATTTGTGTGGATTAACCAAGATATAAAGATTGGGGATAAAGTAGAGTTTGCTCGCAACAATGGCGATCCGATTTTTGAAATAACTTTATCAAATCGAAGCAAGCAACAATTTGAGACAGACGTTGCAGCACTTCGCAAAAAACTGCGGTTTGTGGTTGAAGAAGACGGCGTGTAGCCGGATTTAACAGCATTACGGGCTAAATTGACCAATAACGCCATTAGAGATATGCTGGTACCAATTATTATAAAAAAGGAGTAAAAAATGGCCAAGAAAAATACAGAAGTAACAGGCTGGGTTGGATGGGTTGGCTTTGCTAGCTTCATGCTCATGCTTGGCGGATTCTTTAGTGTTGTATCCGGATTCGTTGCAATGTTTAAGCACACAGCAGTATTTACAGGTACCGGAATATACTTACTGGATCATACGCAGTGGGGTCTAGTGCATCTGCTGGTAGGATTGTTGGCGATGCTAGCTGCCAGTTCATTGGCTCGAGGTGGAGCTTACGGACGAATCGTAGCTGTATTAGTGGCGTTGTCTAGTGCTGTTTTGCATTTGGCATTTATGCCGATTTATCCATTCTGGTCAGCCGCAATCATTGTGGTCGACGTCTTAGTCATTTTCGCTGTGACGGTTCATGGTAAAGAGGTAGAAAACTTAAACTAGTATAACAAAGCAGTTTTAGTGACTGGACTTGAGCGCATATGCCCCAGATCCAATTATTATTTCTTTACAAAAGTAAAAGATATAGAATCGGCAGGGATAGACTTTTTAGCCCAATGAATGTATAATAAGTATTATTAAGGTCCGCCTTATAATCAAAGGCGGATTGTTTATATATGATAAACCCCGACAAAATTCGAAATATCGCTATTATTGCTCATGTTGACCATGGTAAAACTACCTTGGTTGACGGCTTGCTCAAGCAATCAAAAGCTTTCCGTGACAATCAGGCCGAGATGAGCCAGAACTTAATCATGGATAGTGGTGATCTGGAGAAAGAACGTGGCATCACAATTCGTGCTAAAACCACCGCTGTTCAGTACGAAGGCTATAAAATCAATATCATTGACACGCCCGGCCACGCTGACTTTTCCGGCGAAGTAGAGCGAATACTGAATATGGCAGACGGTTGCTTGCTTATCATTGACGGCCAAGAAGGCCCAATGCCACAAACTAAGTTTGTGCTTTCAAAGGCTTTGCAAATTGGGCTTAAGCCAATCGTTGTCATCAATAAAATTGATAAACCCGATGTAAGAATCGAAAACGTTATCGACGCCACCTCGAACCTATTTCTAGATTTAGCCGTTAGTGACGATCAGCTCGATTTTCCAATTTACTATGCGCTAGGGCGCGACGGCAAAGCCTTCAGTGAAATGCCGAGCGATATCAATACCCCGGGTGATTTAAAACCGATATTCGAGGCAATTATTAAGTATGTTCCGCCACCGCAGGTCGAAACTGACGAACCATTTCAAATGTTGGTAACGTCGCTTGATTGGGATAACTACCAGGGTAAATATGCGATTGGTCGTGTTCGTCGTGGCAAAATAAATTCTGGCGATAGCTTGGTTTTGATCCAGGAGGGTGATCATCTAAATAACGCAAAAGCCGATAAGTTATTTGTGGCGCAGGGTTTGGGGCGCCAAGAAGAGCAAGTGGTAGGTGCCGGTGATATTGTTTGGATTACCGGCATCGCTGATGCCCAGATTGGCGAAACACTGGCCGATCCGAATAAGCCCGAAGCTCTACCAAGCATGGAAATCGAAGCGCCGACACTACAAATATCGATTGGTCCAAATACCTCACCCTTCGCCGGCCAAGAGGGCAAATACACTACTTCGCGCCAAATTGGGGATCGCCTGAAGCAGGAGCTTGAAACGAACGTAGGCCTAAGAGTCGAGGAGCTCGGAACGCAGTTTTTGGTAGCAGGCAGGGGAGAGCTTCATTTATCGGTATTAATCGAAACGATGCGACGTGAGGGTTTTGAACTCGAGATTGGTCGGCCACAGGTGGTGACAAAAGAAGAGGACGCTCAGGTGCTGGAGCCGATTGAGGAGCTGATTATAGAGGTAGAAGAGCAGTATAGCGGGGCAGTAACCAGTGAATTAGGTAAACGCCGAGCCGAACTGGTAAGTATGGAGCCCACAGCCAAAGGCTCTAGCCAGATAATATATAAAATTCCTACCAGAGCACTGCTTGGTCTGCGTGGCCAGCTATTAACAGCCACTAAGGGTACGGTTATTTTAAATAGCCTGCTGGTTGGCTATGACAAACTGGGCGCACCCTTGCAGAAACTTCGCAACGGCGCGCTTATTTCGTTTGAAACCGGCGTTGCTATAACCTACAGTTTAAAGAACTTAGAGGATCGGGGCTCCGCTTTTGTCGGACCTGGAGCCAAGGTTTATACAGGCATGATCATAGGCTTAAATCGCCGTAGTGATGATATGGAAATTAACATTTGTAAAGAAAAGAAACTCACCAACGTGCGAGCGGCGAGTACCGATATGACTACGCAGTTAACGCCCTACACTGAGCTTTCACTAGAAGAAGCGCTAGATTTTATTGAAGATGACGAATTGCTAGAGGTAACCCCGAAAAACATTCGGATGCGTAAAAAATTCCTAACCGAGAACGAACGCAAGAAAAACCGTAGTCGCTAAATTATTGCTCGCAAGAACATCGAGGCGACATCTACTGGTGGTCCGCTGGTTGGTGCATGAAACCACTTGAGTCCGGGGTTGGTGTTAACTTCGAGCACAAATGGTTCACCTTCTTCGTTTATTAGAAAATCTACCGCAATAAATTTAAGGCGCAAAATTCGAGCAATCTTCAGTGACAAGCTAGTAAGCTCTTTGTCCCACATAGGTTTTGAAAAAGAAATTCGCTCCAAGTATCTGTCGGCTTCTACCGAAACTCCATACTCGCTTTGGTGAACGGCGATCACGTTGTTGTTTAATATGAGATAGCGCATTTCCTTACCCGTTACGTATTTTTCAAAAATGTACTTACGCACATTCACACCTTCTAGCACGGAGATGTCATTTACTACCCGAATATCTTTAGCTCCACCACCACTAACCGGTTTAACAATAATAGTTTTGTGTTTTAGCAAAAACTCATATGCCTCAGCCATATTGTTTGGCTTGGTGTATGGGATATTGGGCAATCCATGACGACCCAATATAACCCGTGTGTGGTGCTTATTAGTCGAAATACCGGCGCTTACGTGTGAATTAAGAGAACTACGGGCGTAGCTTACGTATTTCTCACCGTTAGGCGTGTTGATGGTGAAAGGGCCATTCCTGACTAGCCACTTTGGCTGTAGACCCAGTTTTTGGGCAGATGAATAGAGTAGTACGGCCGTGCCGAGCTTTTTGGTAATCATTGAAATTCCTTAGCTAGTTAGCTGTAGGTCTAGCGGTATCCGCCGCCTGATCGATCTTCTTTTGGACGAGCTACATTTACGATAATGGTGCGTCCGCCAACTTCTTGGCCGTCAAGTGCTTTGATTGCAGCTTGTGCAACACTGTCTTCTTCCATTTCGACAAAGCCAAAACCTTTAGATTGGTTGCTGTCACGATCCATAATTATCTGCGCGCTAAGCACTTTGCCGTGCTCTTCGAACAGTTTTTGTAATTCGTCTTGCGTTGTTGAGTAGGAAAGTTTTCCTACATATAGTTTAGTTGCCATTTTGTTTAAGCCTTTCTATTAGCTCATTAATATATTGTGTGGACAAGGGTCCCCTGCAGTAACCGAGATAAAATGAGCGTTCGTTAAAAGGCTATAAATAAAGCGGATAAAGTTAAGAATAACTTGCTGTAATAACTATACCATAGAGTACAGAATAAGTCGAGCAATGGTTACAAACTCATAATCTGAGTATTGACTCAAAATATCAAAAGTTACATAATATATAAATGACAGAGAAGTCGCCCTTATTCACCGTAGAAAACGGCATAGATTCAAAAGTTACTAATCTGTTTTTACGCGCCGATCCAGCTATGCGCGTCAATGTTGTTAATGCAGTCGATGTTGTAGCTGGTTATACTCCTGAGGACATGGCAATACATGGTGGTGGATCGCTTGCTATGTGGGAAGATATGCACGCAATTCTTGGGGATCAGCTAGCTGACGATTTTTACATGCGGCAATGTATTCTTGCTCTGTGCCAATATCCAAGAGAAACCCTTCAACGAGTGCACGAAGAATTCTTAGCGGTTTTAAGTGGAGATCGAGAACTTACACCATATGAACGCAAAGCCATGAGCAATCTCTCTAATGAAGGACTCCATACTTATGAGTCTGCCCTAGGCATAGATGTTATGAGTTTGCAGGGTCCAGTTCTAGACATAGGAACCGGTAAGGATGCTACATTTGCCAAAGAATTACTGCTAGTACGTCCGGACTTGCAGGTAGTTTCAACTAGTGTGCACTTAGGACAAAAAGCCTCACGCATGCGAGATGGATTGACCGAAAAAGGAGACCGAGGTGTTTTTGTTGCGGCCGAAGGTGCAAAATTGCCCTTTGTTGATGGAAAATTCAAAACAGTCATTTCTCTAAATGCCTCACCGTTCTATGCAGATTACGATGAAGTTGTTGGCTTAGTCACAGAAGTGGATCGTGTACTAGATGAAAGCGGAATAGGTATTCTCTGTCCTGCTGTTTGTGACGGAGGAAAGCGTGAACTTAGACTATACGATTTGCCGCCCCAGGCCGAATTACGCATGATTCCGGAATCTGGCAGGCACATCTATGATCCTGCTATCGACAGGATGATAGTTATTGACAAAGCAACTTAGCTAATCTGATACGCACTGCTATTTACAGTAAGGGTTCGAGTTTTTTCCAAAGTAAATCGAACGACGTGAAGCCAGCGCTCTTATTAAAGTGTCCGGCACCTCGAACAAAGGTAAGATCTACGCCAAGACTACTTGCCAGCTCTTTGCCATTGCCCAGCGATACGTAGGGGTCATCATCGGACTGAAAAACTTCAAAGTACTTTGCCTTATTTACTATATTAGACCAGTCAAAATTAAAACCACTAAAACTACTATCGCGATCGTAGTTTAAAATAGGCTTAACGCCAATTGGTGCACCAACCAGAAATGCCGCTTTAATGGGATGCTCTAGCTTTTCTAATACTCGCAAAGTAAAAACGCCACCGAGGCTATGACCAACAATTATGGTGTTTTCGGTAATATCATCTTCGAATTGCTTAAATACGTTAAACCACTCACTTATCTTGGCCGGTACAACTGGGGGTGAGGGGAACTGGGGCACAGTAACACTTGCGCCAACTGCTTCGCATTTAGCCTTGAGCCAAGGAAACCAGTTTTCTTGTGGGTGACCTTCGGTGCCATGAAAAATAAATACATTTGACTTCATACGTAGATTATAACGTAAATTATAAAGAACAATACGACCTTCTTAGGCAATTACGCTTGGGAGATTCTTATAATCCAAAGCTAGATTAGGGTAGCTTATATATAGAATAAGTGCCAACTTGATTAATAAGACTTGCTCGCTTAGTTATTTCAGCTTTGTTAAAGCTGTAGTCATCTGAGTCTTGGCTAGAAATAACGATGTAGTCAATATTATATTCGCGCATTTTTGCAAAACCCTCATCACTGCCGCTTGCCATAACTGTCAGATCTGCCTGAGTTGCTGATGTGTCATATCCGTATGTCCATAGCCAGCCCGGATGACCCATTACAACTTGTCGCCCACTTAGCGCGGTTACGGGATGATTATGCAACGGAGAAGTCAGAATTACAGCATTGGTCGTTGTGTTGTTTTTTATGTATTCGGCAACCGCCAAATCGTTTTTATCAAATAATCGCCATTGCAGTTTTGTGTCTCGATAAACTGCTAATCCGCCGGGAGTTATAATAATTAAAACTGCCAATATGGCCGCCACCCATTGCCAGCTTTTTCGAGCCCACGTTGAAATCAAAATAGTCACAGGTATACACATAAACACATAGGCATACCCAAGGCGAATTGCCAAGATGCGCCAAAAGATAATAACTGAGCCGATGCTAAATCAGTAATAAACGGATAAAACATTTTGGCACCGTAATACAGCGGCCAATTAAGGCTCAGGCGCGGTTGCTCGGCAAAGTAACTGACCAAAGTTGTATGTAAAGGCAAATCACCCCAGGTATAGCCACTCGAATACCACCCGCCTGTCCCATTCATCAGGTAGTGGGTATAAGTCAGCCAGCCAAAAAGTATTAACAACCAAAACCAACCAGCTAAATAAATCCAGCGTAAAACTTTGCTTTGTGGCAATGGCTCCGACAGCACAGTTAACTTGGTTTTTGGGCGCAGTAGGGCGATTAATCCAATAGCAAATACTAACAAAAAGATACTAGCTATGCCGCCTCCAACGCGACCAAACGCAGACCAGCTAATGAAGCTTAACCAGCCGGACAACAGCACCGTTAAAATCGAAACACTAGATATAACTTCAATTTTGGTTAATTCTAATGGCAATAGCTTTGCCAGCCGCCAGATTAAATATCCGAAAAGTAGCGTATAAAGAACTGCTAATAGCATATAAATATACTACTAGATATAAATATGTCGACCTAACAACTCAATTTGAAAGCTGGCAAGAAGCTAACGTGAATTGTCTAGACAAAGGTAAGGGCGTAGCCCTTATTGCCAGCGCGTCCAGCGCGGCCAATGCGGTGAATGTAGTCCTCGTAGCTATTTGGTGTATCAAAGTTAATAACGTGGCTGATTTCTTTAATATCAAGCCCGCGAGCAGCCACATCTGTAGCTACCATTACCGTGGCCTCGCCACTGCGGAACTGCAATAGTGCCCGTTGGCGTTGGCCTTGGTTTTTGTTGCCGTGAATAGATACACTTCGCACGCCACGTTCGCTGAGTGCTTTGTGAATCTTTTCAACTCCGTGCTTGGTTTCGCCAAACACTAGAGTTTTGCCGACTTCTTCTTTGGTTAGAATTTCGTGCAGTTTGTCGAATTTGTTCTCGCCAACTTGCACATTAACAACATCTTGCTCAATGCTATCGGCAGTTTCGCCAGTTACTACAGATACTCGGATGGCATCACGCAAAAAGGTATGGGTGATGGTTTCAATCTTTGGCGTTATAGTGGCTGTAAAGAATAGCGATTGGCGTTCGGTTGGTAGCAACCCTAATATTGCCCGAATATCGTTTATAAAGCCCATGTCTACCATTCGGTCAACTTCGTCGAGTACTAACGAGCGACAATTGTCGAGGCGCAATAATCGGCGGTCAGCCAGATCCTTTAGACGACCCGGTGTACCAATTATAAATTCTGGGTTGCGTTTTAAGCCTTCTTTTTGACGATACATCGATTGACCGCCAACACAAAGCACACTATATAGGCCAAGACCGGTCGCCAGCTTTCGAAATTCATCTTGAATCTGTATCGCTAGCTCGCGGGTTGGAGCCATAATTAGCGTTTGGTGTCTGGCCTTTAGTTGCTTGTGGATAATTGGTATCAAGAAGGCTGCAGTTTTGCCGGTGCCGGTGTTTGCCAGACCAATAACATCACGACCATCAAGGGCATGCGGAATAGCTTGATCTTGAATCGGCAAAGGTGCGTTAAAACCAGCGCGAGTGATATTGGCTAGCAGGCGCTCATCTAGCTGGAAGTCGCTGAATGAATTTACAATCTCAACAATCGGAGCAGTATCGGCCGTCGCCTTCTTAACAAATCTAGCTGGGTTAATATTCTGCTTGGCCGGCCCACGACGAGAACCGCCGTAACGCCTATTAGGTTGAAATCTAGAACTAGATTGAGTCCGCCCCATTTGGCGGGATCTATATGAATTTTGCATTTAGGTTATTTCCTTTTTTATTAATTAATGCTCAATTATTCAAAACGAACACTAAGCAATAATTAGGAAAAGCCTATATTCATCTAAACAATTTACTATACTGTAACAGACAATATAAAAAAACGCAAATATAGTGGCCGGCGTATCTGCAAATGGAAAAATTAGTAGCGATATGTTATAATTATAAAAATATGATATTCAACGAAGAAACCGCGGATTTCCGTAAGCCTGCGCAGATAACTAATAAAGATTACGTTCAATCGAAAAAGAACTTCGATACTGCCAGCAACGATAAGAAACCACAGATGTTTTTAAATTTCTGTTTTGCAGTTATTTATCAAAAAAACGAAGGTTCTTTAAGTATTCGTGAGGCCGCCTATGCAATCTCTAACTGTGAAGACAGTGGGGGCGGATTGTCTTCGCTGGCACAGGCAGTTATTAAAGAAGCGCTGTCGCTACGGCGCCATCCATCGAACTACAAAGAAGATCACCAATTAGGCTGGAATAATCTAGTCAAGCATATTGCCGACCTACGCAAGAAGATTTAAGCCCGTATCAATCTGATGAAAGCAAAAACAGGTATTAGCTTGCCGGATTCAATGCGTTTGCGTCAAGGAAGTTAACGCCGGCTGGCAACTCAAAGGTTGATTCGTTAACGTTCCAGCTTTTGCAGGTCATAGAAAATCGGTCGTTTGGCCCGGGGCCGCCGCCAGTTGTTCTGGAGCTGGAGTTGGCGGATGTATTAAAAACGAAACCAATGGTCTGGGAGCTACTTTGAAACCAGCCATAAGCTTTGCCATCTTTTAATATTTGATTTACTTCGCCCGTATTACCTTGTTCGCTTGTACCGCTAAAAGTGTAGCGTCCGCGACCATTACCGTCGGTATATATTTTACCGTTTCCACTACCGTTGGGGCCCGAATAGGTCATGTCGCACTCCTGAGCTTTGCCACTAGCAATGATTTCGTTCATAGAGCTTTCGGTTTTAGCATCCGGTGTTGCCTGGGTAGCACTCGAAGATTGCTCACTAGTATTATTGGAGCGGGAAGCAAGCCAAATGCCGGCTCCTGACATTAAGATAACTGTGACAACAATAGCTATTATAATTTTGATAGACATATAATTCTCCTATATTTTCAAACTCATTATACTATAAATTCGGTTCCACAATGCCGCTCAAATAGTACAATAAAGACATGAACGAAAAGCCACTAATTATTGATGTTCGTGAGCCAAACGAATTCGCCACTTCACACGTTGCCGGAGCAGTAAATATTCCCCTGGGTGATATAGCCAAAGGATCAAGTAAACTCAGCAAAATTTCAAAAGCATCTAATCTGGTAGTTTATTGCCGGAGTGGTGGTCGCTCGGCTCAGGCGAAATCGATGCTCGAAAGGGTCGGGTATACCAGCGTGCAAAACGGCATTAATCAATCGGCGGTAGAAGCAAAATTTACTTAGTTTTTTTTGGCTTGATGTCGGATTTAATTATCTTGGATTTCTTTATAAGGTTGGTTGCTCTCTCAATACGCTTGGTATCACGCTTGAAGGCCTCGATTGCATCGCCCATATTCGGATAGTGCCGGATTGATCTAAATGCATTAGAAAGTCGATGAGTTTTATTGATAGTAGATCGAATTGGCCCTTTTAGGCGTGATATACAAAGC
>CAZBQI010000006.1:0-49776 GCA_964494105.1 uncultured Candidatus Saccharibacteria bacterium | reverse complement strand
GGGAAAGCAATGAGAGAGAACAAAACGTTAATTTGGGCGATCATAATCGGCGGTATACTACTGCGGTTGGTCCCGCACGTGCCAAATTTTGCGCCAATTACAGCAACGGCCCTTTTCGCCGGCGTGTATTTAAGCAAGCGTTGGGCCATAGCTATACCACTGCTGGTGATGGTGGTGTCAGATTATCTACTGCTATATGTGCGTCCCTTTAGTTCCCAGTTATTTACGTTTGATCAATTCTACTCACCCTTGCAGTTGGCTCATTCAACAACCATCTACGTGTGGGGTAGTTTTGTGCTTTCGGCCGTCATTGGCTGGTGGCTCAAGCGACATCAGAATTTAGGGAATACAGCTGCTGCTGCGATTTTTGCCTCAATTCAGTTCTTTATAATCACCAACTTTGGCGTCTGGGCTGCCGGAATGTATGCGCCAAATTTAGCCGGGCTGGCCCAAAGTTACATAATGGCGTTGCCATTCTTCCGCTGGACGCTACTTGGCGACTTATTTTATACGGGTGCTTTCTTTGGGCTGTATGCACTGGCAACCCAACACAATACCAAAACAGTATCAGTAAAACAGTAGTTTCTTTTCTAAAACTACTTTTGTCAGCAAATTCTCTTTATTAAATTACTTTTGTCGCCAAAAGTAACAAAAGCGACCGAGTAGGTCGAATTACAGATGGTCAATGGTTTAATTTTAACGAGCTTGCGGAACTCTGCGCCTAAGGCGCATCACACAGTCCTCAGCTTCATTCGCTAAAATTAAACCCTCTTCCCTCTGCATTCTCCAATACTCGGATTTAACTAATTATTCTCCAGCTATAAAGAAAACCGATCTAGATTATTTGAATGAACAACAAGAATCGAGGACTGTTTGACGAGCGCATGTGAGGAGTTCCGCAGATTCCTGTAGTGAATGATTGCTAATGTAGATAGAGTTTTCGTCCTAGCTGGAAACTTTGGCTACTTTGGTTATAAAGTAGATTTAATAAAAATCATTGATACTTTTGCCTACAGAAGTAAGGGCAGAGAAGAAATAGAAATTTCTTGCCATTAAAAGTTGCCGATAACCTCTGATGTGTTACAATAAAACACTATGAAATATGCAGTAATCGAAACCGGTGGAAAGCAATATTTGGTTGAGTCTGGCCAAGAGCTAGATGTTGAACTTCTTGATCCGGCAGCTGCCGGAAAAGATTCATTAAACTTTGAGCCACTGCTGGCTTTTGATGATAAAAAAGTAGAAGTTGGTCAGCCCACAGTCAAAGGCGTTTCTGTTAAGGCTGAAGTTGTTGAGCCATCCGTTAAGGGCGATAAAATCCACGTTCTTCGCTACAAAGCGAAAAAGCGTGTAAATGTAAAAACCGGCCACCGCCAAAAATACACCCGCATCAAAATTACGAATATCTCGTAATTTTAGTAGCTAAGTAGTAAGCGGAAAGTAGTGAACCCGAATTCAGAATGCTTGATACGTGATACATAATACTTGATACTGAAGTGTATGCTTAAAACAGTTACGCTAAAACCAAAACGCTTCGATAACTATCAGGAAATTATAGGTGCAAAACTATATACAGAGGTAAAAGAGCTAGCCAAGCAACTTAAGGGCAAACGAATTTTACATATTAATTCTATTGCGCACGGCGGAGGGGTTGATGAAATCCTACGCTCCGAGGTAGCTCTTCTTCGCGATTTGGGATTAAAAGCGGACTGGAAAGTATTAAATGCCAGTCCGGAATTCTTTGCGACTACAAAGCGAATACACGATGGATTACAGGGAGACGAGAGCAAAATATCTGAATCGCAGTGGAGTTTATACCTAAGTGTTAATCGGCAGATAGCCAAAGATTTAGCTGATGCACCCTACGATTATATCTTTATCCACGATCCTCAGCCTGCCGCTGCGTTATCTTTTTTGAGTGAGAATCAAAAGTCAAAATGGATTTGGCGTTGTCATATCGATAGTAAGCATGCAACTCGTGATTTAACGGCAAAATTTAGTGAACTGCTTAGGCCGTATGACGGGCTAATATATACGTTAAAAAAATACGCTATTCCCGGCTTGGAACACAAAAATACCGCTATAATACCGGTGGCAATTGATCCGCTCAGCTCGAAGAACCAAAAACTTTCGGCTAAGGTATGCCAACAGATTGTAGCGAGCTTTGGTATAGATACCTCAAAGCCCTTGGCCGTGCAGATATCACGCTTTGATCAGTGGAAAGATCCACTGGGTGTAATAATGGCGTGGAAGCTGGCCCAGCAAGAAATTCCTAATCTGCAGTTGGCGCTAGTTGGAGCGTTACCGGCTGATACGCCTAGAGACGCTGCCCATATGTTACAGGCAATTAATGAAGCAACAGCTGGGCACAAGGATGTTTTTATTATTGCCGGTCGGGCCTATGCCCACGAAGTACACGCTTTTCAGACACAGGCGAACGTTGTTATCCAAAAATCCCTGCGTGAGGGTTTCGGATTAACTGTAACGGAAGCGTTATGGGCTGGTACCCCGGTGGTTGGCAGTAATATTGGTGGAATTCCCGAACAAATTAAGCACGGAAAAAGTGGCTATTTGGTTAAAAATGTCGAAGAAACCGCTAAATACATGGTAGAGCTTGTAAACAACCCGGCCAAAGCCAAAGCAATGGGTAAATATGGTCATGACTATGTGAAGGAGCACTTTTTAATGCCTAGGCTGATTTGTGATGATTTGAAATTTATACGATCACTAAGTTAAACCTACATTATATAGATTCTAATAAAATACAATATTGCAACAACTACAAATAGCTGTTATAATATCGTTATATTAAGTGATCACAGAGGAATAAATGCCAGAAAATCTGCAGCCAGCTATAAATTATCATGAGCATTTTGTTGAGTGGAATGCCAGTGTTATTGGTGATTCGATGCACGTAGAGCTCGATGAGTTCTTGTTGAGTACTGAATCTGATGAGGTTCGGGATGGTTTAGTACGTCTAATTGATGTCGTATCGGGCGCTCTTGCCCGAGCGTATTATCATGAGCCCGAATATGCATTAAGTATGGTACGGCAAGTAGTTGAGCATGTTGGCACAGGCGAATTCAATGGTCAAACTGGCATTGGCGTTGTGCATTTTCCAAGCGACGACGGAATAAAAGAAGGTCAATTAGCAAGAAACGAGGATACTCATCGATTTCTTAAGCATTTATACAGTGCGCTTGGTGAAGGTGACATAAACGCAGACTTGCTTAATAGTGATGGGCAAATTGAACTCGGTGAAACGGCTATAATATTTGAGCTTATTGGCAATCACAGCGTTGTTGCCAAAATACACCCTACTACTAGTGATTTGGATCTGCTTGTTGTTCAAAATGATAGTTTCGAGCCGGCAAATGCTACCGTTGCTTAATTTTGCATAATAATTAAACTAGTCGGACTTCATTAAGTCAATTATAAGTGCTGCAGTCCAGCTAAAGTCGCTAGCGCCAAGTGGCTTACCGCTAAGTGCGGAAAAGTACTCATAACAGCCGTTGTTGTTCACTAGCTGAAGGCTCTTTTGCCTAATTTCATTGGTTTTTTCAATATGTCCGTACTCTTTCAGGCCTTGTGTGATCATCCAATTGGCATTTATCCAGGCGGGTCCTTGCCAGTAGCATTTCTCTTTAAAATATCGTGAAGATGTAGGTACAGTTGGAATGGGGAAGTTGGCACCAAACTGTTCTTTATTGGAAAGAGTAAGAACGAGCTTATCAGCTCGTTCTTTTGAAATGGCACCACTAAAAAGCGGGAGTAACCCCGATATAGTTGGCTGGCGTAGAAGCTTCTTGCTGCTGAAATTACGTGAACAATACATGCTGCTATTTTCATCCCATAGCTGCTCCAAGGCTTTCTCGGTTTGGGTAAAACGATAGCTCAGATCGCTAGGAATGTCTTCGGAAATCTCATTGGCAATGCGCACGAGCGCTTTATTGGCGGCAATCAGGATTGAATTGAACCCAACATCCTCAACGCAATAGCGGCTGGTCGCAATGGTTCTTCGTGAGTCGTAACCGTTCTGGCGGTGGAGGTAGGCGAGGTGGGCTAGTTTCAGTGCTTCAATATTGGTAATGCGTTGTTCCGGTGGAACGGTTTTAGTATCTTGCCTTCGCTTAGTAAGAATACCATCCAGGCGCATTTTTAGTAGAGTTGATATCCATAAGGGCGACATCCAACGAATAGTACGCATCCACGGCGGGGTGTTATCAAAACCGCATTCCCAGGCATTAACTAGCACAATCAGACCGCTACTTTCAGGATCTCGGTCGCGGTACAGCCAGTTATGGTAGGCAAGAAGTTTAGGGAAAAGCTGTTTTAAAAACACGTGGGCCTCGGCCTCTGGCAGCTTTTGGGCAACTTTTTCCGCAGCAATTGCAACCACCGGTGGCTGGGTGATGCCGGAGGTAGCAACGTCTTTAGGTGCTACTGGCGAGACATCGGACTGCCAAAAGCCAGCCCCGGCCCAGTAACTGGAATCCTCACGGAGGGTAATGTGTGGGAGCATGCCGTTTTGCCACTGGCCACGGAACAGCGATTCAATCTCTGTAGCAGCCCGACGTGCGTCAAGATGACGCAGACCAATAGCGATAAAGCACGAATCCCACAGCCATTGGTGTGGGTAGAGTTTTGGTGAGGGCACAGTGTAACTCCCACGATCATTCGCTTTTAAAACAGACACTGCTTTTTGTGTTAATTCATCCACTTTAAATAGTATAACTATTTCTACCAAATCTGTTTGTGTTTTTAGAGGTAAAGCGCTAAATTTATAAGAGTAAACATAAGAGAAACAAAAAATGCCCTTTTCACCAATAGACGAAGATGTAACTTACGGCGACGCAGACGTAGCTGCAAGTGATCCAGCCAAAATTGATGGATCAGTAGCCGATATTCCCCCGACAGGAGCAGTTGAGGGAATAACTGGTGATGTCATAGATCGCGATGATACTGCTTTGCTTAGTGAAGTAGAAGTTGGGGTTGGAGATGTCGCTGTTGGAGGTGCTGTAAGTGGCGCTGATAGCGATGAATCAATAGTTGCACCTATTGATGACCTTGCCGATGACGACCCTGATGTAAGAAAAGAACTTGGGTGGGGCGATAGATTTAGTAAAGAAGAAATTAGTGAAGCTAAAGCAACAGTAATTGCAAAGCGACAAGAAAAGCAAAGAATACTAGATGAAGTAGTTGAGAAAGCAGCTGAAATAAACGGTCTGGCAGAGCAAGGAAAAGCAATCGAGGCAAGCAAAAAAGCAGCAGCCTTATTGCAAACTGCCGACCCTACAACCAAAGAAATTATAATGTATCAAGTTGACCTCCAGCCAGCGACGGTTAGGAGCATGTTAAAAGCACTAGACGATCATTTAGTAGAGGAGTCAGAGGAAAATCCTAGGTCACAATTATATGTTGACTTAAGTGTAATTGCTGGAAATATGGACGAACAAGAGTTGCTTCAGGATGTTGAAGACTCTGTTGGCACGCAATTAAGCACAGAATTAACAGCACAGGAGCGCGACATCTTAAGCTCGCTTTATGCTCGCAATTTGATTGACATAGCTGATTTCGAGATAGAAAAAGGTAATGCTGATAAGGCAAGATTACTTACGGAAACGGCTGTTGCATTTATTAAGGAGCATGGTGTTGCTGACGCTCAATGTGATGTATTGCGATCAGCCTCGCGTAAATTCGATGAGTTAAATGATAAAGATAAAGCCATATCTTCATTGCATGAGGCCATGGATGCAGCGCTACTAATTGAGGGTAGATGGAGAATTTTTGAGCTAAAACAAATCGCACATCACTTAAAAGACCTTGGCGATCGTTCTGGGTTAGATATTGTCATTGAGAAATTAGAAGAACAGGTTGGGGCTGAATTTGGAGAATCCACATATGATAGCTCGGACTTTGGCGTCGATATGTTTGAGCTAGGTCAAACGGAAAAAGCCATAGGAATGCTTGGTCGTTCATCGGCTGACAGCCAGTATGCGCGTGCAAGATTAGTTAAAAAAATTGCGGATCATCAAATAGGTGAAGGGAATTTGCATGGTGCTATAGAAACGCTTACGCAGTCAGAAATTGACTCTTATGAAATTAAGGCAGTAATGGAAGATGTTTTGCGCAAAAGGACCAATGAAGCCATTGAGCAGGCAAAGGCAGGTAATAAAACGCCAGATCTGAAAGACATTGAGCTACTAATTGATGCGCTCATTAATGTGGATACATATACTAGCGAGACGGTATTGAATCGAGTAGCCAAGCAACTTCAAGAATTCGATGTTGATGTGGGCAGTATCATATTATCTGGAACACATTCTATTCTAGAGAGACAAGGCTCATACCCGGCAAGAAGAATTGCCGAAGCGTCAAGATCTTTGGTGCTGGCACATGAGCTCGGCTACGATGATCTTAGTGAAGCTATTCTAGATCAACTAAAAGGAGCATACGTTGCTAGCGAAATTAAAGAGATTGATCAGGCTGATCAGTTACTTGTAAATATCGCTATTGCTTTGGGCCAGCGCAAGGTAGAGACATTCTTTAGCGATTATCATTACCGAATTGAGCTAGAGGTTGTAGCCAGACAGCTGCTTGAAGCAGAGGATACGGTGAAATTACTCTCGCTCATGGAGTCAATTCTACCAAGCAGAACACTTCGGTACGGTGAGCATGAACACCAGGTAAATTCCTTAATAGTTGCGTCTTTTCGGATTGTTGAAAATGCTGATAGTCATGAGGACGCATTAGAGCAATGCAGACGCATATATGCTGCCGGTGTACGTGAATTACTAAGTCGCAGAAGTTCTGAAGAAGCGCTGGCTTTTGCCGAACTTTTACCAGTTGACGAGTCTCTATATCGGGCGATTATGGCGTCGCACGTAATTGAACTAAAAAACGCACAAGCGGGTGATCCTGAGAATATAATAAGAACCCTTGGTCTAACAGAGGCCGAGCTCAATGAGGCTTTAGCACGACAGTTCACCATTGAAAGTCTAAAGGAACTAGCTAGTAGTAGCCCACGCTTCGAAGATACGCTTAATGAGATTCTGCGCAACGGGGAATTCAAGGTAGATAACTACACTCAGCTATTAGCGGTTGAGGCTGCACTCGATATAGGCCACCTACCAGATGCCTTAAAACTAGCTGAGCTCTTTGGTATCGATGACATCCGAAGCGAAATGATGAACGTTGCAGTTAGCAACGTGGAATACGCAAGTGAATTATTGGGAATGGCCCATGTCGATTCATACTATGGTAACCAAGAACTTCTAATAGGCTTGATTGATAACTTCGGGTATTTACCAGAAAAAGTGCAAGAAAAAATTCGGGCAGATGCATATAAATTCTTTTCAAACCTTAATCAGGATAATGAGCAATTTGAAGAATCACTAAATGCGCTTAGTAAAATTGTTGATAATAAATACGACCTTAAGGCTATGTATTCGGTGTACCAGCAGTTTGTAGAAAGCAAATCACGAATGTTCGAACGATTTGGTGGAGATGCCGGTGGCAACTTCGACTTGCTTAAAGCGTTAGCTGATAATCCAGACATTATCGATGCTGTTATTAAGGTCAGTGAGGGTTTTTATGGGTTTAAAGTTGAAGACATTGATGTCATGCGAGTGCTCAGCCAGCGTCCGGAAGTTGTGCAGTTTGTACAAGAGCTTAGACAATATAATTTCTCTTTTGACCCCAAGGCGCTAGAGCAGCTTTATGAGATGGAAGGTGATCGAGAACGAATACTCTCTGAACTGGAGACAATACTAGAAGAGAATGGTTACATTAACTATCTTCCTTTCAGAGAAGAAACGAGCGGACAATATATTTATGAGCCAATGCTGGTTTGGGCTAGTATGCACAGGGCATCATGGCAGGAATCCCTAGGAAAATTATTAGATACCAAGCCATCTGTTGTCCCTAGATATGCTGCTGCCGTTGCCCACATAGTTAGATTAAATCTTGGGGCAGAGGTTAATGCGGAACAAATCGAAGCATCGGCGGCAGCCATAGTAGAAGTCAATGAGTTATTAGGTAAAAACTCCAAGAACGGCTTTGGGGCTGCTTTTAGAAGATCGAATATTAGCACGCAAATTTTAGAGCGCATAGTACTGAGGCCATCAGAAATCGAAAGCTTTAAAAGGATTTTTGCCAACGAAGACTTTCTTGGTCTATTAGAGCCGGGTGCGCCTTTATTCTCAAATAGAGAGAAAATTATTGCAGATATATTCGGCAACGGCAATGTAGAAGCTAGAATTGCCGAAATCACAGCCATTTTCACAAAGGCTGTGCCGAGCTGGAAGCAGAGATTTTTATTTGCAGAAACCAGGCTGGGTTCACAGTTAGCCCAAGCCCAAAGTGACTATCGGGTAACGGAAATTGTAAGAATCCAAACCCCCGAGGGCAACAACGTCGAAAACTTTGCTGATGATTTTGAGTTTGCTACAGTTCCCTTTACGAGTCTCTCGGTAGATGAAAAACGTCGAGTTGCCAACCTAGAGGACATGAGCGACGCAGAAGTTGAAAGCCTCACAGAACTGCCCCTAACTCAGCTAAACGGCATGCAGAAAAAACTGTTATTCGCGTACTGGTTAGCAGAAACCATCGAAACAAGTCGTGATGAAACCAGTAAATCTGCCGCCGACGAGCGTAATCGTGCTCTAGTGCGGGATAAGCTAGAGTTAAGGCCGGGACAATGGGTACACGGTTCAAGTAATGATTTCCTAGAACTAGTTCTCCTTAACGGTAATTTGCCGGGTGAAGCATTGGGTGAATCTGCGAGTAACGACAGCTATCCTTTCCACGTGGACTTCACCTTGCTAGAATCGGACTTCTTAGCCAAGGGGCAAACCGTACAAGAACAATTAGATGGTAGTCTTTCGGGTGGTTATACGGGTCGAGGTGTCACAGAAGGTTCTGGAATATATTTACTGTATGACCGAGAACAATCAAGCTGGCAGCCAGATCAGAACCATGTAAAGGGTAGGTCTACCCACCACAGCCTAATGTTTGGTGGTATGCCAGCTACTGAAATAAGTGGCATAGTATTGCGCGATAAGGATGTTACTTTGGCTCAGGCCAAAGAAGTAGTGCTAGAAAATGGAATTTATATACCAATATATGACATTCAGGGCGAACTAATATTTACGCCCGAAGAGTACGATGCTGCACGCGCCGACCTTAACTTATCTGTCTCGGTAGCTGTTTGGGACTATTCCTTAAAAACAGGCGAGAAGGCGGGTAGTAACGAAGGGGGTACGTTTACCGTGCCGACTGTTGATGGGCCGGTAAAATATTACGTAAAATTTGAACGGCTGGATTCTACAGATCAGATATGGAATGAGCACCTAGGTAACCTTTTATATGAAGCAGGAGGGCTGGCCGTCCCTAAGACTCAGGTTGTGTGGGTGGATGGTTCGTATGGGCATGCGTCAGAAATTATTGAAGAAGCTGTACCGGGCGCGGCCCCAGACATCAAAGACGGCTTTTTAATGGACGCATTGTTGGCTAACTGGGACGCCGTATATAACGAAGCAAATACCATGGTTGTGGACGGTAAAACAGTGCGAGTTGATGCTGGAGGAGGTTTGCTATATCGAGCTCAAGGTGGGCGTAAAGAACTATTTAGCGAGGTAGTCGGTGAAGTGCAATTTGGCGTTGATAAAAAGCGCTTGGGTCTTGGCATGAGACAGATGTACCCTGGTCTAACTGAGGCTGATATAAAAGCGCAAGCAAAAATAATGAAGGAAAAACTAACTGACGATGTAATAGATGAAAAGGTTGATAGTGTACGCCTGCCACTAGCCGATAGAGCCTTGCTGAAACGAATACTAAAAGCTAGACGTGACTACATAATTGATTGGGCGGCTGGCTTTAGTGAATCAACGTCAACTAAATTAACTGGCGAGCTCGAAGCAGTAGTATCAAGTGCGCCCGAAACAAATTCATCTAATCCAGAATTAACTTCAAATACAGGGGAGCTTACAGATAGAGGTAGACAGGCAGTTACATTGATTGAAGAAGGAGCAGATGCAGATGAGCTGAAAGATATAGTTCCTGGTTGGAAAAATCTAACGAGCGAGGAAGGATATCAGCACAATGGAGTTTTACTTGGTAATCATATAAAAGAGGCAGTACAAATATTAAAATCTTTGCCAGAGTACGAAGCACTAGACAAGCCAGACAGACGGCTAGCAGTATTAGCAACTTTCTTCCACGATTTTGGGAAACCTACTGGGCGTCAAGATGAAAAAGTCCCTAGAGATCGTTCACACGATGTGCCAAGTGCTGATATTGCGCGCCAACGAATGACTGAATGGGGATTCAGCGAAGAAGACATCCAGGTAGTTACCGCAGCCATTTTACACGATGGCATAGTATCAGATATTACAAGAGGAAAAGGCGGTGCAAACCAGGATTTGCAACCTAGCGAATTAGCTTCTCGATTAGGAAATAATGCCAGAGTCCTGCGAATCTTGAGGGCGTTGAATACTGCCGATGTATTGGCAACTGTAGGTGAAAATAGGTTCAGGACTCGAAATGCTTACGAGAAATATTGGGAACAGGTATTTGAATCGCTAAAATCGACTTAAACCATACTTCTCAAGAATTAAGAGAGCCAGCATAAGTATAAAATTGCAAAATAAGCAAAAGTATGCTAGAGTAGTAGTATCATAAAATAATATGTACTAAAAAACAAAAAGGAACAAAAATGGCAGAAACAATGACTCCTGAAGCCCCAGCACCGGTAGAAGTAAAACCAGACGCTCCCGCGCCGGTAAACTACAAACTGGTATTACCAGAAGGTATGCCAGAAACTAGACTGCGTTCGTCTGAATCACCATTGCGTCCGGAAGAATTCCCCAACCGGGAAGATTTTGCACGCGCAGAAGGTGAGCCGAAAGGCCTTACCCGCTTAATGCTAAAACTCTCTAGCTCTAGAAAGTACGGTAGCCCTAGAACTCGAAAAATTTCAGGCGCAGCATCGGCTACCGCACTTGGCGTAAACGGACCAGCTTCGGCTGCTATTGCCCCAGAATATTTATCAGCACCAGGCGTAATGGAACATACTGTAGGATTTACGCACAATACCAAAACTGGTGATCAAATACCGGCACCCTCTAACCCGGATGGGGTAGAGTTTGAGATTCACGATACTTTTCTCGAGCGCTATCAGCGCGACTTTATGGCTAACCAGCAACAAGATGTTCTAGATGACGACCCGCAAATAACCGACTTTGTAACCGAGCATGAAGAGGTATTAAAGCACCCAGAACTAATCGACGGCGACATTGTTATTACCGGCTTAGCCTCTGACGAAGCGCTTGGCCAAAACTTGGGCAAACCCGATAAAAAGAATGAATATTTGGCCGGTCAGCGTGGCTTCCTGGCCGCCGGAGCTCTAATTTATCAAGTTAGGGAACGTTATGGTGTAGATATAAGTAATAAGGTTAGACTCGGCGCTCATGAGGGTATTTTAAGTGATACAGAAATAGCCGAATTAACAGAATTGGCCGGTCCGACCAAGTTCAATTACGAGAGCGTTAAGGACATGATTGATCGCTATAATGGCATTACTACCGGAAAAATTGGTGATGTACCGCCTAGGGTGGCAGAAATTTTAGACTTAGCACTAGGAAGACAGCGTGGAGCAACTGTCGAAATCCGAGGGCACAAACCATTTGGAAATATTCCAAAAGGAGTAGGCGAGACAGCAGTTATGGCACACTTGGCCCCTGGCTATAAACCTGAAGAACAGCCTGGTATGCCAGCACCCAACCGTGCCTTTAGGCGTCAAGCCAAGGACAAGCCACGCCGGAGTCAGGTAGATCCACGAGCTCCCGCACATCACCGTATTCAACCACGCGAACACAGCAACAGTAAAAGCCCAAGTGATGTATATGGTGGACGCGGAAAAACTGGACGCTCGCACGGCGGTAATAGTGGTCGTGGTCCAGGGTCTAAGACAACAAGTCGTGCAGCTTACAAACGCGTACAAATGCGTCGGCGCTAACTAGGCGCCATTGAGCCATAGCTAAATAACTGCTAGAATTACCTCAGTAAAAACTGAGGTAATGTGGCTTTGGCAAAACAAAAAATAATTGCAATTGCGAATCAAAAAGGTGGCGTGGGTAAAACGACGACGGCTATTAATGTGGCCGCAAATATAGGTGCTAAAGGCAAAAAAGTACTGGTTGTAGACCTAGACCCACAGGCAAACACTACGAGTGGGCTTGGAGTTGATAAAACAGAGCTAAAATACAGCATTTACCAAGCCTTACATAAGCCAGAACTAGCCAAAGAGGCGATTGTGCAGACAGAGTTTGATGTCGATTTACTGCCAGCTAACCCTATACTCGCCGCCGCCGAAGTGGAGCTCGTTGGTGAAGAGCACCGTGAGTTCCGATTGAACAAAGTACTTGCGCAATTCGCTTATGATTATGTAATTATCGACTGCCCGCCAAGCTTGGGGATTCTAACTCTGAATGGGCTAACGGCGGCAACCCATTTACTAATACCGGTACAGGCAGAATATTACGCCATGGAGGGCCTGGGCCAGTTGCTCCAAACCGTAGAACTCGTTAAAAAAGGCTTAAACCCGAATCTCGAGTTAACAGGGGTAGTGGTAACGATGCACAGTAAGCGCACGACGCTGTCGGCGCAAGTTCGGGCAGAAGTGCAAAAGCACTTCCCGGGGCTGGTGTTTAAGACAGTAATTCCGCGAAACGTGCGTTTGGCCGAAGCACCTAGTTACGGACAGCCAATTTCGCGGTATGATAAGTGGAGTAAAGGCTCGCGCAGTTACAAAGAGCTAACTAAGGAGGTGGTGGCACGTGTCGGCTAAAAATAGAGGACTAGGCAAAGGATTTGACGCTTTAATACCAAGAAAACTGGTAGAAGCAGAGTTTGACCCAACAGCTAAAAGCAAAGACGAGAGCGCTTATGTAAACGAGGTGCAGATTGATTTAATCGACCCTAACCCGAACCAGCCTAGGGTTAATTTTGCGCCGGATAGTCTGGAATCGCTCGCAGCATCGATAAAGCGCTATGGCATTGTGCAGCCGCTGGTGGTGAGCGCTGTAGCCGGGCGATACCAGCTGATAGCGGGTGAACGACGCCTACGCGCAGCCAAGCTGGCCAAGCAAGCAACTGTGCCGGCGGTTATTCGTAGCGCCAGCGAGCAGCAACAAATGGAGGTTGCCCTGGTAGAAAACCTTCAGCGGGATGATCTTAACGCAGTAGAAACAGCCACAGCCTACCAAAAGTTAATTGATGAATTTAACGAAACACCCAAATCTATTGGTGCAGCTGTAGGCAAAGTTGAATTTACCGTTCGCAATACAATTCGACTGCTTAACCTGCCCATTGAAGCCAAACGGGCAATTGCAGCCGGGAAAATTGGCGAGGGTCATGCTCGGCAGATTTTAGCCATCAAGGATCCGGCAAAACAACAACAGCTCTTGAGGTTAATAATTGAACGTGGCTGGACTGTGCGCCAAGCAGAGCATTTTGTACTCGAGGCCAAACGCGGTAAAACCGCAGCCGAGCCAACTAAGCGTTCATCGGCAGTTATGAATGATACGACAAAGAGTCTGAGTAAAAAACTTAAAACTGATGTCATGATAGAGCCACGATCTAAGGGTGGCCGTCTGGTAATCCGCTATAAAGACGATAAAGACTTAGATAGAATTACTAGATATTTTAAATAGTATTTTTATTAAATTACTTTTGTAGCCAAAAGTAACAAAAGCTCCCGAATTGGACGTCGCTTAATCGCTCCTTAATATTCGGGGAAATAAATTAAATTCTCTTCGAGAGTTTTGCTCCTTCGGCAACAAAGGAGGTCTAACAAGAAACTTTGTGAGAATTATCTATTTCAATTATGAATCGGTTGGCTGAAAGGCCACAAGCGCAATAGCAACCTGCCCACTATTTTATCGGTAGGCACAGGGCCGAGTTCGTTGCGCGAGTCTAAGCTACCACCAGCCTCGCGATTATCGCCAATTACAAATACATGGCCCTCTGGCACTTCGGTCGAAACGCTACCGCTGGCAAATCTTTGTTGCATGCCGAGTTGCTGGTATGGATCGAAACCAACATCGCTACCTCGCGGATAGACCGTTACCTTGCCGCTATCTACTACTACGCGCTCGCCCGGCAGGCCGATGACGCGCTTTATTAGTCGGTTACCGTTTAGCGAGCTGTCGATAACAATAATTTCGCCCCGATGGGGCAAGTAGTCTTTGTTTTCTAGTTTGGCTAGGCTGGCACCAACCTTGGATATGATTAAATAATCGCTCTCGTGCAAAGTCGGTTCCATGCTTTGACCAAATACTTGGTAGGTTTGCATGATATAGGGATTAATAAAAAACAGTACAAAAGTTACTGCTGCAATTAGGCTAGCGATGAATCCTAGGGTGCCCCAATCACGCTTTTTTGGAGGTTTTACCGGGCTCGGTTTTGGTGGTGAAGAGGGCACTGTGGGTGGCTGATACTGATGAGGGTTGTTATTCATAATGCTAGTATATCAGCATTTATATCTGCAAACCCCAGCTGGTCCGTATTATTGCAAGTTGTTTTGGTATCAGGCGGAAATTTAGGCTAAAATCTATGGCCTCTTGTCTCTAATTTGGCTATACTGTATAGACAAAATGAAGCAAGATTTTTATTCGAAGCCAAGGATGCTTGATGGGGTGGCGAGAGCGAAGAAGCCTCGAATTTCTAGACCCGGTCTATCTGCGAGCAAATATGTTCAACCACCGGTAATTAGTTCTGCATTAAGTGACAAACACCCGAAACCTGTCAAAAAACGGTTTGCTAAATTAAAAAAACTGCTCCCGTCCAATAAGAAACAACTGGCAGTATATACCGGTTGTGCTGTTTTGCTGGTTGGTGGTGCAATTGTGGCGCGTTTGGCGCTAA
Organism: uncultured Candidatus Saccharibacteria bacterium; assembly: GCA_964494105.1. Classification (GTDB taxonomy): domain Bacteria; phylum Patescibacteriota; class Saccharimonadia; order CAZBQI01; family CAZBQI01; genus CAZBQI01. The sequence continues at coordinate 34,851 of CAZBQI010000006.1, read as the reverse complement.
CTTCTTGCAAAGTTCTTGCTTGTGGCAAAGGTAATAGTGCAGTTGCACTACAAGATGAGATTGACCCGACAAAGCTCAAAGGCGAAGGTGATGGTCGCGTAAATGTGCTGTTGATTGGAGTGGGTGACGCTTCTCATCAAGCGGCAGATTTAGCCGACACTATCCAAATTGCAAGTCTCGATCCGCTGTCGAAGGATGTAACGCTATTTAGCGTACCGCGAGACCTTTACATCAGAATTCCAGGCTACGGTTACGATCGTATCAATGCCGCCCATGTTTATGGTGAGCGTGATAATGTCAAAGGTGGGGGGCCGGAACTTTTAAAGCAAACTGTTTCGCAAAACCTGGGAATCCCAATCCACTATTTCACGCGACTAGATTTTAGCGGATTCCGTGATGCCGTTGAAGCGGTTGGCGGAGTTGAGGTAGTTGTTGATGAAACGATTAACGATTATTCGTACCCCGACGAGTCAACTAATAGTTATAGTTCTTTTCACATAGAGGCTGGCCAGCGTTCTTTAGATGGAGATACCGCACTTAAATTTGCTCGTTCGCGTTATACAACTAGCGATTTTGATCGCTCAAAGAGACAGCAAAAAATAATGATAGCCCTCAAAAATAAAGCTTTGTCACTTGGTACGCTAACCAACCCGGTTAAAATAAATAGCCTACTTAACGGGATTGGAAACGACATAAAAACCGATTTTAACGTAAATGAACTCGTTAAGCTGGCTAAGATTAGTAAGGACGTCACTGACCAAAAAATAATCCGCGCAGGGCTGGACGATAGCGCCGACAACTATTTAACCGGATCTAATATTGGCGGAGCGGCCGTTATGGTGCCAAAAGCTGGGGATTTTAGTGAAATTAAAAAATATGTTCGAAGCCTTATGCCCGATGGTTACATTAAAAAAGAAGCAGCCAGCGTAAATGTTTCGAACGGCACCAGCAAAGTAGGCATAGCAACCGCGACAGCTGATTTGCTTAAATCGTATGGCTATAAAATCCAAGCTATTACGGATGAAGAGGTCAAGAACGTTCAGAAATCTGTAATTACTGACTATACCAATGGCGCAAAACCCTACACTGTTAAGTACCTAGAGAAACGATTTGGCGTTAAGGCCGTACGTAAACAGGCTCCCGCCAATCAGCCACATCCCGATATTCAGCTAACGCTTGGCAGCGACTACAAGTTAACGGAATAATTAACGTGGGAAAATCGCTTCACTATTTTGCCTTTACATTTTTGCCAAACATTGGTTTGGTAATTGCTCTGGTTTTGTTAATCAGATCTGGTTTGGCTCCGCTAGCGTTCGCTTTGCTGGTTTTGAGTAAGTGGCAAATACTGCTAGGGGGTCATAAGATTTGGCTCCGTAGCATCCGTGATAACGCTTGCGATTTGGTGGTCGCTCTAAGCACCATCATTGGTTTAATACTTTTTGATAATGATCCAACTATTCAGGTTGTTATTGCGGTTTTTTACGCATTATGGCTTGTTGTACTTAAGCCACAAAAAGGCACCGCATGGGTAGCCTTGCAGGCCGGAGTCTGCCAGTTGGTTGGCTTGTCTGTTGTTTACCTACTTGGCCGGAGCTTTGTTGGTTCAGAGATAGCCGTTGTTTTTGCGGCTTGGCTTGTGGCGATGATTTCGGCAGATCACCTTTTAAATCCCCACAAAGACCCGAGCTCCGGCCTGATTACAGCTGTATGGGGGCTAATCGTGGCAGAGCTTTCATGGATTCTATGGCGCTGGTTGGTACTTTATTCTCTGTTTGATGCCAGAGTGTTAGTGCCACAGGCGGCGCTAGTAATTACTGTTTTGGGTTATGGATTTGGTGCCATGTATTTGGATCATGCGGCAAAAAGATTACGCAAGCGTCGTTTGGCTGAGTATTTATTGATAAGTTTCGCTTTACTCGCAATAATTGTGATTGGTACTAATTGGAACGCACGCATCTAATGAGCAATAATAAAACACAGTCACATCAAGCACCGGCTAATCATCGTAAAGTACTGGTCGGCTCATTTATTTTGGTGAGTTTTGTCAGCGGGATAATTGGTGGTATGTTTGGGATATTTTTTGTAAACAATTATTTCTCACTGACTAAGAATCGATCACAACGCGTTGTGCTAGAAGAAAACTCAGCAATTGTGGATGTTGCTAAAAAGCTAGAACCGAGTGTTGTTAGCATTGCTACCGAAGATAGGCGAGTTAATCTTTTTGGCCAAGATGAATCTACCGAAGGCGCCGGGACAGGTATTATTATCCGTGACGATGGCTTGATACTAACCAATAAGCATGTGGTGCCTGAAGGCTCTGGCAATATCACCGTAACTCTAAATGACGGTAAGCGCTTCGACAATGCCCAGGTAGTGGCGCGCGACCCTCAGCTTGACCTAGCTTTTGTGAAAGTAAAGGCTAGAGGTTTGGTTGCGGCGGAACTTGGAGATTCAGATCAAGTGGTAGTTGGCCAAAAAGTAATTGCCATTGGGAATGCGCTGGGTGAGTTTGAAAACACTGTAACTGCCGGCATAATTTCTGGGCTTGGTCGCCCGATTTCTACCGGTGGTGGTTCGAGTGAGGTCGAACAACTTCAAGACTTACTGCAAACCGATGCTGCTATTAACCCCGGTAATTCCGGCGGTCCGCTAGTAAATATTGAGGGACAGGTAGTAGGGGTTAATACTGCAATTGCCGAGGCCGCTGAAAACATTGGTTTTGCAATACCGATAAACCAGGCTAAAGCTGGCATAACGAGTATCGAGGACACCGGTAAGCTGTCTAAACCCTATTTGGGAGTACGCTACATTTCGCTTAATAAAGAAATCGCCGAAGCCAATAATTTAAGCAGTAATACCGGAGCATGGGTAAAAGGTGATAGCACCAGTCCGGGGATTGTTCCAGACGGTCCAGCCGCCAAAGCCGGATTAAAAGAAAATGACATTATTATCAAGGTCAATAATGAGGAGATTAGTGATAACCGGAGTTTAGTGACGCTTATTGGCAAACAAAAAGTTGGTAATGAAGTGAAGTTAACAGTTATTCGTAACAATAAAACTATCACTCTTAGCGCTAAGCTTACTCAGTTGCCCTAAACGGTTCAGCCAAGCTCGGAATTGACAGACATGCAGAATGGTGCTATACTAAGCAAGTATAAATACACGCAAAATAAAAAAACTAAAGGAGGCACCATAATGGATAGAGCAGGAAACCCAGATATAGATCATGTTGAAGGTGGCGTCACGGGTAGTCCAGACTTAGAGAGAGTTGCATCGCCAGACGTTGCACGCACTACACCAAGTTACTTTATGGAAGGCAGAAATTTTGTTCCTGGTAATGATTCGAGATACGCAGTTACTCCAGAGGGTTTACAGGTGTATCGGAATCCTGCGGAACACCAAGATGCGCCAGCAGACAATAGCGATTCTTCCGCCGGTTCGTCCGATTAATTCCCCGGGTTTGATTGATCATTGCTGATAATATTCGGCAGATGCCTGAAGAGGCTTTCGGGTTTAAAGCAATTGTTGATTCTCTAGGTGCGAATAAACAAGAGGGGGTTAATGGCATGCAAGGGCATAATGACGTCTGGCGAAGTGTTTGAACCCGTTTTTCTGGGCGATGCGCTTTAGTTCGTTATGCTGGTTTGGCTCGGCTTCGACAATTACCAACCCGCTGGTTGATAGGTGAGAGCGAACCTGAGCAAAGAAAGCTCGGTAGATATCTAACCCATCTTTACCGCCATAAAGCGCGTAAAATGGCTCAAAAGCTGTTTCGGGCGAGGTTTTTGCGGTATCGGGCACATAGGGTAGATTGGCAACTACACAATCGTATTGTCCCTCGAGATTTTTAAATAAGTCACTTTTAATTAGATTAATCCTGGTGCCTAGTGTTGAGGCATTTCGTTTGGCTACCAATAGGGCTTTGGCCGAAATGTCACTAGCTGTTACGTCTAAGTCGGGACGATGTTTTGCAATCGCCGAAGCGATACAGCCACTGCCCGTGCCAATATCTATAAGCTTGGTGTTTTTTGGTGCGTGCTTGATGGCTAGTTCTACCAGCGTTTCTGATTCCGGACGCGGGATAAGCACGTCCGGCGTAACGCGAAAGTTTAAACCATAGAATTCTTTATAGCTTGTAATATATGCAACCGGGTAGCGGTGTTCGCGTTTTTTTAATGCTTTTTGTAGCTTGCGGTAACTACGCCATTTTATTGAGCGGTCCATGTGCGCCAACAAATCCTCTCGTGGTGTTTTGGTGATATAGCCAAGCAGAATCATGGCATCAAGCCTAGCTGTATCAATACCTGAACCTCGCAAACTGGCACTAGCTTGGCGTATCCATTCCAATGCAATCATTTTAAGTCGGCTGACTTTTTAGCGGAATGTACTTGCTTTAGAATACTAGCTACTACATCTGTCAGTGGTTTCTCGGCATTTATGGCTAAAGCTCCGTGATTTATTAATTCTTGTTCAAAATTTTTATGCTTTTTTAACACATCATACAATTCATTTGGCTGATTAGTAAAGTTTCTTTTAGATCGAGCAAGCAAACGTTGCTTTAGGACTTTGCTACTAGCTTGAAGAACAAAGATTTCGTCAAAGTAACGGTAAAAGCTGGCTTGATTTGACATCACTGCACAAATAAAAATATCGCCAGTGGCATTTTCGATAAGATGCTCAAGCTTGGCTCTATCCCAGTCCCATTCAGCAACAGAATCGTAGTAATGTGGCGGTATAATACGTGGCTTTTTTGCCACCGGTTTATGGGTGTGGCGATCAAGCAAATGTGCCCAGCCTGGTGTGTTATCAGTGTCGTAACTAGTATGTCCGCGGCGCCGTAGTTCGGCTGAAATACTTGATTTGCCACTGCCGGGAAATCCAGTTACAAAAAAACTGACATTTAATTTTCCGGAGTGCTTTTTTGCAATTCGCGCTCAGCTTCTGCGAGTTTTTCGATCATTTCGCCAATTTGACCATTCATAAAGTTTGGCAGATTACTCATAGATACTTTTATTCGGTGATCAGTCACGCGGTCCTGGGGGAAGTTATACGTTCGGATCTTTTCGCTACGATCACCACTACCGATTTGACTTCTGCGTTGTTCGGATTGTTTTTTTTGCTCCTCCTCAATCTTATTAGCTAGTAAGCGTGAACGCAGTACGCTCAGGGCCTTGGCTTTGTTTTTATGCTGGGATTTTTCGTCCTGGCAGGTGACAATTATACCGGTTGGTAGGTGAGTAATGCGTACTGCCGAGTCGGTGGTGTTTACGCTTTGACCGCCCGGCCCGCTAGAACGGAACACGTCTATGCGGATATCGGTAGGGTTTATTTCTACATCGGCTTCTTCGGCTTCGGGTAGAACTGCAACAGTGGCAGTAGAGGTGTGAATTCGCCCCTGGCTTTCTGTAGCGGGTATGCGCTGTACCCGATGCACGCCGCTCTCAAACCGTAGTTTGCCATAAGCTCCGCTACCGTCAACATTGAATACGATTTCTTTAAATCCGCCCACGTCCGAGGGGCTCTCGCTAATTAGTTCGATGCGCCATTTGTTGGTTTCGCTAAACAACACATACATACGGTAGAGTTCTCCAGCAAACAAGGAAGCCTCGTCTCCGCCAGCGCCAGCCCGAATTTCCACAATGGCGTTTTTACTTAGGTTTGGGTCTTTTGGAATTAGTGTAGCCTGTAGCTTCTCATCCAGGATGCGTAACTTAGTTTCTAGACCCGGTAATTCATCTGCTGCCAGCTCAGCCAGCTCGGACTGCTCACTAGAGAGTGTAAGTGCTTCATCTCGATCGCGCTTTACTTTATTGTAAGCATCAAACAGCTCCAATAGTTCCTTTAGTTCAGCATGTCGCTTGGCGACTTTTTGCCCATCTGGAGTGGAGAAGATCTTAGGATCAGTTAGTTTGTTGTCCAGCGTTTCGAATTCTGTACGTAGGTTTTGTTCTTTTTTATCCATAAGTTGTTGTTCTCATCATAGAATAAACCCCTTGTAAATCAAAAGAGGGGGTCTATTAGTGTTTCTTAGTTATTGCTTTGGTTGGGCTGTAGTACTTTTTTGCTGTTCTAGTTGTTTCTTTAAGTCTTTAAGATCTGCCGTTGGGTCTTTTGGCTCCTCGGCTTTGGCCTCTGCTTCAACCGGTTTCTTAACAGCTTTTTTGGCAGCTTGTTTTTTGGTAGCAGCTGCTTGCTGGGCCTTAAAGCGGTCTACACGTCCTGCCACATCGACAAGTTTTTGTTTACCGGTGTAAAACGGGTGACAATTAGAGCAAATCTCTACCGTAATTTCGGGTACAGTCGAGCCGGTTTCAAAAGTGTTGTTGCAGCCGTTGCACTTAACAACAGTTTTCATATATTCAGGGTGAAGCTCTTTCTTCATAAGAATATAACTTTAACGCATATCTGTTAATTGGTCAATATATGAGGGGATATTCTTTAGTGATAGCGAAAACCGGAGAAGTTGCTAAGTTGATACAATATACAAAGAATGAACATACAACAACTTATGGCCAGTATAGATGTCGAACCGTATGCGGATAGGGCGTAACCGATGAGCATCGGTGAAAATGCTCCTAAGCCAGAGACTTTTGGCGAAAAAAGTAAGCGTGTTGCTAAGCATCTTGGTAAGGTAGCTTTAATCGGCGTGGGCTTGTTGGCGCTGTTGTGATCTGTTAAAATATCACCAAGCAACAATTAAACAGCTTACTTAGTGATTCTGTCTATTTATTTAGATGCAAGTAAGTGAAGCAAGCTTGTCACCCAAGCCGAAAGGATTACATAATGGCGGTAGCAACTGCACCGAAAGTAGACGTTCGAGAACTATTAAAAGCCGGGGCGCACTTTGGCCACAAAACGGCTCATTGGAACCCGATGATGGAGCCATATATTTATGGCAAGCGCGGGGGAATATATATTATCGATCTGATTCAAACGGCTGAGCGCCTTACCGAGGCGTTGCGTTTTATCGAAAAGACAGCGGCTAGTGGTAAACAAGTGCTGTTTGTTGGTACAAAACGACATATACGCGAAGTAGTGCGCGGTAGCGCGGAAGCGGCCGAGAGCCCCTATATAACCGAACGTTGGCTCGGTGGTACACTAACCAACTTCAACACTATTTCTGGCCGTGTTAAGCATTTAAAGAAACTTGAAGAGCAGGATAGTACCGGTGAGCTAAAGGAAAACTACAACAAACGTGAGATTGGTGTAATTCGAGAGGAAATAGCCAAATTAAATGTAAATTTCTTGGGTATTAAAGAAATGAATAGTGTTCCGGGGGCGGTTTTTATTGCCGATGCGCTGAGCGATCGAACTGCAGTGCGCGAGGCAATTCGCCTTGGCATTCCGGTTGTAGCGATTGTTGATACTAATGCAAGTCCTGAGGGCATTGATTATGTGGTACCTGCTAATGACGACGCAGTTAGCACAATAAGTTTGATATCAAATTTGGTGACTCAAGCCGTCAACGAAGGTAGGGCTAAGCAGAAATCAGCGCCGACAGAGGATGCCACTAAGAGCGTAACTAAGAAATCAACCATTCAAAAAGATAAGAAGACCAAGGGGTAGAAATATGGCTATAGATGTACAGGCAGTAAAAGCACTACGAGACAGCACCGGAGCGGGCATGATGGATGCTAAGGCGGCACTCGAAGAGGCTAATGGTGATGCCGACAAGGCTCTAGAAATCCTACGTAAAAAAGGTATAGCCAAGGCTGGTAAAAAGGTTAACCGGGAAACAACAGCCGGTTTAGTCGAAAGCTATAATCACATGGGTCGCGTTGGTTCTATGGTAGAGCTTGCGTGTGAGACTGATTTTGTGGCGCGCACGGATGACTTTAAGACTCTAGCTCATGACTTAGCGATGCAAATAGCTGCTAGTAACCCACTTTATCTAAACCCGAGTGAAGTGCCACCAGAGCGCTTAATCAAAGAGCGTGAGATTTTTATGGCCGAAGCCAAAGATCAAGGCAAACCCGAATCTATCCTCGAAAAAATCGCAGACGGCAAACTAGAAAAATACTATCAAGAAGTTTGCTTACTAAAACAAGCATTCATCAAAGATCCGGAAGTTGACGTAGAAGCCGTTATAACAGCGGCTATCGCCAAATTAGGTGAAAATATAGTTGTCCGTCGATTTTCGCGATTCGAGTTGGGGTGCTAAAAAAATGAATGCTCAAAGCTATGTCACAAAAGCTAAGCCGAAAATGCAGGCAGCTTACGATTATTTAATTGAAGAATTCAAGCATATTCGTAGCGGGCGGGCATCTACAGCGCTGGTTGAGGATGTCAAGGTAGATGTATATGGGCAAGAGATGCCATTGAAGGCAATAGCCCAAATATCAACCCCAGACGGTAAAAGCATTAGCATTACACCGTGGGATCAAAGTAATGTAGCTGGTATTGAAAAAGCGATTCGCGAAGACCAGGCATCTGGGCTAAACCCGCAAAGTGATGGCAAAACAATTCATATTAACGTCCCGCCCTTAACCGGTGAGCGACGCGAGCAACTAAGTAAGCAAATTGGTGAAAAAGTAGAACAGTCAAGCATTAGTATGCGTAATGCTCGTCACGAAACCCTAAACGATGCGAAAAAAGCTAAAGAAGCCGGTAGCATTAGCGAAGACGACTTACGCTGGGTCCAGAAGGAATTAGACAAATATATAGACGATTTTAAAAAAATGTGCGAGACGGCGGCCGCCGATAAACGTACAGAAATAATGCAGGTCTAGGTTAAGATTTAGTGGGGAAAACGAATTCAATACCATCGCATGTCGGCTTAATTCTAGATGGCAACCGGCGTTGGGCACAGGCGCACGACCTGCCGACATTCGAAGGTCATAATCGGGGGGTAGATGCGTTTTTAAAATGCGCACCACTGTTTTTTGATGCCGGTGTGCGCTACATTAGTGTTTTTATTTTTTCTACCGAAAATTGGAAACGGACACCTCAAGAAGTTAAATATTTAATGCGGCTTTTTCTAACGATGGCAGAAACAAAAATAGATGACCTTCATAAGCGCGGTATCCGCACGGTATTTCTTGGGCGTAGAGACAAGCTGAATCAGAAGTTGGTTGATGCGATTGAAGTTGCCGAACAAAAGACCGCAAACAACCAAGAGGGTACAGTAGCTTTTTGTTTGAACTACGGGGGAACTTACGAAGTGATAGATGCATTTAAGCGCTTAATTAAGGCTCGAATTGACGTCGATACGCTTGAGCCTAGCGATCTTGACGCTTATTTATATCATCCGGAGCTTCCGCCCGTAGATGTTGTTGTGAGGACTTCTGGCGAACTCCGCTTAAGTAATTTCATGATTTGGCGCACTACTTATTCCGAGTTTATATCAATTAAAAAAAACTGGCCGGATTTCGGCGAATCAGATGTATCATTAGTATTGCGTGAGTATGCGAAACGTGAACGTCGTCATGGAGGTGACAAGAAATGATAATAATCGGAATACTACTATTTGCTTTGCTGGTAGTTGTGCACGAATTTGGACACTTTATCGCAGCCCGCCGAAGTGGCGTTGATGTTGAGGAATTCGGTATAGGCTTTCCGCCAAAGCTATTCGGCAAAAAAATGGGTAAGCACCGCACCCTTTATTCGTTTAATTTGATTCCGCTCGGTGGTTTTGTTCGACTCAAAGGCGAAACTGATAGCGACAAGAGTAAAAACAGTTTCGGTGCCGTCTCTTTGGGTAAGAAAACGAAGATTCTTTTGGCCGGAGTAGCTATGAATGTAGTGGCCGTGTACGTGATTCTGTTGGTACTTGCCGTTTTTAGCTTGCCAAAGGTTTTGCCCAATCAATTTAGTATTGCTTCCAACGAAAAGGATCTCCAAACTCAGGTGTTAGTTACCGACGTGTCTAAAGATAGCCCAGCGGCTGGAATTGGTATGGTCATCGGGGATGAGGTTGTGAGTGTAGATGGTGTTTCAATCGCATCAACCGAAGATTTACAGAAAACAACTTCAGCTCGACCCGACAAATCGGTAGAGGTTGTTTACAATCACAAAGACGAAAAAAAAGTAGCCACTACCAAACTAGCGAATGACAACGGCGAGGGAAGGTTGGGCGTTGTGCCTCTAGACGCATCGTCGAGCCGATATACTTGGTCGGCACCATTGGTAGCAGCCGGTACCACGCTACAAATGATGTGGCTAACGCTAAGCGGAATCGTTACGACTTTAGTGGGGTTTGTAGTTGGTATATTTTCGAGATCAGACACTAGTGCCGCAACCGAGGCTGTGACAGGTCCGGTCGGTGTGTTTTTTCTCATGAAGAACCTTGGCAGTTTCGGCATCGAATATCTCTTGGTGCTGATAGCTTCAATTTCAGCGTCGCTAGCGGTGGTGAACGCATTGCCGATTCCGGCCCTAGATGGTGGGCGTCTGGCTTTGATTATTGGTGCCAGGGGACTCAAGAAAAAGCTATCGCCTCAGTTTGAGAATGCAGTACATAGTATCGGTTTTATCGTATTAATCGGTTTAATAATTCTGATAAGCTACGCTGATGTCCGGCGCTTCTTCTAAAGCAACTACCAATACAAAGAAAGCTTATCCGCCCTGGAATTGGTTTGAGGCACTGTGTGTAGCAATTCTAGCTATGGTTGGGGTAGGCGCGCTATTAGGATTGCTTATCGGTGGAATGGGAGCGGTGCTAAAAAATACGCCGTTTGATATTTCTTCGATTATAAAACTGCTTGAGTCCGGTTCAATTACCGCCAATTTCATTTTCTACAGTATTTCAAGACTGATTGCGCTCGGCCTAATCTACATTTTATTGCGCCGTAGAAAAGTCAGCTTAAAGGAGTTTGGATTCCGAAAGTTTTCACTTAAAAAGGCACTGCTAACACTGCTGGCATCGTTGGCCTTAATGGTTATCGGGACAATAGTTGTGATGGTTATCGTGGCAATTTTGTATCCCAATATTGATCTTGAACAAAGCCAAGATATTGTGTTTAAGAACGCCGTTAATGTACCGCAAATACTTATGGCTTTCGTTGCACTGGTTATAATAGCGCCGGTAGCTGAAGAGTCAATATTCCGTGGCTTGCTATTGCCGGCTTTTGCAAAAAAGATTGGTTTTGTTGGTGCAGCCATCATAACCTCAATTATGTTTGGGGCGGTACATGGCCAACTTAACGTGGCGATAGTGACTTTTGTTTTAGGCTTACTCCTTGCGTGGATGTACAAAAGCACGAATAGCCTATGGCCTGCTATAATTCTACATAGCTTAAAGAACCTAATTGCGTTCTTATTAATCTACCTAAAAATATGAGTTGTTAAGTATGAGACTTTCACAAAACTTTGTAAAAACCCGCACACCGAGCATAAAAAATGCCCAGAGTGTTAATCACGAGCTATTAACTGCAGCTGGCTTTGTAGATCAGTTAATGGCTGGCGTATATTCATATTTGCCACTAGGGTTAAGGGTATTGCGCAATATCGAGCAGATTGTTCGCGAAGAAATGAACGCCATTGGCGGGCAGGAAATTCTAATGGCCCAGCTCCATCCCAGCAGTATCTGGAAGACAACCGGCGGTTGGGACAATATTGATGTGTTATTTAAGCTCAAAAGCCGCACCGATAACGAATACGCCCTTGGACAAAGCCAGGAGGAGGTAGTGACGCCATTAGTGCAGAAACAGGTAAAATCTTACAAAGATTTGCCGCTTAGCGTATACCACATTCAGTGGAAATATCGCGACGAACTGCGAGCCAAAAGTGGCATAATGCGTGGACGTGAATTCTTTATGAAAGACATGTACAGTTTTCACGAGAATCAAGAAGACTTCGATCGGTTCTATGAGAAGGTAAAAAAAGCCTATATAAAGATATACAAACGCATGGGTCTGACAGCCAAAGTTACAGAAGCGTCAGGCGGTGATTTTTCCGAGAAAATTTCTTATGAGTTTGAAGTTTTGACAGATGCAGGTGAGGACAATGTATATTACTGCGAAAAATGCGATTTTTGTGTTGAAGATGAAATTGCCAAACTAAAGCCTGGGAGTAGATGCCCAAGCTGTGGCAATGGTGATTTAGAGGAAGCCAAAGCAGCTGAAGTAGGGAATGTGTTTGATCTAGGTCAAAAATACTCAAAAGACTTTAAATTTTCTTATACCGACAAAGACAACAAGCAACAACTGCCAATTATGGGTTGCTATGGCATAGGTATAAGCCGTGTAATGGGTGTAATTGTTGAAAAATTCAATGACGAGAAGGGTATTCTTTGGCCCGAGTCGGTTGCCCCAGCTCAAGTGCATTTAATATCACTTGGCGAGTCAAAAAAGGAGGCAGACAATTTGTACGAGAAGCTACAGGCAGCCGGCGTAAAGACTGTGTATGACGATCGTGACGAAAGCGCTGGCAGCAAATTTGCAAATGCTGATTTAATTGGCATACCAAAACGTGTAGTCGTTAGCCCTAAAACGCTAGAAAAGGTTAGTGCTGAAGTAAAAAAGCGCGACAGCGATAAGACAGAGCTGGTTAAGCTAGCAGATTTGACGAAGACTCTAAAAGTTGCACAATAGTATAAATATGTTACTGTAGGTATTAGTATGATTTATTCAAACAATCACAATTTCCAAATCCCGCAGCCGCCCACCATGGGGCGTAATAGTTAATTCTCTAATTTAGTCAATTATATTGCCCCTCGTAACACACGGGGGCTTTTTTATTTTTAAACAGTAATCGAAAGAGGTAACGCTATGATACATAGTGAGGCAACTGCTGATGGACGTGAGTTTAAAGCCGAAACACTCGAGGGAGTGCGATATGAAGCTGCAAAACGCGCATTGGCAGAGATAGAATCAATAGAGCATCTACAGCGCACTTATGCCGCGCTTGGATCAGACACGCATTTGCATTTGGCCGGAGGCATCCCAGAAGTCTTTCGCCAGTGGCTGGTGGGTGCATTAGTAATTAAAACGGAAGATGAAATACTTGAAACTCGCAAGGGCTTTTATAGTAGTGCGCGCCCGAATGCATTTTTAGGGCAATCTCGTGAGGTTGAAGCGATTTTTTCTTCACTTCTAGCTAATCGTCTGGAGGTGATTATGGGTTTTGCGAGTAATTTGTTTGACCGAGCCTACCTTACACCGAGAATTTCCGTCAAAGAATATCCTAGAGGCTCCGGGATGGGGATGCATCGAGACTACGACGGCAATGCAAATGCACCTTCAATTGAGGTGTGGAATATTTTGGGCGAGGTCGACTTTTTAGTTGGACGCACGGCTGATCCAGCACAGGCTACACTGATTCGCCTGCAAGAGGGCGATAGACTGATAGTAAACGGAGCAGACGTATGTGGTCTGCAGTCTTTCCACGGGCTCGATGTACCTCTTGAGCAAGATACACCTCGGGTAGCTGCATTGGTAACTAACCATGCAAACATGACGCACTTCGGGGGCTACATGCTATCATAAAAACCATGATTGATTACGAAAATTTTGAAAAAGTCGATATACGTGTTGGTAAAATTATTGAGGTAGAGGATTACCCTGAGGCGAGGAACCCGAGCTATAAGCTAAAGATAGACTTTGGCACCGAAATTGGTATCAAAAAATCGGTTGGGCAGTTTCCACCAAATTATTCTAAAGAAGAGCTCGCGAACAAATTAGTTGCCTGTGTGGTGAATTTTCCGCCTCGGCAGATTGGCCCGGCAGTCAGTGAGGTGTTAACGCTTGGTTTTCCAGATGAAAACGGCAAGGCAGTTTTGGTTGCACCCACAAAAGATGTGCCACTTGGGGGCAAGCTATTTTAAAGCATAGATTACGACCGATATCCTTATTGTTTGTCGCAAAAACATACTGTACAATACTTCGTAGAATAAACAATTGACAAGTAATAAATAAAGTTATAATATAGGTTAATATTAATTGGGTACGTATTTATGAGTGTTGGACAAGAACAAGGAGAACCGCTTAGAAATGATTCTGGCGAGGTTGTTATTCCCTATGATGTAGACGATATTGCAAGGATTGGATTATCTACGGCACAAATGCAATTCCCTGTCGGCACACCGATTGCAGAGATAGCGGCATCCGTTGCGCAGGAATCTCGGGAAGGGGACGCAGAAGCAGGGCATTTACTTGATGAAATGGGCGTTCTGTCTGCTGCAATTAGAATGGCTAATTCAGACACAAAGCTAGAAGATCCTGAACTTGAAGTTAGTGCGCGAAGTGTGCTTGAAGTGTTCAGAAATAGCTTCCATAATATTGATGTAAATCGTGTCTTGCAGGAGCGACTTGCCGATTTAAGCTTGAGGTTTAGCAACGCAGTAACCGCTCACGATGAAGTTGCCGAGTTGCTAGTTGACCGTTTTGCCAGTGAGCTACTATGGTCTGCATTGGAAGAAGGATTTGATAGGCGCGTAGAGCGCCCCGATGTTTGGGGCGAGGAAGATTGGCACAATGTTGGCTCAATGACGCCTGAAGAGCTAAAGTATTTCCATCAGAAAAAGCAGGCAAGTAATCGATCCAAGCGCGGTTGGGCGACGCAGGCGAACGATATGCACGCGAAACAACTTAAACAGGAAGCAGTTAGTAGCGGGGAGCCTTTTGAGCCTAATAATGTACCAACATACACCTATCGTGAATGGCAGGAAATCAAAACAGCGGCAGAAGCGTTCCACGAAGAAAAACCTGAGTAAGCGCCATCGCACGTTTACTAGCTAATGATCCAATTCTTTGGCTAAAAGGCAAGTAATTAGCTTCAACTTTTTCCAAGGCCCGGCCTTGGAAAAAGAAATAAGTAATTGAGTGTGGTTATTCTAGAATATTGCTAAATATACAATAAAGTGTTACCGTACCTCATATGAGTGAGTTGTCGGCCGATGGCCATTTAGCGAGAGATACTGCTACCACTGAGTACTTTCTGCGCTGGGACGATACTGCCTTAGGTGCCGAACAGGTAGCGAGGTTAGGTGATCAGGCGCAGTTGATAGGACGCAGCGCATTAGCGCAGTTGGCGAGCGGAGTTGAGCAAGATTATCAGAGAGATATAGTGCAGGCAGACGGCGGTATCTATGTTCCTGTGAATCTTCAGCACTATTCAACACTGGGTGAGCGACTGACTGAAGTTGTTAGTGGGTTGCCTACAGGGAAAAACGATTTGTTGCTGCATGAAGGCAGTCTGCTACCCTTTGGCCGAATTTTAGATAAAACCGAAATTACACCTGTTGATGAGGTAGAAGTGAAAAAGGCTATTGATAAAAAATTATTTTTTCCAGGAGACTCTTATACAATTCGAGACGACGGCAGTGTTCTGGTTCCCTTGGCAGACTATGAGTTTGTATTGAACGAAAGTTTCTTAGTTGGTCACCCCGATGCTCTTTTGAGCGTTGCTAAACACGGGCGGTCAGCTGCGAGAAAATACACTGCCGCTAGAGAGACGGGCGCCGACCATCAGCTTGACGAATTTTCAATATTTGGTGCGCAGTTTTCCGTCGGTCCTTATTTAGTAGAAGTGCAGAACCAGCTTTTTGATGCCGAGGGCGAGCCAATTGATGCCGAGCAAATTAATAGTGGCAGAGTCTTTGACCCATACAGATTAACTGGAACTGGTACATTTATTGATCCTCGAGACCGATTGCGTCAAATCGAGATAGTAAATAGACAGGATAACCTGTCATTGTCTGATGTGCGTGTAGCTTTGAGGCTGTATCGATTAAACCGACCCCAGGCTGAACCAGTTTTTGCGCAGTTTAGCCGTTTGACACCAGAGGAAAGGCAGCGCCATCATATATACGGCAATAATCCCCTTGAGCTATTTAGCGGGGAAGGTTCGCTTGATGCGATCTTTGGGACGATGGATGAAAAGCGCGTCTCTGCGTTAGCACTAAGTCACCGAGGTATAAGCGCTGTGGACCAAACTGGCGTCCATGATCACGAAGTCTTTAATATTTCAGTGGCTTTAGACCGAGCAGCAGCCGAAAGAGGAATTGCCATCGGTTTTGAACAATTAGGAGAGCTTACTAGTGGGTTAACAAACGCTGGTGAGAGGAGCAGAGCTGTTATAGCTGAGCGGCTAACCCCAAGAGACATGCAGGTATTATTTGAGCGAAGTGATGCGCGGATGTTTATAGTCCGAGATTTTGGACCCTTAGCAATGACTCAAGAAGACCACACGATATTAACTGGCTTAGCAAGAGCAGGCGTGCATATAGGTTGGGAAGGCGAAAGTGGCTTTCGTGAATTTCACCGGAGTGGCTTTTGGGTATGGCCAAATAAAATAAGAGAACTAGAAGACTTATCATTAACTGTAGCAATGTTTGGTGGCGCAGAGCCCGAGGTAGGGGAAGCGTTTGCTCCCCAGCTTGTTAGATTTTTTGATAATCTCGGGGGGCTTTTTAACGACTCTGGAAAAGTTGGTCTAATACATGGCAATGGGCCTGGTATTATGTATCAGACAGACGTTATTGGTCGCTCCAAAGGCTTATTTAGTATAGGGCATGCAATTGATGCGGAGGCACTTGGGCAAGGTGGAGTATATGAAGGGCCGCATGCAGTAGTCGGTAGCAAATTAGAGGCACTGTTTCATCGCCAATCAGTTCTGGAGCATTTAAGTACTATTAGAATATTTAATGTTGGCGGAACTGGCACAGGAATGGAACACCTAATGTCACAGACTGCACAAAAATTATTTAGCGGATTGCCAGGTCCGCTAATTTTTGTTGATGAGCGAGACGTTTTTAAGGGTTTGCGCGAATTTACCCGTACCGTTTCTGATACGACGGATATTTTTGTTGACGGTGCTGTGGTGAAAAGTAAAAAAGGAATTCTTGGCCAGCCTTGGTTGAAAAACACTGTTCACAGGTTCAAAGACTATGACGAAGCTTTTAAAAAAATAAAAGAATTTAAAGAAGATCCACTGGCGTATTGGGAGGATGCAGGTATTCCGCTTGATAAAATTTGGAGCGCAGCTTACCCTGAGCAATTAAGGAGAAGCGAGTTAACTGGTATACGTATACCACCATTTTTTGAAAAAGCTATAAGAGAACTTGAGCGGCGTTTCGGATAAAGTTTTGTTGCGCTGATGCGAACATCGCAATTCTAAAAATAGCTTACAATGTAGTGGGAGTCTCAATTTATGAAATCCAAGAAGTTTCGTATTAAAAATCGTGATGGGGTAGAGCTAGTTGGCGTGCTTGACTTGGTTGAAAACGCCACGGGAATTGCCTTTATTGCGCATGGACTGAGCGGCGACAAGTACCAGCCACAGATGGAGACGTTCGCCCAGGCTTGTAATGAGTCTGGGTACTCCGCAGTGCGTTGGGATGCGGCTAATACAATTGGTGAAAGTGGTGGCGACCTTAAATACGCATCTGTAACTAGCTACTATGCGGATCTCGAGGATGTAATAGCTTGGGCAAAGACACAAAGCTGGTACATAGAGCCGTTCGTATTAATCGGCCACAGCTTGGGTGGTATAAGTGTCGGCTTGTACGCCGAGCAATACCCTGAGAAAGTAAAAGGTTTAGCACCTCTATCAACTGTGGTATCTGGTGAGCTATCAAAACAATCCAAAGTAAATCGTGGCATCGATCTAGAAAAATGGAAACGCGATGGCTTTTTTGAAGAAGAAAGACAAACTGCCCCAGGGACTAAAAAAGTTTACTATGCCGAGCTAGAAGACAGATTAAAATACGACCTTCTAACACAGGCTAAAACACTAACCATGCCACTCTTATTTATTGTTGGGAGCAAAGATGACGGCACGCCATTTGAACACCAAAAGTTGCTGATGGATGCTAGTGCATCAAGAATTAAAGAGATTCATATAATTGAAGGATCCGGGCATAGCTACATACAGCCCCATCACCTAGCAGAAGTTAAAAAAATTATAGTAAAATGGCTTCAGAAACTATGAAGATACCTGAAGACGACGCAATTGCCAAAAGTAAACACGGTATAAACCTCTGGGCTTATGACAGTAAAACAGCTGGCGCAGAGCTTGTATATATTGAGGTAGAAAAGGGTCACTTCGAGGAGTTTTATAACAAAAAAAGCACATTACTTTACTATGTGATTGATGGTTACGGAGAATTCTATTTAGACGGAAAACCAACGTCGGTAACGCGCGGGGACATGGTTGTCATAAAGCCAAATACCAAGTGTTATTACCTGGGCAAAATGCGATTGGCTCTGGTTTCTACCCCGACCTGGAACGAAGCTGACGAAGTGCACGTGCGGTTTATTGATAAATCCGATTAATCACCTGGTTGTCGCTACTAGGGGCTGATAAACTAGAGAGACTATGAAAGCATTCTGGCGCAATTGGTCGCACGATATTGGTATTGACCTTGGCACGGCAAACACGCTGGTTTATGTGCGCGGTCATGGGGTAGTGATTAACGAGCCAAGCGTGGTAGCGATAATTACGAAAACAAAACAAGTTATCGAGATCGGCCATAAGGCAAAAGAGATGATTGGTAAAACACCCAATTCAATACTGGCAGCACGTCCGCTGGTTGATGGGGTAGTAAGTGATTTTGAAATTACAGAACAAATGCTTAGGTATTTCATTGCGCAGATTCATTCGCAGTATTTTGTACTTTGGCAAAGGCCACGAGTGGTGGTAGGTATTCCTTCGGGTGTTACGGATGTCGAAAAGCGCGCAGTCGAAAATGCCAGCAAAAGCGCCGGGGCACGAAGTACCTACCTGGTAGAGGAGCCGATGGCCGCGGCTGTTGGCTGTAGGTTGCCAATTACCGAGGCCAAAGGCAGCATGATAGTTGATATTGGTGGGGGAACTGCCGAAGTAGCGGTTATTTCACTGGGTGGTATTGTGGTGTCGAAAAGTTTGCGCATTGCGGGCGATGAGTTATCTGAAGTAGTGATGCAATACATGCGTGATGAGTTTAATTTACATATCGGTGAAAGCACCGCCGAGAATATAAAAATAAGTATTGGCAGTGCTTATCCGACAAAAAAAGTAAAAAGCATGCCGGTGCGAGGTCGCGATTTGGTTACTGGATTGCCAAAAGAAGTCCAGGTAACTTCCGATCAAATACGGATGGCGCTAGCCAAAAACGTTCGCACTATTGTTGAAGCCGTTAAAGTTACCTTGGAAGAGACACCTCCCGAGCTAGTGGGAGACATCATGGAGCGCGGAATAATCCTGGCTGGTGGCGGGGCCTTGCTACATCAGCTAGATAGACTAATTGCTACCGAAACTAAAATGCCCGTTTACGTTGCTGACGATCCGCTTTCAAGTGTCGTACAAGGGACGGGGCTAATTCTGGAAGATATGGAAAAGTATAAATCAATTTTAGTTTCGTCGCAGTTAAGAGAATAGTTAAGGGTTGGGGTGAGATGAGTACAATTAAACATACTAAAAACAACTCTAAGCGGACCTTTGCTATTTTGGTGGGAGCCATTGTTTTCTTAATTGCCTTAAATATGCTCGGTTGGTTGCCGGTTGCGGATGTCGGTAGGGATATCGCTCGACCGATTAGCAGTCCGCTAACAAAATTAGGCCAGCGAGCCGGGGGGTTTCTCAGCGAAATTGGGTCTCTTGGTACATTAAATAAAGCCAACCAAAATCTAGAACAACAAAATGCTCAGCTAATGAAAGAACTAGCTGAGCTTCGTGAGCTCAAGACTGAAAATGCCGAATTGCGCAAAGAGCTCAATTATTCATCTAAAAACCAGCGCACCTTGGTGGGAGCTGATGTAATTGGCTATCAGCCAGATAGCGTAAGACAACTTATTCAAATAAATCGTGGTGCTAATGACGGAATAAAGAAAGGTCAGGTTGTAATTGATGAGGGCAATTTAGTGGGTAGAATATACGGGGTTAGTGCGCGGAGTGCAAGTGTGCTTTTGGTGAACGACGCTAATTTTCGCGCGGTAGTAATTGATCAAAAAACCAGAGCTCCGGGCATCGTTGCGGGCCAAATCGGCGGTAGCGTAAATATGGAAAGAATCCCACGCGATAAAACCGTCAACAAGGGCGACATAATTATCACCAGCGGGCTTGGTGGTGAATTTCCCAGTGGATTAATTGTAGGGGAGGTCAGTAGCGTAAAACGCCCCGGCGAAAGTATATTTAATGTTGCCCAGCTAAAATTGCCATATGAACCTTCCAGCTTAAAACTAGTTAGAATAATAACCTCAAACTAATGAATAAAGGCCCAATAATATTTATGGTCTGGCTAGTTGCGGTTTGGCAGGCATGGTTTTTAAGTGCAATGGGGGTGGATTTCTTAGTACCAAATTTGGTGTTGGTCTTGGTAATTCTAATTGCGCTAAACCGAAGTACTCACTTTGCTTTGGCTATGGCAATTTGGGCGGGATTATGGCTGGACTTAGCTAGTGTCAGCCATTTTGGCCTAAACATAATAACCTACAGCTTGCTCGTGTTAGCGATAGTATTTGTTCGATCTGCCGGTGCTGATTTCAATTTTAGGCCAAGCCTAGTTGCTTTTTCTGCAATAAGCACCATTCTAATTAGTGCAAGCAAATTATTGACGATTAACCCAGGAGTGGTGGGATGGGGTGGCTTGTCCGCTATATTATTTATATGGTGTTCACAAGCCATAATAACGTCGCTGGTGATGTTATTAGCAAACGAATATTTAGGTAGAAAATTCAGTGCGCAAAAAAACCTAGGAATGCAACTATGAGTAAAAGCAACAAATTTAGCATATCATCAGTTGAAATACCGAAAGGTCGCAGTGCGGGAATACTACGAAAGAGCGATTCTGGAAAAGCATGGAACGAAAATCTCCTACCGGCTGGGCATAGAGGAGCGAAAGTAGAAGAAGACCTAAATCACCGACCACTTGGAATAGTAGTGGCGGTGTTCGCATTGTTTTTCTTTATGGTTAGCTACCAGTTGTTTAATCTGCAAATCGTAAATAGTTCGCGATACCAAGGACTGGCAGAAGGAAACCGAGTTCGTGAGCGTGTGAGTTATGCGCAACGGGGTAGAATACTAGATAGACACGGCGTAGAATTGGCTACTAACACGGCAACTTTTCAACTTTCTGTTACACCATACCTATTGCCAAAAGACAAAACGAAACGCGATGACGCCTATGCCCAAATAAGCAAATTGTTGTCCACATCTATTGAGGATATAAAAGCAAAGGCCGAGGTTAAAGGATCCGATTATACTCAGCCGTTGCTAATTAAAGATCATCTAGACTACCAAGCGGCACTTATTATTGAGCAAGATATACCCGAACTAAGGGGGTTTAGCCTTGACGAAGTGCCAACGCGACAATACAAGCCTGGGCTAGCGCAAATACTTGGTTATGTAAGTAGAGTTGGAGAGGCGGAATTGAAAAACCGCCCCGAGCTATTACCGGTAGATTTTGTAGGGAAGGATGGCATAGAGGCTCAGTACGACGTAATTCTGCGTGGCCGAAACGGCTTGGTTCGCACCGAGGTCGATGCGACTGGTAAGCCTATACGCACACTAAATCAGCAGGCAACCCAAGCCGGGCGCGACATTGTTCTCAATATAGATTACGGCTTACAACAGCAATTCGAGGCAGCCATGAAAGAACAAATGAAGAATGCCGGTGCTAAAAAAGCTTCCGGAGTCGCCATGGACCCGCGAACCGGGGAAGTGCTCGCCATGGTAAGCTTGCCGAGTTACGACAACAATCTTTTTAATAGCGGTATTAGTGAAGCCGAGTATGCCTCGTTAGTCAGCGATAAGCTCTCGCCTCTTGAAAACAAAGCCATTAGCGGTAGCTATCCGAGCGGCTCAATTATAAAGCCAATGCATGTGTCGGCCGCGCTACAAGAGGGCGTAGTGAACGAAAACACTACCATTGTCGACAATGGTAAGTTAGTAGTGCCAAACGTTTATGATCCATCCATACAGTATGTTTTTAACGGTTGGAACCCGAACGGCCTTGGGCCAATGAATGCACGGCGAGCCGTCGCTATGAGTTCGGATATATATTTTTATACGGTTGGCGGTGGCTACAAGAACTTCAAGGGTCTAGGCGTTACAAAGCTTACAGATTGGTACCGAAAGTTTGGCTTAGGTAAATTAACCGGCATTGATTTGCCGGGCGAAACTAATGGCCGGGTGCCTAGCCCTGATTGGCTTAAGGCAACACACAATCGAGACTGGACCACTGGTGACACATATAACATCTCTATTGGTCAGGGCGACTTACTTACATCTCCACTCCAAATGACGGTTAGTACGGCCTCGCTTTTGAATGGCGGCAAAATACTCCAGCCACACGTTTTTGCAAAAGCGGCTGATGCCCCAGAAAGCCAGCAACCAAAAACGCTGTCTACTTTAAAAATCGATCCATACAATATGCAGATAGCTCGAGAAGGCATGAAACAAGTAATCGGTGGAACGACACCGGTATCGACATTTGCAGGTGTCCCGGTGCCGGTAGCAGGGAAAAGTGGTACGGCCGAAACCGACCCCGGTGCTAAAAAGAAACCCCATGCTTGGTACACTGCCTTTGCGCCATTTGATGATCCGAAAATAACTTTCTGCGTTTTACTCGAAGAAGGCGAGGGAGGCTCGCAGTACGCAGCACCGGCTATCGCCAAAACTATGAGCTGGTATTTCCATTCAGGTGCCGGGCGTTAGTTATTAGTAGATTTGTCAGGCTCAAATAAACTTGGTAGAATACCAGCGGTTAAGGTCGTTTGAGCTGCTTATTATAAGGCAGCTCTTAGTAACTAATTAGCCGAATAAAAAAGTAATAAGAAAACATAATTAATGTTTTCTAGCGAGGAGCCATTACGATGGGTATGAACAAAGATTACCATCTTACACAAACAGGATTAGACGAGCTCAAAAGTGAGCTAGAGGAGCTGAAAATCCGTCGTATTGATGTGGCGAACAAGCTAAAGGAAGCAAAAGACCAAGGCGATTTAAGCGAAAATTCTGATTGGGCCAATGCTCAAGACGAATTTAAGTTTGTCGAAGGTCGCGTGAACGAAATCGAACACATTATCCAGAACGTGAAGATAATTACCGATAGCAAAAAGACCGACAAAGTTCGTCTTGGCTCTACTGTATATCTAGAGCAAGGTAGTAAAAAGGCTGAATATAGCGTTGTTGGTTCATTAGAATCCGACCCACAAAATGGTAAAATATCCGACGAATCTCCAATTGGCAAAGCTCTTTTGGGTAAAACTGTGGGCGAAATGGTAGATATTGTGGTTCCAGCAGGCACTACCCGCTACAAAATCGTCAAGATCACGTAAACTATTAAGATATGGCAAACGAATCACAAGCTAGCAAATACTGGCTCGACCAAGCAGTAGCTGAGATTACCGCTAAAATTCCAAAGGGGAAGATAATTCTTTCCAGCGGCATTTCGCCCTCGGCTAGTTACCATATTGGTCATTTTCGAGAGATTTTAACTGTCGATGCGCTCACATGGGGTCTTAAACAAATCGGTCGTGAGGCTGAGCACCTGCACATTGTCGATAACTTCGACCCGCTTCGTAAACGCTACAGCTTTTTGCCGGAAAGCTTTGAAAAGTACGTTGGCCAACCGGTGTGCTTAATTCCCGATCCAATAGGGGATTGCCACAAAACCTATGCCGATCACTTCTATAGCGAATTCGAAACCTACATTCACAGACTTGGAATTAACCCGACAATAATTAAAAGTTACGAGGACTTGTACGCTCCTGGCAAAATGATCGAGCGCTTCGAGGATGTGTTAGAAAACTTGGAAGAAATACGGAAGATCTTTAAAGAAGTATCAAACCGTGAGCTCGAACCCGATTGGACGCCAATTCAAGTGCTGGGCGATGATAGTAAGTACTTTAACGCATCTGCTAAAGCCTGGGACGAGGCTAGTAAGACCATAGAGGGTAAAAGCTACGGAGATGGACACGCTAAGCTCAACTGGCGCTTAGATTGGCCGGCACGCTGGAAGGTGCTGGGTGTGCAGGTAGAACCATTTGGACGCGAGCTGGCCTCGGCCGGTAGCGCCTACCAAACAGGTGTTCAATTCGCCCGACAAGTGTTTAAAATAGAACCGCCGCTGCCGGTAGCGCAGTACGAACCAATTCACTTAATTGGCGAAACTAAAAAAATGAGCTCGTCTTTAGGTAACTTGATTACGCCAGAGCAAGCGCTAGAGATTATGCCAGCTGAAGTACTGCGCTATTTTGTTGTACGCTCAAAGCCAGAGCGTAAAATTCACTTTGACCCGGGGCTGGGGCTAATGAACTTAATCGATGAATACGCCAAGGTAAAAGCGGCTGTTCAAAACAAAGAAGACACGGATTTTAAAGAAGCCTACCAGTTTGCCACGCAAGTTGCTAATGACAAGTCTGTGTCTTCTATCACTACAATTCCGTTTAATCATCTGGTGAGCGTATACCAGGCTGCCTTAGGCAACAGCACTGAGGCGATTACTGCACTTGAACGCACAGGGTATACAGTGGACGAAAAATCAGTCGAGCACGAGCTAAAATATGTGGCAAATTGGCTAAATAATTATGCCCCAGACGAGGTAAAGTTTGAAGTTCAAAAAGCATTGCCAGAACTTAATTTAACAGATATGCAAACTCAATTTCTAACTGCACTGGCAGATAGTTTAGAGTCTGCCAAGAGCGTAGACGGCCAGAAGATGCACGAACTAATATATGAAGCCAAAGAAACGGCTGGCCTAGAGCCTAAAGAAGCTTTTCAAACTCTGTATAAAGTTATACTAAATCAAGACTCCGGGCCCAAGGCCGGGTGGTTTTTATCGTCACTCGACCACGATTGGCTTATAAATCGCCTTAAACTCACGGCCTAGATACGTTAGAATAAGAGATATGTTAGATATAGCGTATATACGCGAAAATACAGAGTTGGTTAAAGAGACGGCCAAAAACAAGAATGTCGATGTAGATGTCGACAAGCTTATTGAACTCGATAAAAAAACTAGTGAGCTTCAGCCCAAAGTAGAGGAAGTTCGCCAACAAAGAAACGAGCTGGCATCATCCACCAAGGGTCAAAGACCTTCAGAGGTTGACATTAAAAAAGGTAAAGAATTACGCGAACAATTAGAAAAATTAGAAACAGACTATCACACGGCAAAGTCTGAGCGCGATGCAATCTGGAACAAGGTTCCGAATGTTTACTCTGACGGTACACCGATAGGTAAAGACGAAACTGCCAACGTGGTAGTAAGGCAAGTTGGCAAAAAGCCGAAATTCGATTTTGAACCCAAAGAACATTTCGATGTTACAGCAGTGAAAGAGATGATTGATTTAGAGCGTGGGGCAAAAGTAGCTGGTAGCCGAAGTAGCTTTTTGCGCGGCAACATAGTAAAGCTACAATTTGCACTGATAAACCATGCGTTGTCTGTTTTAACTGAAGAAAATCAGTTGGCAGAGATTGCGCAAAAAGCTAATCTAAAAGTTTCAGCCAAATCATTCGTGCCGGTGTTAACCCCGGTTTTAGTGCGAAAAGAAGTTTTCGCGACCACCGGCAGGCTTGATCCACAAGATGACAAGTATATTTTCGATGAAGATGGTCTGGTGCTAGCCGGTAGCGCTGAACATGCGCTTGGGCCAATGCACATGAATGAAATACTTGATACTAAAGATTTCCCTTTAAGATATGTCGGGTATTCAACAAACTTCCGGCGCGAGGCCGGGAGCTACGGCAAGGACGTAAAGGGAATCTTGCGCCAACACCAGTTCGATAAGCTCGAGATGGAAAGTTTTACCAATTCCGAGTCAGCCGAGGAAGAACAAAAATTTTTTGTGGCTATTCAGGAATACTTAATGAGTTCGCTAGGCCTAGCGTATCAAGTAGTGGCTATATCGTCAGGCGATATGGGCAAGCCAGACTACCGTCAGTTCGATATCGAGACCTGGATGCCGGGGCAAAATAATTACCGAGAAACTCAAACGTCAGATCTAGTGACAGATTTTCAGGCCAGGCGCATGAATATTCGCTATAAGTCAGCAGAAGGCAATAAATTTGTACATATGAATGATGCGACTGCATTTGCTATGGGACGCACTATGATTGCTATAATTGAGAACTATCAAACCAAAGAGGGCAAAGTGAAAATTCCGGAAGTCTTAAAGATGTATATGAATAATGAGGAGTATTTATGATTCAGCTAGAGGTAAAAAGCGTTCGTTTTGAACTCGATGAGCGCGTAAAAAAATATATAAACAAAAAGCTTGGCCGGCTCGATAAATACGTTCCGCGTCATGCTCGCGAAGGTATGCATGGAAAAGTTATTTTGTTAGAAGATAATGGCAAGTCGAAGAATCGGTTTACATGTGAGGCAATAATACCAATTCCCAAAGTTACCCTAACCGCAAAAGAATCAACGGTTAATATGTATGCAGCTATAGATATTGTCGAAGCAAAAATTAAAGCGCAGTGCCTAAAGTATAAAGAAAAGACAACCGATCATCACTCGCGTCGTGAACGCTGGCTCAGGAAACTCCGAATTAAACGAAGAAATATAAGCGAAGAGTAAGTATATGAAAAAACTTCTAGGAAAACTACTTGGCGATCCAAGTGTCAAGAAAGTAAAGAAACTAAAACCCACAATTGAGAGTATTAATTCCCATGAATCACGCTTAAAAAAGCTGAGCGATGCTGACCTGAAAAAACAAACCACAAAGCTGAAAAAACAATTAGAAAAAGGCAAAAGAATCGACGATATTTTACCGGAGGCCTTCGCCACGGCTCGCGAAGCCGGAAGGCGCGTGCTAAACCAACGCCATTTTGATGTTCAGCTTCTGGGAGGAATTGTCTTGCACGAAGGTAACATAGCCGAACTCAAGACCGGTGAGGGTAAGACATTAATGGCAACTCTGCCGGTATACCTAAACGGACTAACCGGCAAAGGGGTGCATGTTATTACAGTTAACGACTATTTAGCTCAACGTGACGCCGGTTGGATGGCTCAGATTTACCATTTCTTGGGCTTAAGTGTAGGAGTAATAGTTGGTGGTAATCGAGCTCTGCTCTACGACCCAAGCTATACCAGTCCGGAGCACGATGATGAGCGTTTGATGCATTTGCGGCCGGTAGACAAGCGCGAAGCCTACCAGGCGGACATTACTTATGGGACAAACAATGAATTCGGCTTCGATTATCTTCGCGACAATATGGCGCCTAGTTTCGAGGAATACGTTCAGCGACCACTTAACTTCGCTATTGTTGACGAAGTTGATTCGATATTAATTGATGAAGCTAGAACGCCTCTGATTATTTCGGCTCCGGCTAGTGAAAATGCTACAAACTATAATCAATACTCTGCCGTTGCGAAACAACTAAAGGAAGAAGACGATTACGCAGTTGATAAAAAGGC
The DNA here is from genome assembly GCA_964494105.1 of uncultured Candidatus Saccharibacteria bacterium. Taxonomy (GTDB): domain Bacteria; phylum Patescibacteriota; class Saccharimonadia; order CAZBQI01; family CAZBQI01; genus CAZBQI01. The sequence goes on along the minus strand of CAZBQI010000006.1, from coordinate 7,574 downwards.
AAACGCCGCGACCTTAACCGACAAGGGCGTAGAAAAAATCGAAAAAATTCTTGGAGTAGATAATCTCTACGACAGCGACCATATACAGATGATTTACCACATTGAGCAATCCTTACGCGCAGAAGCGTTATTCAAAAAAGACAAAGACTACGTTGTGCGCGGTGGCGAGGTAATTATAGTTGACGAGTTTACCGGCAGATTACTGCCCGGGCGTCGCTATTCCGAAGGTCTTCATCAGGCAATTGAAGCCAAAGAAAAAGTAGAGGTGTTGCAAGAGTCTCAGACACTAGCGACGATTAGTTTCCAGAACTACTTTCGACTTTACGACAAACTAGCGGGTATGACCGGAACAGCCGAAACCGAAAGTGAAGAGTTTGACACGGTCTATGACCTTGAGGTGGTAGTAATACCTACTAATCAGCCAATGATTCGTGAAGATCGCGCCGACAGAATCTATAAAACCAACGAAGCGAAATATCGTGCAATCGCCGAAGATGTTAAGGAAAGCCATAGTAAAGGCCAGCCGGTTCTTATTGGCACGGTATCGATTGAAAAAAACGAGTTGCTGTCAGGTATTTTAAAGAAACTAAAAGTGCCTCATGAAATTTTAAATGCCAAAAACAACGAATCAGAAGCTGCGATTATCGCTCGAGCAGGCCAAAAAGGGGCTGTGACTTTAGCAACCAATATCGCTGGTCGCGGAACCGATATCGTATTGGGTAAAGACGTAACCAAAGTAGGTGGTCTCAAAGTAATCGGTTCGGAACGTCATGAGGCTCGCCGGATAGACAATCAGCTACGCGGGCGTGCCGGGCGTCAGGGAGACCCGGGTTGTACGCAATTCTATGTGAGCTTAGACGACGATTTAATGCGGGTATTCGGTGGCGATAAAATTGCCAGCTTAATGAATACATTGAGAGTAGACGAAGATACGCCAATCGAAAATCGCTTTGTATCTAAAGCGCTAGAAAGCGCACAGAAACGAGTCGAATCACACAACTTCGATATCCGCAAACAAGTTCTGCAGTACGACGACGTTATGAATCGACACCGAGAATCGATTTATTCTCGCCGACGCAAGGTGCTTAAGCGCGGAAATTTGGCCGAAGAAGTAAAAAGTATGATCAAGCGAGAGGTAGATGGAATTATCGATGCCAACATCAATCAGACTACCGACGAACTTGATTACGATAAAGCGTTTGAAATTATTGGCACCTTCATGCCGTTAAATGCCAAGCTCGTAAAGGGGCTAAAAGAAAAGAAAGTTGAGGAGATCCCAGGGCTACTACATAAAGAAATCGAGCAAATCTATAGAGATCGAGAGAAGGCTTATGGCACCGAGATGGTTCGTGACATGGAGCGGGTAGCTTATTTGCAAAGCGTTGATAGGCTTTGGATGGAGCATCTTGAAACCATGGAGCACCTACGCGAAGGAATTCGCTTGCGGGCGATTGGACAGCGCGATCCACTGGTCGAATATAAAAAAGAAGCATTTAATTTATTTAATATATTAAACGCATCGATAGATCATGAAGTTGCCACAAATATCCTGCGTATGGCGCCGGTGCAATTACCTGATTCGGCCATAGTTCCAACCGAGCTAACGACTGCTGCCCAAAACGCACTCGTCGAGGGGCCCTCTGAGAGTGGGGGAATAACCATAAGTCGTGAGTCAGTAAAATCTGACGGTAGAGACAAAAAAATAAAAGTTGGTAGAAATGACCCATGTCCTTGTGGTTCCGGTAGTAAGTTTAAAAAGTGTGGCTTAATCAACTCCAAAGAACACCAAGAGCGCGTAAAGAAACTGGGCGAACCTAGTGAAGCATAGTCACGAGGAAATCGAGCTCGTAAATGGCTCAAAAGTACTTCTGCTTGATGTTCCCGGCAGTACAGTTGTAAATTTGGTGGCGGGTTTTAACGCTGGCTATATGTGTGCCGAACCTGGGCTTAGTGAGCTTCCGCACCTTATGGAACATACGGTGGTGGGGGCTAATGCGAAATTTCCTACAATGAAAGATTTCGAGGCTGAAATCGAAAAGAATGGGGCAGCCAACAATGCCTTTACGTCTCAGTTTTTCCTTGGGTATGAAATGGAATGTGCTAGCTTTGAGTTCGATCGAATCTTGGAGCTACTGACAACCGAGATAACCACACCGGCCTTTAAGCCGATTGAAATAACCGCCGAAATGGGCAACGTGCGCGAAGAACTAAACCGAAATCTGACTAATTATTCGCGAGTGGCTTACGATCAAATTGCCAGCGCAACACTTGGGAGACATACTACCGATGATGGCTTGGCTTCACTTGATGGGATTACCCGCGATAAAATTTTAGATTACTATCACAAAACACACACGGCCAGAAACCTAAAATTCATATTTGCCGGTGCAATCAAAGAAAATCGCAAGTACTTCGACACTTTGAACGATCAACTAAGCAAGCTCAAAGCTGGTCGCCACATCCCCATAGTCAAGGAAACTCCCAAGCATCAGTCTAAGCCACTGCTTATTCATAAGGACATTCCACAGCTTTACTACCAATTTACGCAGTACGGACCAACTTTACCGCTGTCAGACGATCCCGCTCTAGAAATACTAGGCATTATTCTAACCGGCCGATACAAGTCTTGGATTTTGGGTGAAGCTCGTGATCGTGGTTTAGCGTATTTTGTGAATTCGGGTGCCGATACGGGCATTCACTACAGTTCGTTTTCGGTTATGTATAACGCCACCCCAAGCAATACGCCGGATTTGTTTAAATTGATTGCCGACAAAATGGCACTAGCGGTAAAGGGTGAGTTTACTGAAACCGAAGTCAAAGAGGCCAAAAACTTACTAATCGGACGGAGATTGCGTCAGCATAAAACCCCTGGCAACCTAGTGAACTGGTACTTATATGATTATCTTACCAGGAGCAGAGTAAATGACTTCTACGAATCAATTGCCATGATCGAAAAGATTACAGTCAGCGATTTAGCCCGGGCCATTAAGCGAATTTTTGCCAAGCCATGTTGGGGCTTAAGCCTTGTTGGAGATATCGATGAAAAGCAGGCGAATGAGCTAAACGATACCCTGGCGACTATTTGGCGCTAATTATTAAATATTTTGTCAGCCAAATTTTATAATTCGCTATCTTTTGATTGGATAGCTTTCTTTTCAATTACTTTTGTAACCAAAAGAAACAAAAGTACCCGAATAGGACGTCACTTGCAGCTCCTTTATATTCGGGGAATAAATTAATGAACGTCTCCAGCTATAAAGAAAACCGATCTAGATTATTTGAATGAACAACAAGAATCGAGGACTGTTTGATAGCGCCTTAGGCGCAGAGTTCCGCAGATTCCTGTAGCGAATGAGAATAATCTAAATAGAAGTTTTCGTCCCAGCTGGAAGCTTTGCTCTTTTGGCTACAAAGGAGATTTAAGGAAATTGGTGACGAAAGGGGTTTAAATATAGGTTAAAATAAGCACCATGGACTATAAAAGTAAAAAAGTCGCCATAATTGGTTTTGGTAGCGAAGGAAAATCTGCCCTAAATTACTTTAAAAAACACGGCGCGCAAGTGGAAATTAGGGAAGAGGACGAGTCTATTGAATTGCCCAAAGGTGTGTCAGCAATTACAGGCGAATCATATCTGGAAGGATTGGAAAAATTTGATATTGTAGTGCGCTCACCGGGGGTTAATCCGAGCAAAATCAAAACGACTGCCGAGGTTACATCTGTAACCAAAGAATTTTTCAGTAGATGTCCAAGCCTAATTATTGGTGTAACAGGCACAAAAGGTAAGGGAACGACCTCCACTTTGATCGCCCTCATTTTAAAAGCCACTGGAAAAACCGTGCATTTGGGCGGTAACATTGGTGTTCCAGCTCTGGATTTTCTTGCCGATGTAAAGCCTGATGACATTACCGTGCTAGAGCTTTCCAGTTACCAGCTGGACGATCTAGAACAAAGCCCGCATATTGCCGTTGGGCTAATGATAGCCAGCGATCATTTGCAGTACCACGGCACAATGCATAAGTATATTGAAGCCAAAGGCCACATATTTAAATACCAAAAAGCCGATGATACGGCCATTTATTTCAGAGATAACAACGATACCGTTTCCATTGCAGAACTAAGCCCGGGCCATAAGCGACCGTTTTTTGAAGAGGATTGGACCCATACAAAAGGCGATGACTTATGGTTTAAAGATAAAAAAGTTTGCAGGTTAAGCGAAATAGGCTTACTCGGGGCACATAACTTGCAAAATGTTGCTGCCGCGCTTAACGCGACTGCAGATTACACCGAAGACATGAAGGTAGTTGCAGATGTATTAATGAAATTTAAAGGCTTAGCCCATCGCTTAGAATTTGTGCGAGAGTACAATGGCGTGCGCTATATAAATGACTCTTATGGTTCAGTGCCAGAAGCAACGCGTGCAGCCATTGAGGCGTTTAAGGAGCCTGTTATCTTAATTCTCGGTGGTTATGAAAAGCAGGGTGCTGATTATTCAGATCTAGCTCAATACATAAAAACATCGCGTCGAGTAAAAAAAGTCCTCTTAATTGGCGCCACTGCCGAAAGATTACAACGATTATTTGAAAATATCGGATTTTCGAATTATCAAAGCAATTTTGCAGATATGAAAGCCGTTGTAAAAGTAGCCTCAAGGTTGAGCGAAAAAGGTGATATTGTTTTGCTAGCACCGGCAACCTCTAGTTTTGATATGTTCAAGAATTTCCAAGACCGTGGCGAGCAATTCAAGCGTGCTGTTAAAAATCTAAACATGTAATAATAAATTAAGCATAAGCGGTATTGGCAAAAAGTAAATAATATGGTCTAGTATTGACATTACATAATAAATGCCGTAGATTCATACTTAAGTAAAGAAGTTGAATGGAGATTCGATTGGGATTACCAGCAGAGGTGATGACGCCTCAAACTAGCGAAGCAATGTCGGCCGCTTTCAGCGGGCTTGATACCTATTTGGATCACTTAGCCGAAACGGGTGAGTTTGGCTTAAACAAAAGACAAGGAACATTAGGACGAGCAGTTATAGCACCGTTGGCGGTAGCATCTGTTGCAACGCTGACGCTTTTTAATCGTGGAGTTGGCAACATGAATTCTGCCGAAGCTAATCCTTTGGCTGGTCGTGATGTAGCTACAGCCGATCTGTTTGCCGAAACTATAAACGGAGCGCAATTGCCAGCAAACGTACTGATTAGCGGTGATGGTGATTTAAACACAGCCGGAGCAACCCCATTAACTGCTGCCCAAGCTAGCTGGAGCACCGAGCATTTTCCTGAGCGACCGGTAGTAACTAAGCAAGAAGTTGTTCAGCATTTCGTGGATAATCCGAATTTAGCAATTGACCGCGTGAACAACATACTAATAGATAATCAAGAATTTTATGACGCAATATTTCCTGGCATAAACGCAAATAACCCTAACTCAGCTTTGCGCTTTATACGCCACATGAGCCTATATAGTAGCGAGCAAGACCACCTATTGCTTAACAGCTTCCAAGACGAAAACGGCATTATCGCTGGACACACTGTAAATGTAATTCCTGCCGGTACCGAATTTATGGGCTTTGCCTGGGAGGATGGCGAGTGGGAGCACGTATCTGGCAATACTTACAGAGTGTTGTCATTTGGCGTGGATGGTGATAGGGAATGGGTAATAGTCGATGCATCAAATATTCCACTTGAAATCTCTGAAAATGGTGAGCTACGAACAATAGAGCTAAAAGGCGTATGTGGCAACGAACAAGATGTTGCACCAGTTGTTAGGCGCAGTCCGGATACCCCTGTAGTCGTTGTAACTACTACTGAGGCACCAACTACGACAACCGAAGCTCCAACAACATCTAGCTCAAGTACTACATCGAGTTCCACAACATCTAGCAGTACTACATCTAGTTCAACAACTTCTAGTACTACATCTAGCTCAACTACCTCGACATCCGCACCTTCTAGTACCACATCTAGCTCAACTACTTCTACAACAGAGGCACCTACAACTACCACCACTGACAAAGTGCCCACATCGCTACCAACCACTACCTCTACATCAGAAGCTCCGACTACAACAGACAAAGAACCCGAACCATTGCCTACCACAACTGTGCCGATTGGCGAAGATGTTGTAGTAGAAATCGCACCTGTAGCACCTGCACAACCTGCAGAAAGTACGCCAAATAGCGTACCGGCAGCTGTTGCACAGGAAGCATCCGAGAGCATTCCATTAGCCGGAATGGCAGTAGCTGGTTTTCCACTTGGCATTGGATCGCTATTAAGACGCCGAAACGGAAGTGATAAAACTTTTAAGTGGGGAGAATAAGGAATAAATTATGAAACTATTTAGTAAACTTAATAACAAGAGAGCATTAATATCGCTGGTAGCAGTATTAACATTGCTAGTACCCCTGGCTGTAAGCGCTGCATTCGGCCCTAGCCGACCAATCAAAGACTGGAATGTGCCAGCCGACCGCACCGGTTTTGATCATGTTGTATTTAACTCATTCATCAACACGCCTTACTGGGGTGATGAACGGGCATTCTTAGACGGTAAAATAACTACCGAAAGCGACAGCGCTTTCCGTGATCCCATAAACAACGTCAAAGACGGCGACGAAATAACAGTACGAATGTACGTGCATAACAACGGTAACGACGGATTAAATGCCGGTGGCCAAACTCTAGCACGAAATACCAAGGTGCGAATTGCCTTACCGGCTAGCTCCGCTTCTAGCCATCAGGCAACCGGCTATATCTCGGCCGATAATGCAGTGCCACAAAGCGTTTACGACACAGCCAGTTTTGCCAGTGACAGTCCATTTAGTTTGGAATATGTACCTGGTTCAGCCCAAATAGCAACCGGTGCGATGAACGTTAAAATCAGTGACAGTATTGTTACCAGTGGTGCGCCAATAGGCTACGACCAGCTAAATGGCGTCGTGCCAGGGTGTTTTCAGTATCAAGCGCTGGTATTTATTAAGGTAAAGGTAAAAAAGCCTCCGGTAGTGCCAACTTACGTTTGTAAAGAGCTAAAGGCCGAAGCCCAAAACAGCGGTTCGTCCCTGCAAGTCAAGTTCACAGCCACACCGGAAGTAAGCCAAGGTGTAACGGTGCAGTCATACATATTTAAGTTTGGTGACGGAAGCGCTGATAATGAATCTACTGTAAATATGGTCAACCACACCTACCAAAAGCCCGGCACTTACGAAGCCAGTGTGTTAATCAAAACTAGCGCTGGGACTACCGCTCCAGCCGAAGCTTGCAAAGTGCGTATTACCGTTAGCGAAAATCAGCCACCAGTAATTACACCTGTTGCTTCTACATCCGAGACACCCGAGACTCTCGTAAACACCGGTGTCGAAAGCGCTGCGGCCGGTATACTCGGCGGCGGAAGCATGGCCTGGGCTATTGGCGCGTTTGTTCGTAGCCGACGTTCGTTATTCGAACAAATGTTTAGCTAAACCAAACACAGCAAAGTACTTGCAAATAAGTCAAATAACTGGTACAGTATTGTTCTAAGGAGTTTTCTATGACTGCAGGCAACCCGCATATTGGTGGCACTGAACACATCTCCC
>CAZBQI010000005.1:0-76201 GCA_964494105.1 uncultured Candidatus Saccharibacteria bacterium | reverse complement strand
AATCGTCGCAGTGATCCTACTAGTTTGCTTGCAAGGTATTTAGGAGCTTTGGCAAGCTCGCCAGTCCAGACTTTAGGCAAATTACCGTTCTTTACGCTCGTGGCGACACTGCTAGCTCGACTTTTCCACCTATCGCCTACCGGCTCGATTAATATTTGTAAGCTTAGCCACTGGTTAGCATTATTTGCCTTACTAATATTGTTAGCGATATCGATTGAAACTTTTGAGTCTGTTTTGTCTGAATATGTTTGGAGTTGTAGTAAGGAGTCGTTTTTAAGGCCGATTTCCCAACCCCCTAGCGATTGAGCTGCCTGTTGTTTTGGTAAGTAATCATGGGCTAGTGTCTGAATGACAATATTCGGGTAAATGTGCTTTATGTACTCTTCTATCTGTTTATGAAGTTGTTTTGGTAACCATAGGTAGTAGTTGACTGAGCCATTTACGGCGCTAATTTCCAAACTAATGTGCTCCTGGATATCGCCGATTAATTCGAATAACTTTCTTTCTTTGTAGATGCCATGGAGCGCTTCAATCAGAGCCTCGGCTGTTTGATTTCCATTGTCGCTAGTGTCTTTGCTGGATAATTCCAGCTTAAGGATTTCAAACTCAGTTTGGGCAAACCATTGCTCTCGTCTACGGTTTCGCCAGATTAAAAATCCCAAAACCCCAACGACAATAACCCAGCCATAATACTGAAATAGCAACTTACCTATCAGCTGAATAAGGCCCCCGACCAAGCTAAATAACAAATTCACCTAGTCCGCCAGAGCGTACGTGGCCTTTGCAACTCGCTTGAACTGCTTTTTTCCTTGGAGGTTAAGAATAATTGTTGTCGCTTTGACCTGGCGCTGGTCTAGTACCCGTGCCACAATTTCGTCTCGATGCAATGGCGATTCTTGCTTCAAGATGCTCACAATCACATCTGCCACTGTACCCTGAGAGTAACCCCACTCTGCGAGTGCATAAATACCACGTCCGACCAGGACAAACCGGTCGTCTTTAATTAATTCATTATGAATAGCTTGTGTCGTTACGTCTTTGCGTTTGAAGTTTGATTCTTTAATTGCACTGGCGATTTCGCTAAAGTGCATCGGTTTGGTGTTTTTCTGTAGAATCACGTAAATTTTATCGCGAATACTTTTTGGATTCACCAAAGGCCAACTCATTAGTCCCCACTTGCCCTCAAGGGATGTTAGGTTTTTTGCGGATCGCGCTAGGCCTTCTACGTTCTGTGCATCTAGCTGGGTTGGCATCTTCTTTTGGATTTCTGAAATACGAGCCGGTTTTCCAATAGTCTTAACTGTTTCAACTAACTCAGCCAAAAGCTGCGATAAGCGTTTTTCATCGTGGTAGCTCTTAATAGCAACACTATGATAGAAATCGTCATTATCGTAAATAACCACAAAATCAGGCATTAATCTGGCCAAAAAACTAACTTGAGATTGACCAGTTTGTCCTTCGGCGCCTACTTTTTCGGCCAAATCACTGACTGGCGCTACTCGTCCAATTGACTCGAGGACTTCTATAAAAAGTTCACGAATCTCATTGATATGCGGGTACTGTATTTGACTTAGTCGGGTTACAACTTGCTTTTCTATTTGACGTACTCGCTCACGGGTTATCCCAAGTAAGTTCCCGATTTCCTCGAGTGTTTCTTTTCGCTCACTTAAACCAAAGCGTCGTGAAATTATTTCACGCTCGCGCTCTTTTTCAATGGTATTTAACACATCCGTTACTACTTTTTGGACATCTAACTGGGTTGTTGTGGTGGTTTCCATCAATATGATTACCTAAATTAGTTGTTATGTTAATAAAGATTATATAACATCAAATATGCTGTGTCAAACTATTTTACTACAATATTTACAACATTTACAGATTACAGTATGACATAAGCGTTATTTTCTGCTTAATCGTCGTCGTTTAGGGCGGGTTTTAGCCTTTGCCAGGAGTTCTTGGCAATCTGCAAGGCTTAGTTTTTCGGGTGCTTTGTCTTTGGGTATTCGGGCATTAATTGTGCCGTTGGTTATGTATGGTCCGTATCTGCCATTCAATACCTTTATCCCCTCTTTTTCAAAAACCTGTATGTTCTTTTCTGCTTCTTGTTTCTTCTTTTCGGCAATATATTCCCGGGCTTTTGATTCCGATATCGCATGGGGGTCTTCGCCTTTAATTGAGACAAATGTGCTACCAAATTTGACATAAGGACCAAAGCGACCGATGTTAGCTGTAATTTCTTCGCCTTCTTGAGTTTTACCAACTGCTCTTGGTAATTCAAACATCACCAGAGCTTCCTCTAGGGTGATTTCGTCCATTTTCTTACCTACTGGCATACTGGCAAATCGTGGTTTGTCTTCGTCTTCGGCTTCGCCTATTTGTAGCATCGGCCCATATCGGCCAAGTCGGGCGATAACCGGCTTTCCGGATTTCGGATCCTTGCCAAGTACTTTTGCTTGGATAGCTTCGTGTCGAGATATGTTTTCAGTTTGTTCTACGATTTTATGAAAATCTTTGTAGAATTCCGCTATCACCGTATTCCAGATAGTTTTGCCATCAGCAATGTTATCAAATTCATCTTCAACTTTGGCGGTAAAGTCGTAATCAACTATCTTACTAAAGTGCTTAACCAAGAAGTCAGTTACAACTGAGCCTACATCAGTGGAAACAAGTCGACTTGTGTTGGCTCCAGTCTTTTCAACCTCTACATTTTCGGTTATTTTGCCTTCGGCCAATGTCGCCACTTTTACTTCACGCTCTATGCCCTCGTTAGTACCTCGCTCTACGTAGCCCCTGTCTTGAATGGTTGAGATTGTTGGCGCATAGGTGCTAGGTCGCCCAATACCAAGTTCCTCGAGTTTTTTTACTAGGCTAGCCTCGGAATATCGGGGCTTAGGTTTGCTGAATACTTGGGTTGCACTGAGTTTATTGAGTTTAAGATTCTGACCTTGTTCGAGAGGTGGCAAAATATTATCGGTGGCTTTCTCGGGGTTTGGATATAGCTTTAGCCAGCCTTCGAACTCAATTACCTCACCACTGGCTTTAAATAGCTGTTTATGACGATTGCTAGCGATTTTAGCACTTGTTCGTTTGGTAGTCGCAGGAGTCATTTGGCTGGCTAAGGCACGCGCGTAAATAAGTTGGTAGAGCCTCTGTTGCCCTGAGTCATTACCCGCCTCTTTGAGCGCAAAATTGGTGGGTCGTATGGCCTCATGGGCTTCTTGAGCGCCAGCAGACTTTGTTTTATAGCGGGTTGAGTCAACGAAATTATCGCCATAGGTTACCCTTATTACCTGAGCGGCTTGAGCGATTGCGCTTTCAGCTAAATTGAGCGAATCGGTGCGCATATAGGTGATTTTGCCCTCTTCGTAAAGCTTTTGGGCTACTACCATTGTTTGCTTAACTGAAAAGCCGAGTCTTGAGCTAGCAGTTTGTTGCAGTGTGCTGGTTGTAAATGGTGGCGGTGCGGTTTTCTTTCCCGGTTTGCTCTCGACTGAGGCCACGCTAAATTCAGCGTCTATAGCATCCTTAAGGAAACTTTTAGCCACTTCATAAGTAGTTAATTTTTCCTCGAGCTCAGCACTTAACATGCCTTCTTTGGTTGCAAATGTGCCAATCAATTTATAAGATGACTTTGCTTCGAATTTTTCAATTTCACGCTCACGTTCGACTATCAGGCGTACGGCGACTGATTGCACGCGTCCGGCAGACAGTCCGCGCTGGACTTTTTTCCACAGGACCGGTGAAAGTTCGTAACCAACCAGTCGATCCAGTACTCGGCGGGCTTGTTGTGCATCGACAAGTTTTTGATCAACAAATCGTGGTTTTTTGACGGCAGCTTCAATGGCTGGCTTTGTAATTTCATGAAAAACTATCCGCTTGGTTGTTTTCGAGTCGATCCCAAGAGCCTGACAAAGGTGCCAGGCAATGGCTTCCCCCTCGCGGTCTTCATCGGTAGCTAACCACACCGTGGCGCCTTTAGCAGCTCGCTTGAGTTCGCTTACTGTTTTCAATTTATCCGGGGCCACCTCATAGGATGGCTCAAAGTTCTGTTCGATATCAATTGACATGCCTTTTTTCGGTAAATCGCGGATGTGACCATAACTAGATTTTACAGAAAAGTCTTGACCCAGAATTTTTTCAATGGTTTTAGCTTTGGCCGGACTTTCTACGATAACAAGATTTTTCGCCATGCATCATGTTTAGCGCATTAATGATGCGAATGCAAACATTATGCTTGTGGTTCTATTTACTAAGCCACTTGCCTCCGCCTAAGTTTCTGACTTTGCCACTGATTTCCATCAAGGTAAGCACCTGGTTGAACTTAGCGATCTCCCATCCGCTTTTGGCAAGAAGCTCCTCGCTATCCGTAATTTCGTTTGCTAGCAGGTTTAATATTACCGCTTCTTCAGCGCTGGCCGGCTTCGCAATTTTAGCCTTGAGTTCCGGTACTTCCATATCAAGTGCGGCCAAAACATCACTAGCGCTAGTAACGGCGATTGCCCCGCTTTTTATAAGGTTATTGCTACCCTCGCTTAACCTGGAGGTAATATTGCCAGGTACCGCCATTACAAGTCGGTTCTGCTCGAGTGCAAAGTTCGCGCTTATTAATGCTCCACTGTGGGCGGCAGCTTCGGTAACAATTACAGCCATACTGAGTCCGGTAATTATTCGGTTGCGAGCCGGGAAATGGTGTTTTAAGGGTGGGGTGCCCTCTTCGTATTCACTTATCAACCCACCTCCTGTTTCAAGAATCTTCATGGCTAAATAACGATTTGTAATAGGATAAATTTGGTTAAGCCCGCAGGCTAAGACCCCAATTGTGTTTCCGCCGGCATCTATAGCCGATTGGTGCGCTATAGCATCTACACCCAATGCCAAACCGCTCACGATCACAACTCCGCAGGCTGCTAAATCATAAGCTAGAGTTTTGGTGACTTCCCTACCATAGGGCGATACCCGGCGACTGCCCACAATTGCTACATAAGGTTTTTCAAGTGGCAAGCTACCTAGGGTATGTATTGTCTTTGGCGGATGCGCTATTTCATCTAGCAAAACTGGGTATTCGTTTGATTTGGATTCTATGCTATTGATTTTCATAAATAAGTATTATATAAAGTATTGACATTTATATACATAAGTGTTTATATATAGACATAAGAGTTGCGTGTGAGGCTCTCTTAGGTACCATTTAAACATAAGTAGAAATATTGTTAAATTACCCCTTGTGTGTTGGTGTCCTCCTCCCCAGGGGGTGATTTAACCCCTTCAACCCTTCTTCGTTCCCTTTGGTGGGGACTATTCGCCCCTTGTGGGTGAAGCTGCCAATCGAGTGCATTTAATGTCTCACCGGTAGCGTGTCAAGTGGGCGTTGAAGGGTGTAATGAGGCCTCAAGACTACCCCACCCACTTGAGGTCTCTTTTATTTAAAGTAGATTTTCTAGGGTATTGTGAGTGTGTTCGTCTAGCTTATCGTTATAAATAAACTCATGTACTAGTTGGTTAACATAATCAAGTATTTTTGGAAGCTGGCTTTCTTCGTCTTTACTGAAATCAGCCAGTACAAAAACGCTAGCTTCTGTCTTTTTGGCGTGTTCGTTAGATATGCCCACGCGCACCCGACTAAATGATTTACCCAATATTTTGATGATCGATTCTACCCCGTTATGTCCGGCACTACTGCCCTCTTCGCGGGTTCGCACTAAACCAAAATCTAGTGCTAACTCGTCGTAGATGACCAGTACATCAGCCGCTTTTATCTTGTAAAATTTAGTTAACAGTCTTACGGACTCGCCACTGGCATTCATAAATGTTCTTGGTTTTGCGAGTATTACTTTAGTGCTATTAATGTTGCATTCGCTAACGTCCGCATGAAATTTATCATCTTGTTTGAACGCTTCAAGTTCGTTTTGCTCAACAAAGTAGTCAAGCGCCATAAAGCCGAGGTTATGTCGGTTCTTGGTATATTTATCTTTTGGATTGCCGAGGCCGACTATTAATTTCATGCTTTTTCCTTGTATTTTGATTTAAACACAAGCCGGATGGCAGTGCCACTAAAGTTGCGGGCTTCTCGCAACTGGCTTTCTAAGTAGCGTTTATAACTCCAGTGCAAAAACTCAATATGTGCACCAAAGAGAGTGAACTCTGGCGGATTTACATCTGTTTGAGTAACGTAGTTTAGCTTAGGATGGCGGTTTTTTAACCCGCTAGGAGGGTGTTTGGCCATAGCAGTTTGAATGATTTTATTCAGCTCCTTGGTAGCAATTCGTTGGCTACGGCGCTCAATAATTTCGTTAGCTAATTGTATAAGCTTAGTCATATTGTGGCCCGATTGAGCGCTAGTTAGTACAAGTGGCGCCCACCACACAAAGGGATAATCTCGTTGTAAAATCTGTTCAAGCCAAGCCTGCATGCCCTCTTCGCTTTTTACTAAGTCCCACTTATTGATGGCAATAATAAGTCCTTTGCCGGCTTCTTTAACCAGCCCGGCAACTTTTTGGTCTACGGCTACGCTTGGCTCGGTGGCATCGATCACTAGTATCGCCACGTCACAGCTGTTTATAGCATATACGGTGCGAAGCCAGCTAAAATGCTCGATATCTTTGCGCTTGCCCGGTTTTCGCACGCCAGCAGTGTCAGATATTTCAATGTCTACGCCGTTTACACGTTTAATAGCGACGTTGACGTCGCGGGTAGTGCCAGCCACCTCTGATACTACGGCTTTGTTTTTATCAATAAATTCGTTAAATATACTGCTTTTACCGACGTTAGGCCGACCTAACAGTGCTATACAATGAGGGGACGTGGCTTCGGCTGGTTTGCGCTTAGGCAAGCGGTCGGCTATTTCTTCTATCAACTCCCCTGCGCCGTCTCCATGAATTGCTGACGTTCCAATAGTGGTTTTTATACCAAGCTTTTTTACTTCTTGGGGCATTTTGCGTTTATTGGCATCGATTTTATTTACAACCAATATCAGCGGTTTTCTGGATTTAAGGGCTCGCTTAGCGATGCGACGGTCTTCTTCGGCTACGGTGCTTGAAGCATCAATCACCATTAATATTAAGTCAGCCGAGGCAATGGCTTCATCCGCTAGAGCGACACTGTCCCCTACTATTTGATCGGTCGCTTTCTGTAACCCAGCCGTGTCTACCAGCCAGAAGCTGGTATCTTTGTAGTTCACAATATTTCGCACTGCATCACGCGTGGTTCCAGCCACGTTCGATACGATTGCCTGGCGTTGGCCAACCAGCCGATTGAAAAGACTGCTTTTGCCGACGTTAGGTCGGCCTATTATGGCTACAATGGGTTGCTTATTCATGTCGATCAAGCGCCTTGTGCAGAATACTAAATGCACGATCAACATCCCGACTTTCAATAATTAAGGTCAGTTCGCTATACGCCGAGACTACCTCTACGATGCTTACGCCCTCCCAAGCCAGCTGCTTAATCGGGTATTCGTATAGTCCGGCAGTTTCCATGTATTTACCAACAAAATGGATGGTTATGGCACTCAGATTGTTAAACTCATCGGTAATCTTCTCGCCTGCCAATGCCGTTTTAACCATACTACTTGAAGCATTGTTGGCAATTAATGCTGTGTGGCGATTTCCTGAGGTGTGCGTTAGGTAGGCACTGTCAGAATCAAGTAGTTTCTTGGTAATTTCCTGAATTTTTGGCAGGAGTGTATTTGAATTTGCCATCACCAGCTCAAACAAGTCAGATTTAACTGTAATATCACCAAAAAACTCACTAACCGACTGCTTGTTCTTGGGGTGATCTTGTAGCTTTTGACTGTAGCGCTTAAGTGCCATAAACACTGCCGTTTCCGATACCGGCTTTAGCAGGTTCTGCTCTATCCCAGGACGCATTTCCCTGGCCAGCGCGGATAAGTTTATTAGTTGGCGCGAAAGCGCGTCCTGCAGATACGGCGAGTGCTCTATGTCATCAGCAATGGCTTCGGCAATTGTTATCAATACTACCTCAAGAGAATATAAATATTTATCAAATAGTACGCTATTTTAACAAAAAAGTCAAAATAATTGCCTAATTTACAAATCTAGGTAAGATTATCTAATACTAATTAAATACGGGAGGCTAATAAATGACTGTTGTTGCAAAAGCTGGCGGCACGACTATGGCTAGCCCTGAATCGATTGGGCAGTTTGTAGGCCATTTAGAGCGTGATTTACCGCATGCAGATGATCTGGCTATTGTTGTGTCAGCTCCTGGCAAGTTACCAGATGGCTCACGTAAAGTAACAGATTTGCTATCCGATTTTGGCTTAGCACGCGAATTTGGGCGTGATACTACCGAAATCAAAGGTCAAATATTAGAGCGATTCGCGGTTTTAGGCTCTACTGCACTGCTGGCTGAGCTAGAGCAAGACCTGAAAAACACATACCTACCTAGGCCATATTTAATGTCGCGTGGTGAACACTACAGTGCTAGGATGTTTGCAGAAAATAATGGCTTTGCCTACCAGGAAATTGCTGATATTATCACTTTTGATCGTTTCGGTAATCTTGATGAAGTAGCGACGCGTGCGGCAGTTCAACATGAAAGACGTATAAGAGGTTCAGTAGCTGGGCCCGTAGTGTATGCTGGCTATTATGGCGCTAACCGCGAAGGTGAAATCAAGGTATTTCCTCGGGGCGGATCAGACATCACGGCGGCAGTTGTCGCCCGTTACGATCCAAATGCAGTTTTGCATTTAAATTATACTGACGTAGATGGAGTTCATACTGCAAATCCAAGTATTGTTCCTGTAGCTAGGCAAGTTAGAACTCTGGACTACCGTGAACAGCGCGCACTGGGCGTGGGAGGGGCTACTGTTATACATCCTTCGGCTGTCCTGCATCTTAGTCGCTCGGGTGTTGATACACACATATACAACACATTCAATGAATCTACTGAGCCTGGCACAGTTATTACGAGCGACTCAAGGCAAACCAAAAATGGCGACATAGCATTAGGTGTCGCCGGTAGGGGTGATTTATGGGGACTCTCGTCGCATTACCCAGGGCTAGATTACGACGAAGGAACTGTAGCTTCCGCACTGTCTGCACTTAAGGAGCGAGGATATCACCTTGAAGGAACCAGTGGCGGCACGGACTCTTTCACTGTTTTTGTTACTCCGCCAGAGGGTAGTGTTGGTGCTGGGCGCGTAGCATTTGATGTCGCAGTTGAAGAGGCACGTGGAGCAATTAAGGAGGCAAATCCAAAGATTGCTCGTGTAGATTTTGATAAATATGGGTCGGTTCGGGTGGTTGGAAATGAAATTATCAAAAATCGTACCGAAGTTGCAATGCGTGCTACACATGCCTTGTATCAGGCGAATGTAAGTTTTGCCTCTCCTAATTCTGATCCAATGAGCCCGGAAGATACCTATATTGTGCCAGCGGATGAAGTTGAGCAGGCCGAACGCGCACTACATGCTGCGTTCTTTGAAGACGTTGTCGCTTAATTTTACGTATGACTGGTTGCCCAGGTTTTTCATGGTTAGTCCAGCAAATTCAATGCGCTCCAACGCGATTACCTCGTAGCCAAGCTGTCGGAAGGTTCGCCGAATTTGGCGGTTACGACCCTCGTGCATCGTGATTTTATATTCGCTACTCCTTCGCTTTTCTACCTGCAGCTTGCTGGTGCCGTCATCAAGCTGAATGCCACTGTTCAGAGTTCTTAGGTCGCCTTCATTTAATTCGCGGTCAAGCTTTGCAATGTAAATTTTCATTTTTTCATTCGATGGGTGTGTAAGCTTGTTGGCTAGCTGGCCGTCATTGGTCATAAGGATTAGCCCACTAGTATCTTTATCTAGTCGACCAACGGGCTTTAAGTGGCGTAACTCGTTTGGTAGCAGTTTGTATATGGTTGGTGTGTCTCCCTGTTGTGCTCGACTACACACATAACCTTTAGGTTTATTAAGTAGCACATAGGTGTAGGGGCGCGGTTCTACTAATTTGCCACGCACCTCCACTTTATCGGCACTTTCTACTCGTGCACCAAGTAATGCAATAGAGCCATTGACTGTAACAACCTCGGCAGCTACTAAATCATCACCTTCACGGCGCGACACTCCTATCGCCTGGGCCAAGTATTGATTAATCCTCACTATCTTCTGTGGAATCCTGGTTTTCTTCGGATGGCTTAATGTATTCACGCTTGCTGTTAATTGACGTGTTTGCTTGCTCGCTAGACAGCGAGGCAACGGCTGCCTCGATTTGCTCGCTTTCGGAAGGCTCGTTGGTAGATTTGGTTTTTGTTTTGCCAGATTGTTGAGATTCGTTCAAGATATTTTTGACCGAGTCAACAACGTCTTCGAGAGTTATTTGAGACTTAACCAAGTATTTATTAACCCCTAGTCTTTCGCCCCTGGCTTTATCACTTGACTGACTTAGGGCTGTTAGCATAATGACTTTTACGCTCCGTGTTTCTGGCGTCGATCGAATAATATCTAGTACGTCAAAACCACTTATTTTTGGCATCATGACGTCGAGCAAAATAAGAGCTGGTTTTTCTTTGATGCTTTTTGCTAGCGCTTCTTCGCCGTCAGACGCCACCACCACCTTATAATCTTCAGCCTCTAGCCTGGCTGCATATATCTCTCGAAGGTTGATGTCATCCTCAACCAGTAAAATTGTAGTCATTCGTGTCTCGTTTCTATTGCCTGTTGTAGTCATTTTACTTTATCGCTTATGCTAGACGCAACAGGAGTATTTGCGCTAGTGGGAATTAGTGTTTTCCTAATGATTTCATGAGCGCCACTCTTTTGTTTGGCCCGCATAACCAGCGCATCGGTACTAGCTACGCGTGGCAAGCTGAAGTAGAAATGACTACCTTCATCTAGTTTGCTTTCGGCCCACATTCGGCCACCGGCTAGCTCAACTATCGTTCGACAAAGGTACAAACCAAGCCCGGTACCACCAATTGAGCGAGTTTTTGTATTATCTATTCGATAGAATTTCTGAAAAAGATGTGGTAAATCTTCTTTTGCAATGCCAATACCGGTATCGTGTATACCAACAATAACGTTTTTTTCGTCGTTATTCATGGTGATTGTCACTTCGCCCTTTTGACTGAACTTTATTGCGTTATCAATGAGGTTGCTCAGGACTTCCCTAATACGCTCCGGATCGGCATTCACATAATAAAGTGGCTGAATACTCCGCGTATCACCGTGCTCGTGTCGACTAATAATGGCAATTGACACTCTTTTCTTCTCTGCTTTAAATTTCAGTTCATCAACCGTTACTTGAGCCAAACTGCTAAGATCAAAAATCTCAGGATGGTTTGGTAGCTTGCCTTCTTCTAGTTTTGTTGTTGATAGTAGGTCCTGGAATAGTTTCCCTAAATGATGGGTCGTATCTCTGGCCTTAACCAGATAGTTTCTGGCTTTGTCGTCGATATTGGCTACTTTTTCGTTTAACGCCAAAGAAATATAGCCATCGATAGCTGCTACTGGAGTACGCATTTCATGGCTGGCTGTAGAAATAAATTCATCTCGTTGTCTTTCGTTTGTTTTGCTCTCACTTATATCACGAAAAACCATAACGACCCCAGTAACCGATCTAGCTTCGTTGAATACGGGTGATGCTATTAGAGAAAGACCAAGTTTTTTGCCTGACTTGTTATTCAGCACAATGTCTGTACGGGTGATGCTCTGTTTTTTGTTAATGGCTAGTTTAGCTGGGTCACCTTCATTTAGCGGACTGCCATCTTCGCTACTTAAGGGCATTACCACCGAGTAATCAATAGATTTAGCTTCATTTTCGCTCCAGCCGGTAATGCTTTCTCCGGCCGGATTTAATAGCTTAACCGTACCGTTTGTGTCGGTCACTATTACGCCATCACCAATACTATGTAGGAGTATTTCAGATTGAAGTTGCTCCCGTGTTAGTTCGTGAGTTAGCTCTGTAACTTTGTCTTGCTGACGTAGCTTTGTGTGTTGAGTATGCCACAGCCAGAAGCCTAGCGCACCGGCAATATAGGTGGTAATGAGTGAGATAATTGTCTGGGTAAAGAATTCCGGCTTGAATTCGGCACTAGCTGCAATTCCGACGAAGTAGATCGTTGTGGCAACAAGGAGTGCAATTGGCACGCTAGGTCGATAAATACCGACTGCTAAGATTAGTAAAAGCCAAGCTGCGTAAAACGGCGAACCAAAACCGCCAGTAGCCAGCAATAGGATTACTAGGTTGACCGCAAAAATACTGCACCCGATAAGTGAGGCGGCAATTTCTGATTTTTTACTCAAAAATGGGTATATCACTAGAATGTAGGCGACGTTTACTAGGGCTATGGCGGTAGTAGTAGCTGATGTGCCTAAAAATTCATCTGTGCCCAGTATTCTGCTATAAAGCAGTACAAAATAAATTAAAGCAATTAGCGCGCTGGCGGCTAAAATAGCATAGTTTAATATCTTATAAGCTTTAGTTTGTACGGGTAGCATGTCTCTTATGTTTTACTATTTCAGTATGACGATTTTACAGATGAAATGCAATAAATTTGGTTGGTGACCCCGGCGGGATTCGAACCCGCGATCTTCTGGATGAGAACCAGATGTCCTAAACCGCTAGACGACGGGGCCACGCTAACTCTGGTAAATTATAGCAAAAAGATGGACTAGTTATTGCTGATTTATTTTGGGGGTTAGCCAATAATTTGCTTTACAAGCTCTACCAACTTATTCGGGGTAATGTCGGCCTTAATTAAGTATCCGTCAGCCTGATTTTCGAGAGCTCGGCGCGATTCGTCGTCTTGTGCCAGATTTGTTAATATCACAATCTTTGTGTTGGGTAGACCTTGGCCGTCTACTCCCCTGAGTTTTTCTAGCAAATCAATTCCGTTGATATCGGGAATCATAATGTCCAACAGAATAAGTTTGTAGGTGCCACTGGTTGCTTTTTTATATCCTGTTAGGCCATCGCGGGCTGTATCGACATCATAATCTGCCTTCCGCAGTACGTGAGTATACATATCTGATATAAACGGGTCATCCTCGATAAAGAGAATGGTTTTTGATCCATCCATGAACACCTTTCATAATTTTTATTGTACTATCTTTCGATTCAGCACCGGCATTAACCTTGTTAGAAATGGGCAAACTGAAGCCGAATGTCGAGCCTTCGCCCTGCTTAGAACTAACCCAGATGCTTCCACCGTGAGCCTCAATAATCCCCTTACACATGTAAAGTCCAAGCCCGGTTCCTGCATGCGAACTTCGCGTATGGTGTGAGCGAAAAAACTTTACGAATAACTTGTCTAGGTCGTTTTCAGGAATGCCGGCTCCCCTGTCTGTAATTAGCGTCTCGATCATAGAATTATTGACGCCGATGGTCACGGTTACGGTTGAGTTTTCGGGACTATATTTCAGCGCATTATCGAGCAAATTGGTAACCACTTCTGCAATACTCATGCGATCAACGCTAACGGCAGGAATCTTGCCGTTAATTCTGAGGACAATTTTTTTGTTGGTTGACTGAGCTTTTGTTGCGATATTCTGTGCAATTGAGCGAAATAGTTCTATCCAGTCGGTCGATTCCAGCTTTAAGCTTAGGTTGCCATGTTCAATTCTAGAAACGTGAAGGATATTATTAATTATTGAAGACAACTGATTAGCTGATATGCTTAGTCTTTTTAAGTCTTCTTTTTGTGAGCCATTGAGTTCGCTCTTAAGCTCGTTTTCTAGTATTTCCACATAGCCTTTAATGACGGTGATTGGCGTTCTTAGTTCGTGGGCGGCTAATGCAATAAAGTCGAGCTTCATATCCTCTACCTGTTGTGCCTCGGTGCGATCATTAAAGGTGATGAGGGTCCTAATGCCGTTTGGATCAGAGCCTTGGTATAGTGCATCGATGTTAACTGTTTTTTGTACACCTTTCGATGTTTTTAGCCGAACGTTTTCCCAGTGCTGTTCTTTGTAAGCTCTGTCCTCTACTGTTTGTAACCACTGGCTCACAACTAGCGAATTACCCTTCATCATAGGCAGTATATGGTTAAATGGTTTCCCGGCTGCCTGAGCTACGCTAAAGCCTGAAATGCTCTCTGCAGCCTTATTGAAAAGCACAATACAGCCGTTTTTATCTAAAGCCAAAATCCCGTCTTTGATTGAATTCAGCACTGCTCGCAATCTTTGGGTTTCTGCAACTAGCACATCGCTTTCTGCTTTGGACGAGGAATCGTATTGTTGAAAGCGATCACTAAGCCAGTTTAGGCGGTCAGCGAAGGCGCCGTACAGTCCCTTTCGGTGAAAAGCCGTCCGATATTCGAGGTTGCGATTTTTAAGTTCATCAACATGTCTATATAAGCGACCGATTGCCGCGGTGTAAATATTAAACAACAAAAATACAATAACGAGACCAGCCAGTAGACCTGTTGCTAGAGCAGTATTAATGGCGATTGTCGTTTGGGCATTAGTGTATTGCGATAATCCAAAGTAAATAGCAACGGCCAATGCTAAAGGTAGTAATTGTGAAAACAACAGTACGGCGAAGAAATTGCGCCGAAAAACCTTAAGCTCTTTCATAGAACTAGAATATACGAATTAACCATATCTATAAAGCTTGTGCTAGAACGTGACAGCTCGGCCAACTGGAACAATCTCAAACCAAGTATTGCCCTTGTTGAGAGGTATGGGCTTACCGGCTTCGTCATTTAATTGGAGTTGGTCTTTAGCGGCGGGCTTATTCCAGGTGCCTTTAATGGTGGTGCCATCGCGAAATACAACAGCCGTGCCACTACCTACTGAAGGCATTACAGCGTATTGCCCGCTGTAGGTTGTTGGCATATTGATTAACACAACGTTTTTACTGTTAAGCTGTTTGTTTGATTCTCGATCAACTTGTGGTGCTCCAGCCAAGAATCGCAGGTAGCTATTGGTTGGTTGATCATACTTCCACTGCACAGCAAATAACGGTCCCGAAAAATCGAAACTCAAGGTGGTAGCAGTTGGCGGCACTATTGGGGTGTCTTTCTTTCGTTCATAAGCTGTAAATTTACTGTCGTTCTTGCCTTTTTGCTTGTTTAGGGCATCCATACGGTCGAAGTTGGTATAAACGTTGTGGGGTGCGTAGCGATCGGTAGCTCGCCAATAAGCTCCGGCATTATAGAACTGATCAAGATCTAGCAGGCCGTTTTGCTTAATACGACTAAGCCCATCTTGAGATCCGCCAACGTGGGCAAAACTTGCATCAAAACCAGCAGCCCAATCAGCGTAATATGGTCGAACAGAGCGCACTGGACCTACAATTGTGGGTCGAGATTCTTGGAACAACGCTAAGAAGCGCGTAATGCCACCTTCGGCTACTGCTTCGAACACAATACCGGCTGCTTGCAATCCAGATTGCGGGCGCGCATCGGGTGAATTTTCAATCATTATGCCAGTTACGGGGCGTTTCGCTTCTTCTTTGCTTACCTCTAAACCGGTAAGTGGTGATGGCACAGTTGTTTTAACTTTGCCATTGTACTTGCTGGGCTGATTAATCGGCTGATGGTTTTTCCAATAAAAGTACCCGGCCACTGAGCAGGCAGCGATAAACGTTAGTGCAATTAGTAAAGTTTTGATTTTGTGTTCGCGCATCCAATTAAAAAGGCGCTTGAATTTGCCTTTGGGTTGTGGCTCGTCAACCGGACTTGGTTGCTCGATTTTTATGTCTTCTAGGTCGTTTTGGTTTTCGTTGATGTTAATTGTTTCCATAGGAATATTTCCTGATTTTACAATAGCGCTCCGGCTTTCTCAAGGCGACTAATAGTTTCATTTTGCCCAAGAATAAAGGCCAAATCCCAGATGGGCGGCGTGCGATCAGCATTGGTGAGCGCTATCCGTAGAACTCCAAATAGTACTCCGGGTTTTGCTGATTGCTTGCCGATTGCTTCACGTATCTGTTTTTCAAGTTTTTCTCTATCTTCTGTTCCGTTAGCCATAATAATTTTGCATACTTGCTGTAGCCATAACTTGAGCTCCTGAGCCGAGATTTGAGTTAAGTCGCTAGCTGTTAAGGGTGGCGGCTGAAAGTAGAATTCTGGCAATAATTTGAGCTCGCTAAAATTCTTTAGGCGCTCCTGTTCGATGGTGAGAATGCGTCTCATGATGGCTTTATTGGTTTCTTTACTATCCTTTGGCCAAAAATCTGATGATTTTTCTAGTAGCTCATCAATCGTGAGTTTACGAATATGCTGTGAGCTAATCCAGTCTAGTCGATCTTGGTCGAACCTGGCTGGGCTTTTTTGAATGCGATCCAATGAAAACTTCTGAGCTAATTCAGACGGAGTGAAAATTTCTTGTTCAGTGCCGTCATTCCAGCCAAGCAGTACCAGGAAGTTAATAATGGCTTCCGGCAAGTAACCCAAATCACGATAATCGAGCACTGACTGCGCACCGTCCCGCTTGCTGAGTTTTTTGTTGCCGTCCTTGCCAAGAATTGGCGGTAGTGTGGCAAATTTCGGTGGTTTCCAGCCAAAGGCTTCGTAAATACTTAGGTACTTCGGCACTGAGGCTATAAATTCATCGGCTCTCAGTACGTGAGTAATGTCCATTAGCTGGTCATCGACAATGTGGCAAAAATTATAGGTTGGGTAGCCGTCGCTTTTTATTAGCACAATATCGTCAAGGGCTTCCGGGCCGGCCGAAAGTTTACCCCTCACTACATCGTTCCAACTATAGCTTTTGAGCTCAGGAACACGCAAGCGTAGTGGCTGTTTGCCGTCCCATTTTGGTGGGTTCTCAGGCCGGTGGTTGCGGTACAGAAAAGGCTTTTTGGATGCCTGCGCTTCTCTACGAAATGCTTCTACTTCTTCGGGTGTATATGGATCGGCATAGGCGTAGCCCTTATCTATTAACTCTTGAGCGTATTTTTTGTAGATATCCAGGCGCTCGGATTGCGTGTATGGTTTATGTTCTCCACCAACATCTGGCCCCTCGTCCCATGTGAGTCCAAGCCATTTTAGCGAATCAATAATGTTTTGGACGCCGCCCTCAACCTCACGAGCCTTATCGGTATCTTCTATACGCAGAATAAGTTTGCCCTTTTGATTTTTGGCAAAGAGCCAATCATAAATGGCGCTTCTTACAGCGCCTATGTGGATCATACCGGTTGGGCTCACGGCAAAGCGTGTTCGGATTTCACTCATACTAAAGATTATAGCAAGACTGATTTTATTGAGATGCTACTTGCATGAAAGTATTCACGCCTGCAACTGCCATTGACAATTTGTAATTAGGCGTGTTAATCGAGAACGTATCATTCGGTAGGCCATGGTGCAATAACTCTGCGTATGGCGATGCGATCTCTACGTCTGCCATGCCGTAGGTGTTTATTCTGCCTGTTAGCATTAGGTGTCTCTCGGTATGGTCAAAAAAATGTTCTACTGTGGCAAAGCCATTTCCTAGGGTAAGTAAAATTGGCTGCCCCTCTATTGTATCTGATACAGGCGTGTGGAAACCAATTTCGACTACCCCTTTTGAAGTTGCGCCATTTCTTTGTGCCTCTCTTGTTAGGGATACTGCAGGTATGGCGCTATGCGAAATGTTTATTCCTGGAACAACTAATCTTTGCTGTAATTTATCTATTACTTCATCTAACACTACAGGGTAGTCCCAGCCTCTAAAAAATACACCCCATAGACGCGTCAAAGCTTTGTCGGCGTTGTATACAAATTCTCCCTGCGAAGGCAGGGTATTTATGACAGTAGCACTCTTTGATTCGCCCATTTGTACTCCTAGTACTCATAACAATACAATAATTTATCCATTAGACAAGCAGAAGCGCTTTCTGAAAGGATTACAGGCTGGTTGCTATTTTGATTAGCTGTTCGCTAGATAGGCGACTGTTGCCTTCGAGCGCATAAAATATTCCGCTGTTTACCCATGCGGCGTTGTTCCCGTTGTAAACGTAAATAATTAGGCCATTTTGTTGGAAGGTCAAATATTTTTCGCTACGTGGTTTTACGTAATTTTCTAAAAGCGAAGCTGAGTCCCAATTTGTCTGGCGCTGGGTTAATGCTAGGCTGGTTTCATCGCTACGAGAATCGAAATGCATTGATATAAAACCATTCGATGACGTCACATCACTACTAAACCCGTATCCTGCCGGAATATATCTTGGTAGCTGAGCATCAAACCCCGCCCTAGATGTAGCAACCCTAATAGATAGCCGGGGGTAATTAAGGTAGGTTACAAAACCGGCTAGCAACAAAAAACACGCAGCTACCGCAGCAACTGTAGCAAATTGCGGATGCGTAAACATACTCGCGAGGCGTTGCTTTAGGCTTGGGCGTTTCTTTTGTGATTCTCTATGCAATTCGGCTAGGTCCTCTATGGCTGGGTGCTTTTCAAGAGCTTTTGAGGGTGTGCTGGGTTCATTGGTCGCGAGCCGATATGTTTCGTGAGGACGCATTTCCGTTTCGATATTCGCCTTAAATGGTGTTATGGCTTTGGGGGAATCGTATTTCGTAAGAAAATCACTATTAAACTTCTTGATACTGTCGACGCGCTTTATTGATTTAGCCCGCGACATGCGCTGGCTTCGAGTAGTGGACGCTGGCGACACCATAGTCTTTCGTGGCTTCGTTTGAGTTGCTTGAATCTTTTGTGGAGTTTGGTTTTTCCTAATTCCGTGGATGTTTTGAGCAGGACGCGAAGGTTTTGGCACTGTTTTCTTGCTGGTTTTTGAAAGATCGAGCAAATTAGAGTGATTTGATTTCTTTAAATTTACAACTGTATTCGCCCGATTGGTGGTGGTTTTTTTTACAATGTGACCAACAGCTTGCTTGGCAGATGCCTGTTTGTGATTTCCCATAGGCTCACCGCAATCCGCGCAATAGGATTTACCGTTTAGAATGACTTTGTTTTTCTTACCGCAGTTTGAACATTGCACTTTATTGTTACCTTACGAATTAACTCTTACGCTTAGAACTATCATAAAATTTATATTGGGTATTTGCAATTGCTATCTATTTGTAATAGCGGTATACCTCATATATGAATTTTGGAATTGCAAGTTGACGCTTGAGCCGACTGGGTTCTTTGTAGAGCCTCCAAAGCCATTCCAGGCCCATTCGTTGCATGGCAATTGGCGCTTTAGAAATTTTGCCACCAAAGTTAGTAAAGTCAAAGGTGCCACCTTCACCGATGAAAACGCCGTGTTTAAATTTACCTGCAAGTTTAGCTACTACCCTTTCTTGTAGTGGAAAACCCAGTCCAACCAGTACGATATCGGGTTGGGTAGATTTTATGATTTTAGTTAACTCAACCTCCATAGCCTCTGTAAAATAACCGACTCGGCCGTCCCTACCGTTAAAAGTACCTACGATATTAAGCTTTGGCATGTGCTTAAGTAAGTATTTTTTCGTGTTAAGAATTGTGCTTGCTTTTGGAGAGCCGACTAAAAATACCGTATGTCCTTTCTCTTCGGCTTGCTTGAGTAGAGTGTAGGTAAAATTTGTGCCCCATGAATGGTTTGGTAGTGCAACATGCAGTTCTGCCGGTGAAAACACAATTTTAGCTAAGCTTGAAACAACATCTAGCCTTCGGCGATTAGTTTTATTTTTGTAATAGGCTGCCCAATTTAGCGAAACGCCATCGGGCAGGCATAAGTAGGCATTGTTAATGAGTGATTTTGTCTCGTTGGTCTGTTTTGATTTATCAAAAAACTCTACATAAGGCTTAACGATATAGTAGCTTTTCTTGGTCTTAATCAGTCTGGATATTTCGTCTGCGGCTTGAGACATACCGAGTTTGTCGACCTCAATATCTAGCAGAGATATCTTTTGAAATTTGGTTTGAGTCGACATATTATTTAATCGCCTCGTTTACAAACGTTCTAATTTTTTCACTAAAGATTTTCTTATCAAAGCTTTTGGCCGATGCCCGGAGTTCGGATGACGAAGTGTTGATTTCTGCCAGCGAGTCGATAGCTTTGTTTAGGGCCTGCGTGGTTTGTTTGTCGAATAGAATACCCGTCTTGCCATTGGTTACGATTTCTTGGGCACCACCCTTGTTATAGGCGACTACTGGCGTGCCTGCAGCCAATGCCTCTACCATTGCTATACCAAAATCCTCTTCACTTGGAAAAATAAGAGCTTTTGCGCTACCTAAAATCTTCTCGCGTTCATGTTCACTTATATAGCCTTTAAATTCGATATTTGGCTTGGCGAGTTTCTCTAGTCGAGATCGCTCAGGCCCTTCACCCAGGATAATAAGTGTATCGCCTCGCTGATTGAAAGCTTCAATGGCCAGGTCGAGTCTCTTATAGGGGGTATGAGCCGACATGGTGACATAATAGTTGCCCTTATTCTTGTCATTGTGTGCGAAGGATTCCGTATCAACCGGAGGGTAAATGACCACAGAGTTTTGATGGTAGTATTTTTTAATGCGTCTGGACACATGATTCGAATTTGCGATCCATTTATCTACCCGAGCACTACCATAGTAATCCCAAAGTCGAATTTTGCTAATTTGCTTCGATATAAAAGCTTTGCGTACTGAGCCGACGTTTTGGTCATTTATATAGCTTGGCCAATAATCCCAGGCAAATCGCATCGGACTATTGCAATAGCAAATATGTATAGTTGAGGGCTTAGTAATAACATTCTTTACGAAAGCACTTGAATTAGAAATAACGACGTCGAATTCACTAAGGTCAAAAGCCTCGATGGCTTTCGGTATTAATGGCAGTAGATAGCGTGATCTATTACGCAGAAATTGGGGATAATTTTGCAATTTAGATGAATGGATTCTGCCGGGCTCTATTAATTTGCCAAACTTCTGTTCGTTATATAGCAAGGTAAAGATTGGCGCTTCGGGGTATATTTTTGCAAGCTCAAGTAGCACGCGTTCGGCACCACCGTGCTTTGTGTTGAGCCAGTCATGAACAATAGCGATTTTTGGTTGGCTTTTGTTATGTTGCGTCATTTTGTGTTCCTAATGATGGCACCGGCACTTCCCCACCAAATAAGCGATGAGGTGCTATCAGCCCAGCCATGCAAGACCAGGTTAATAAATGACCACCCTATAAGAGTTGCGAGGAGCGGTAGAGCCAAGGCGTTGCCGGGCGGTAATTTGGCTAAGCTTAACCCTGCTATTACCAGGATGGTGATAAAAAAAATAAGTCCTAATATTCCTACTTCAATGGCTATTTGTAAGTAGTAGTTTTCGCTAATTACTCCGGTATGTTTCTGCAGGTAAAACGATGCCGGACCGGCCATACCCGGACCTCGCCCTAATGGTTGCTCAATAACTTCGTTAACTGCACTACGAATTGCCAGAATGCGATCATTGTTGCTAACGCTAGTCGCCGGCGTGCTGCCGTGGAATACTAAATAAGACAGTTTCGTATTTATTGATGAATTCGATGCGAATAAGGCTACTACTATGCCAATTGCGACCAGGCCAAGGCTAAAAATCAACGTCACCTTTCGCCAGTCAAAGTGCCCTAATAGAATTACACATAAAGCTAATACCGCTCCAACCCAAGCACTACGAGAATAAGTAAAGTACATGCAAGCAAGCACCGGAATGGTTAGAGCAAACCACCAGTTATTCTTGGTTTGAAAAGATCTATATAAGATACACACAAAAGGCAGTATAAGATATTGACCGAGTTGATTTGGGCCACCCAGTGTTGAAAGAATGCGGTAAAAGCCTGAGTTATCGGCAATTGGCAAAAACGGATTAATTGTGCCTGGCCCGTAACCAAAATTAGTTAAAAAATCCGGCGGTAGTATTAGCGCTTGTGCTAAACCAAACAGCGAGACCACTAACCCCCCGGCAATTAATACGTCGACCACTTTCCGGTCTATATGGACGGGGCGGGCTCGCCAGATAACTGCCTGGGCAGCTAAAAATAGAACCAGAAATTCTAAGTTTATTTTTAGTCCGTGCAAATTAGCAGTAAGTTCTGGCTGAATAATTAGGCTAAGGCCAAGGTGAAGTGCAATGTATACGAGTATTAGTTTATTTAGAGAATTCTCGAGCAAAAACCTACCCAAGGAGCGGTCGCGAATGGCCCAGAATACGGTATATAGGCCTAAGGCGATTACTACTATTTCTTTCCAACTCTGCAGTTGCGGTCGATTATTGACGATTGTACCGAGCCATGTAGTGGCGAAGGCATGAAATGGTAGCAGTGCTAGCAAGCCGAGTAGTGCATACAGAAATATGTTCGCTGTTAGAGTTTTCGTGTGTGTAACACCCATTAGCTAATTCCTTGGCTTGTTGACAATTTAAGATCGTTTTTTTGAGGAGGTATTATCATGGCTTAGCAAGGAGGCTTTTCTGGTAATCTACTAAGTTCTCTAGAGCCAATCCGGTGCCTTTAATGACGCAGTTAGTGGGATCATCAACAACAAAAACTGGCACATTAAAAACTTTTGAAAATAGCTTGTCTAAATTCTTTAAGCTAGATCCTCCCCCGCTAAGCAATATACCGCGATCGATTATATCGCTAACAAGCTCTGGTGGTGTTTTTTCCAAAACGGCGCGAATATTAAAAACAATCTTCTCTAAAACGTCCTGAATAATCGGTGTTATTTCTCGACTACTAATAGTAACCGACTTGGGTAGACCCGCACTAATGTCGCGACCTTTTACTGCCATCTGAATATCTTTTTTGGGGTTTGTTGCCGAACCAATTTTCTGCTTGATTTCTTCTGCTGTGCGCTCACCAATGGAAAGCCCGTATTGCCGGCGCATATATTCGACTATTGCAGTATCAATTTTGTTGCCACCTACCCTCACACTTGCCTTTGCTACGACGCCACCCAAGCTAATAACAGCGATTTCCGTGGTTCCTCCGCCGATATTAATAACCATATTGCCTAAGGCGTTAGTTATGGGTATTTGTGCGCCAATGGCTGCAGCCACTGGCTCCTGAATAATATATACATTTCGGGCACCACCGGACATAACGGCGTCGATCACAGCTTTTTTCTCGGTCGAGGTGGCACCGCCTGGAATACTTACCATCACGTCAGGCTTAACGAGTCGGAATCTACCAATAGACTGGTTTATGTATTGCTTTAGCATAGATTCAGTTGCGTAAAAGTCAGCAATTACGCCATCCTGAATCGGGTGGTGTAGCTGAATTGAATCCGGAGCTCGGCCTAGCATTTCTTCTGCTTCAACGCCGATCGCCATGACTGTATTATTACTGATATCAAGAGCCACGACGCTTGGTTCATCAATCACAATCCCCTTTTTTGGCACATATACACGGGTTTTTGTTGTACCTAAATCTATCCCGATACGCTTAGCAAACATGATTAATAGTATAAATCATTTTTACCGTATCGGTGGCATAGCAGGCTACCTACTCGAAGGCGTATACTAGTACCCACATGAAAGTAAAAGCAAAGCAGTTAACCTCTGTTGTGGCCTATATTGCACTAGTTGCTTTAATTGTTGGCGCCACTTTCGTATTAGTACTGATTGGAAAAGGCTACGTCTTTGACTGGCGAAATGGCAAAATAACTGAAGGTGGGCTTGTTTTAGTCAAAAGCGAGCCGGCCGAAGCTAATGTTTTTATTGATAACAAATCGAAAGGCAATAGTCCAAAACGCATACCTCTACCCGCTGGGCGTTTCCAGCTTAAGCTGGTGAAGGCGGGATATCGCGATTGGCACAAGCTTATTTCAGTTGAGCCGTCCGCCGTCTCTTGGCAGCAATACCCATTTTTGGTCCCTGATAATCTTTCGGTGAATAACGTGCTTAGCCTCGATAATCCTTCGGTTTTTTCTCAAAGCCCCAATCAAAAAGCCATAGCGATTGCCCAGAACAGCAGTTCCAGCAATCTTGAAATTCTGGAAGTGAACAAGTCTAAGTCCCGTGGTGTATTTAGTTTAGCGCCGGAACTATATGCCGGGGGTACGCGCATTAGTAGTGCAACCTGGGCACGTGATAACGAGCACATTATGATTCGAGCAGAAGGCGGTGGCCGTTTGCTTTACTACGTGACTAGTATCAGCAATCCGGCCGAAGTATTCGATTTATCAAAAGAATTCAATCTTCCGATCGACAACCTCAGCTTCAGTTATGATAATTGGCAGGAACTATATTGGCAAAGTCCGGAGGGTCTGCGACGAATCGAATTAACTAAAAAAGCCATATCGACCGTACTTGCTGACAATCTCAATAGTCATTTAGCAATACCAGGTTCCGTAGTGATGATTCGTAACGTTGGCGCTGAAAAACAATTGCAAAGGCTTAATTCTGACGGCAGCGTCAATGTTCTACTTAAAAAACTGCCATTAGACGATTTTGGCTTAGGCTATGTTGATTATGGCGGAAAACAAAAAATAGTATTACACAACAAATCAACTCGTCGCATTGGCATCTATGAAAGCGATGACCAGCCAAATGCCGAATATAGGATTTACAAATCGATTGATGTCGTTGATTTCACCGTGAGCAAAGACAACCGCTACTTATTGCTTCATGGTGCTCTAAATTTTGCCACTCTAGATTTTGAATTTTCAAAAACCTACCGGTTTTCTTTGGGTAGTCAACCGGTGAGTAATATTACCTGGTTTGGTCGACATCACCTGTTGGGTAAGGTTGGTAAATCGGTGATGTTGTTCGAATATGACGGGGGTAACCCAGAAATACTAGTCGATTCACAGTTAGGTTTCTCTGCTTTTAGCGCTGATTCCCAGAAGATGATTTATTTTGTTGGCGCTTCCCCGGTTACCAATCAGTCGACTTTGCAATTAGTCCAGATGCGACAATAGCTTAGCGAAACCATTCGCGTACCTTGTCGATAATTGATGGTGTGTTTCCGGGAAGGATCTTATCGTTTGCTGTTGGTGCAGCCGTTGCAACTGGGCTTATTTCGGTTCCCGGCTTTGGGCTAATCTGTTTGCCAACAATTATTAAGCGGTTCAGGCTAGTACCAATTGGCGTACAAGTTACGAGTGTTGTAATCGGCACCTCGGTGCTTTGCGAAAGCACACTTGTGTCTTTGGGGTCGACTACTTTTTTTGTTGTAATCTCGTAAACATAGCGCTTAGATTCGTAATTTAGAATAAATGTATCGCCAACTTCGAGTTTCTCTAATAGGACGAAAGCGAACTTATATTTACCACTTGCCCACCAGTTATTGCTTGAGTGACCAACAATTACGTTATTCCCGAGCTGACCAGGCAGGGCCGTGTTGCCATAATGAACAACTCCTCGCTCTAGACCCTTTTGTACGGCCTGTTCACTAAACGTAGTAACATCGTAAACGACCGGAGCGCTAACATTTATTTTGGGTATTATGATTAACGGTTCAGGTCCAACGGTTTCATCTAGGGCAGCACTTACGTTTGAACCAGTTCCTGTTCCCGGATTAATAATGTACTGAACTTGACCAATAATCACCTGGGAATTAAAAATAGCAAAAACGGCAAAGCCACTTAGTACGGCTCCGACCACCGGTCGCAGGCGGTGTGGTATTTGTAGCTTGCCATCCTTGATAAAACCACCAAACTTGCTAGCTATTTTTTGACTGGTTTGCGGTGAGCGTGTCGGCTCAGCTGTGGCGGTGGCTAACGTTAATTCTGACTGATTGTTAACGGGTGTAATGGGCTCAACTGATTGCTCTGATAATTTAGGTGAATTGCTAGGCTCCGCTGTTGGCTGGGTGGCTTCGACAGTACCGGGTAGTTCGAAAGTTTCGAATTCCTCGGGTGGGCTATATGTTGATTGTGGTGGTTGCGGATCTGTTGGCGGAGGTACTGGAGCTATAGGCAGAGTAGGCGCAGTTTGCACCTGCTCCGATTGGCTGGATGCGTGGTTTTCGGTAGGGCCTGGTTGCCCTACTTCGTTTGTGTGGGCTGCTTCTACTTTAGCCCTGGCCCAATCAACTGCATATTGCTGTGAAGCGTCGGGTGCACTAGATTGGACCGGCTCTTGCGAGGGTTGAGGTATAGGTTGAGGTTGTTGGGTCAGTTGGAGATAATCATTCGGCATGGGTGGTGGAGCATAGGGAGCATTACCGTCGTTTGGCGGATAAGGTTGCCTAGGGTCAGATGCTGGTGGCTGCTGTTGTGGGTCCATTTATGTCTTTTCTTGCTTTAATTATTGTAACCTACAGAGGTGCACTTAACCATAAAAGCTATGAAGCTTTATCTAATGGCACTAACTCCGATTGGCCAGGTATCATAGGGTTAATTTTACCTCTACGAGCGGCAATAAAGATTTCGGATGCAGATTTACCCTCTGCTCGTTGACTTTGCCACCACTGAAGGGACGGTTCGGCACCGCCAAAGTATTCGCCATCTTTGGGAAAAATCACTACAAATTTATTCTCATCGCCACCATCACCGCCTCGGTAAATTCGATCTACATGAATGCGCAGTTCTTTCTGTTCTGCTACAGTCAACTGTTCATCACTCGAATAGCCTTTTCGGGTGAGTTCTCGTTTGAATACGAACTCTTGTAGCTCATGCCGAGTTCGAATTTTATCGTCTAACACCCCGGCTGCGATCGCGATATCTATATAGCGGTCAATGAATATTTGCTCGATTTTACCAGTAAACGCCAGCTCACAAATAATCGCCATAGCCTCTTCAAATCTGAGATAAAATGGCGCTCCCACGCCAAGTATATCTGCCAGTTGCTTATCATTCTTTCCTGCTTCCCAGCCGTTGGCAGCGCGAGCCGCATGCCACAATAATTCGTGACTAATAATACCTCGTAGCTCGGTGGCATTTAGTTCATTGCTATCGCTAGGTACATTTACTGTCACTTTCCCATCGCTCGATTTAGTTGAAAATACCACTCCGCCGTCTTCCAGGAAGACACCTACTCTACCCCAGGCAACTGTTGGGTCTTCCTCTTTTAGTTTAAGAATAAGCTGATTTAAGATTTCCTCTACCTCATGTGGGGTGTAGACTTCTACGCTATCTTCGGGTACAGATTCATCGATAATTTCTCCGTACATTTCTTTAATTACGCCAGCTATTTCAGATAGTTCTGCTTCGTATTTTTTCTCCAGATTGACTGCCTCTTCTGTCGGAGCGCTACCCTTTTCAAGTTCTTGACTATATGCATCTGCTACCATTTCATTACGACTTGAATCGGCAGAAATTAAGGTTAGTACTTTATTTTTGTCTGGTAAGGGGTAGATTTCTTGTAAAGAGCTATTAAGTTCACGGGCTAGCCGTTCTGCTCTCTCATCATCTCCGTACTCAATTGCTTGAATTAGCCTAGCGCTTCGGTCATACCAAGTTCGCTCAACATAGCGCAGTGCGTTTATTGTTTGTGTAGTTTGTTCTAGAGCGGTAGTTGGCTTGGTGGCGTTTACTACGTCGTGCACTTCGCTAGCTAACGCAGGGATCCAAGCTCTTCGTCCGAATGCAGTATCAATTTGCAGAGGGTCTTGCTTTTTGCCTTTAACATAATTATCTAATGGTAGTCTTTGCGCTGTAATGCCACCTTTTGCATAGTCGAAAGGATCACCACTGCCGAGATTTTGAGGGTCTAGATTTTCGTAATCATAACCATGCCTTGGTGCTACAGGAACATTATTTGTATCTGTCATACTAAGAAAACTATAGCATAAATAAGTGAAAAAGTCCATAGTCTACTAGTAATAATCTTGCAAAATTACTACTATAGTATTTATGCCGCGGTGGCGGAACTGGCAGACGCGCTGGACTCAAAATCCAGTTCTCTTTACCGGGAGTGTGGGTTCGACTCCCACCCGCGGCACCATAAATCCACATGTTCACATTAGTGAAATTGTGGATTTATTACTTTATGGTCGAACCCACACAGCAAAGCGAGGGTTCGATAATCAAATCAGCGCGCAGAAACTACCTCCTAGTTTCGAGCACTGATACAGATTATATTTCTATACTCCCACCCGCGGCACCAAATCTGATTTCAGCTTCATACGTTTATTTAGTTTGTTATGATTACAAGCAATGAGCGTAGAAGCATTTAAATATTTTGGTTTATACTCGATAGCAATATTTGTGGCGGTAACTGCGTACATTAGCCACAAATGGCATGCTGATAATGCGCTAACGCTAAGCAAGCATATAGCGCTCGATAAGCGGCCATATCTGCTTTTTGCAATCACATCGGTTGTTGGTCAAAGTTTCTTTTGGTTGTTTGTTGTCTTTTGGTTTGTACCGCATTATCACTTGAGTATGGTTTTGGCTGCAATAATTACAATTGGCAGCATCGGGCAGTTAACTGCAGCATGGGTTCCGGATACTGGTAAAGGCTTGAGCAGCATCATTCACTACATCGCCGCGTTCACTATGGCGTTGACCATGTATATCTTTACACTTTGGATGAGTGTCTCACCCGCTATCTCGGGGTTTCCCAAAATCTTTAGCATGATCAGTTTTTTGGTGATGACGCTGTTTTGGTGTATGTTTTTTATTTCGAAGAAAAGTCGAGAGAAGATATTTATCTACCAATACATCTACCTACTATTGTTTTGGGCAACGGTGCTGGTGACGGCATACATTGGGTAGACAATCTGTAGAAAAGCTGTTATAAAACCTTAATGACCGTTACTGGTGAAGTTCCTAGTTTAGAGGTTTTATCTCCTGCCGAAATTGCGACGGCGATTACTATGGCCGGCCCGCCGTTAGATTTTGATCCAGGCTATAGCATGGATTTGCATTATCTAACGAGCAATGACGGCTTTACTGGTGTGGCGTATCAGCGTGCAGCGCAGATGAGGCCCGAACCTACAACAGGTATGCATGCTGCTACTATGATAGTTGGCCACGGCTCATTTGAAACAGCTATGGCTCACCTTCCAGATGATGAAGTCGTAATGTTTTGCGATAAGGATCCATGGGTGCTTTTTACACAGCGGGTTCATGTGGAGCTTGTTAATCGTCATGATAATCTTCGATCCTTTATGAAAGCAGAACGAGAATTCTTTGCGTGGCTTGAATCAAATTTATTTGGTACTCCAACAGGTGTTTTTATGGCTACTGAATACTTGACTACTAGAATGCAGTCATGGAATATGGCAGTGCAAGATTCGACATACGATGGGCAGCATTTCCTTACTGATCAATATAGATACCAAGAAGTAAGAGATGCTATGCAAAAAAAACACTTTGCGTTTTATCAGATAGACTTTCTGAATCCAGATGAACTCGATAACTTAGGTGCTGTCCTGAGAAGGAACCGGTGTGAAATTGCCGAAGCAAATTTAACCAATGTTCTAAATATTAATCACGCTGGTACAGCTGCAGATAATTTATTTACGGCGTTGCCATGGAATGAATTAGCAGCGATAATCTCGAGTCTATTTACCGGGGGCGCCATGAAAGCAGAAGTTGATTATTTAGATTCATTTAGGCAGCGGCAAAAAGCTCATTTTCGCAAGCAACTAGCTCGAAGGTAGATCTCTGTATGTAATGCGTCGTCGTACTGTCATTTTAATTTAGCTGTGGCTAGCGCGTAGGCTGCTGATGTTAATGCTTTGAAATGATTAGTATGTTGCAAGTAGAAGACAGCCATTTTTGCTATGAGCTCACCGCTTGAAGCAGTGTTTTGGTTAAGTTCGGTTGACGAAACTTGGCCTTCGGTGGCAATGATTAAGGGACTTTC
This sequence comes from uncultured Candidatus Saccharibacteria bacterium, assembly GCA_964494105.1. GTDB lineage: Bacteria > Patescibacteriota > Saccharimonadia > CAZBQI01 > CAZBQI01 > CAZBQI01. The sequence continues at coordinate 46,650 of CAZBQI010000005.1, read as the reverse complement.
ATCCAGAATGAGCGCTAGCGGATACGTATTTGTTATGTTGGTCATGAAGTCAATTTTATTCAATATCGAATCTTGGAGTTTGATGGTTATTGGTAGGTGTATTTTGTCTGCGAACCTCGTAAGACGCTTAGTGTCAGTTACTAATACTCGTTCGTTTCCGAGCATTAATTCGGGTTGAAATGATAGCATTTCTAATACGTTTGAACTAAAGAATATAGGGTAAGTTATCTCAGTAAATAGTGTTTCTAGTAGAGAGATAGTCTCGGTATTATGTGAAAGCTCAGAGCTAAAAATTATACCGTCGCATTCGCTAGCATATGCCAGTATTTCAGTGCATGCGTTTTTTGATATTGAGCCAGATGGATTTGACTCTACAAACAAGCAATCTGGCTGGCTACCAATTAGTTTACGCAAAGAATCTGGTAGCACAACCCTTGCGCTTCCAATTCCAGCCGCCAATGCATACTGATATAACCCTACCGTTTCGGCAAACTGCTTGGCATGCCCGCCAACGATTAGTAGTTTCTTTGCCTGGGCTCGGTTTAGTGGAACCTCCCAGAAAATATCGGGAAAGAGCGGCTCGTCAGTTTGCTTCAGCCAGTCACTCATTATTATCTTTCTCAAGAACAAGGAATTGGCTGGTAGATCTACTTGTCCAGCTTGTAGCCATTATTTTCTTTCCTTAGTTCATATACAACATTTTTACGCTCCACTACTATCTTCCAGTTGTTTCTTTTTGCGTGTTCAAACAGTTTGCGTTCCGGGTTAAATGCTATTGGTCGCTCTACAGTACTCAGCATAGCAATATCACCTTCGGAATCTCCAACGGCTACGCTTTTTTCTAGGGTGATATCTTTTGTGGCTAGTAATTCTTGCATAAATTTAGTCTTGTTTTCGTTCGTTAGAATTTTATAGGTGCCGTCAAAGTGATTATTAGTTTTACCATATTCAGAGCCCGCAAATGCATCAAAGCCATATATCTTTGCAAAACGCTCTACGACTTCGCTTTGGGAGGCCGATATAGCTGCAAGGTAGTAGTTTTGTGACTTCAGGTTAGCAATTAAATCGCGAGTGTATACGTAGGTATGGGCTTTTTGGGCGCGTACTACTTTGGCTGCGGCAGCTTCGAATGCGGTAACTTTTATCGTTGGCAGGTACGATTCGTACGCATCTATTACGGCGTTTAAATATATTTGATAAGAATCAACATCAACACGTTCTTTCCAAGCTTCATAAGCGCCATCGAATTCACGGGTAGCGCGCTGTGGCAGCACCTTGTCGATAATTAATTGGCGAACGATTTCAACATACAGACTCGAACGGAAGATTGTGCCGTCTATATCAAATACCGCTAGTGGTTGTGCCGTGTTTTTGGGTTTTGGCTTAAGCATTTATCTGTATACTTACCGGGCAGTGGTCGCTACCCATTACATCCGTATGGATATCGGCTTTTTTAATATTGTTTCGCAGGCTTTTTGAAGCCAAAAAATAATCTATGCGCCAGCCAACGTTGCGAGCACGGGCATTAGCCCAGTGTGTCCACCAGGTGTAATGGCCGTTGCCTTTAGTAAATATGCGGAAGGTATCAATAAAACCAGCCTTTAAAAAATTCTCAAACCCTGCGCGTTCCTCGCTGGTAAAACCTTTTTTGCCTTTATTCTCTTTTGGCCTGGCCAAATCATCCTCGGTATGGGCGACATTTAAATCGCCGCAAAATAGTACGGGCTTATTTTTTTCTAATTGCTTAACGTAGGCCAAAAAGGCCGGGTCCCAATGATTGTGGCGTAGTGGCACGCGGCTTAAATCGTCCTTGGCATTCGGTGTATAAACTGTCAGCACAAAGAATTTATCAAACTCCGCGGCAATTACCCTACCCTCTTTATTTGGGTCGCCATAGGTATCGCCGGTAACCTTGTATTTTTTAATAATGTCCTTGGGTAAGCCGTTAATTACTGCAATTGGCTTAATTTTGGTAAATATGGCTGTACCGCTATAGCCTGGTTTTTCGGCAGAATTCCAATACTCGGTGTATTCTGGCAGGTCAACTTCGGACTGATGCCGTTGGGCTTTGGTCTCCTGCAGGCACAAAATATCAGGTTGACACTTGGCAATAAATGGCTCAAATAAGCCTTTCTTGTGTACCGCGCGGATGCCATTAACATTCCAAGAGTAGATACTAATCATGGACTTTAGTTTAGCAGAATTTATTCCCATTCAGATAAGTGCGATGTTCTTATGCTAGAATTATGGCAATATGTCTACATCCGAAAAAAGCGTAGTTTTACCATCTAAAAGCGAAAAAATCGTATTCGATTCTCAGCATTATCCTCACTCTAGCCGTACTCTAGAAGAGCTTGAAGAGCTAAAAAATAGATACGATAAGATCGGATTGAGCCAAGTAAAGCAAGCATTGGCCCCGGCGGGGCTTGGGCTTAGCGTTGTCTCAATTAGAAAGCCGGAGTCTTATGGCACTGGCCATGTTATTTATTTAGTGAAAACTAAGCAGCAAACCGAGGAGTTGGTCTTTCGCAGCAATACCGGCTGGAATAAGCTGCCGGAAGTTGTATTGGTATCAGAAAAGCTGGCGACGGATGTTGCTCGTCGTCATGGGGTTCCTACGAATGAAATAATTTATGTAGATATTAGTCGCAGGCATGTACCATTTGACTTTCAAATCCAAAAGGCAGTGCCAGGGCTCGATTTGGAAGATCATTTTAGTGGTGACAAGGCTACATACGATAAAATGTCATTTCAGTTAGGTACAATGCTTGCAAAACTGCACCAAGCCAATTTACCGGGGTTTGGTCGTTTCGATCAGGCTGCACTAGCTGGCGAGCTACGAGGATCTGAAAAGACCAATTATGACTACATTATGCTAGATGTGCAGGCTGAACTTGGCGAGCTTGCGCAGGGAAATTATATAAGTCTCGATCAAGCCGAAGCAATAATCGAATACTATAATCAGCGCAAGGAAATTATAAATATAGCGCGCGCTTCCCTGGTTCACTATGATGTCGCCGACCACAATTTGATGTTCCAAAAAGACAGAATTACTGGGCTGATTGATTGGGAGGCAATAGTTGCCTCAGATCCCGTATTGGACATTGCTTCATGCCCTACATGGAAAACACATTATCCTAGGATAGAGAAACTCCTAGAAGGTTACAGAAGCGTCGCAGAATTGCCAGATGACTTTGATGAACGTTACGATGTTTATCGCTTGCGTACTTTGCTGTGGAAAACCGTTTTCTGCCATAAGGCAGGGATACTTACGCCGGAGAGGTTAAAGCGCCTTAGCGACGCGCTTGATGACCTGAAGATTCGGTGATTATTATATATTTAAAGAAGTTTATAAGATATTTTTGAAATTGTAGTGTAGTTTCCGGGATTTTTCTTTATATCATCTATAAAATGTTTCTTATCTATCCATTTAATCGCCTCAAGCTCACTCTTTTGTGGTTTAAACTTTTCAAGAGGCCAGTCAACGTCTATTTTATATATTGTAAAGAATCGTTTTCCCATGCCGGCTTTTTCTGCAAAAACTTTAGAAATTCGCTTAAATTTGTATCCCTTAAGCCCAATCTCCTCTTCTGCTTCTTTGTAGATATTTGATTCATAAGTTTCATTTACTTCAACCGTTCCTGCTACTGACTCTCCCCATCTGCCTGGTTCAATAACTTTATTTAGTTTGCGCTGCGCTAAAAGAATTTGATTATTTGAGTTTATTACCCAAAGAATGCTCGCTCTCCAGATGTCATTATCAGTAAGCTCAGGATAATCCTTAACACCGATAACCCTATCTTCGCGATCTACAACAGGCACTACTTTCATTTATTTACCTCTCTTTCTACAGTATCCCACGGCGTTATGTCCTTAAGTACATGTTTTCGCCAGTACCACCACTCCGAACCCCAGAGGTATGTCTCGCGAGTACCAATCTTTCTGGCAAAGTTAATGTTTTTTTGCATCTGCTTGGTACTCATTGATTTGTTTTGTTCTTGCGCGCTCATTTCTGGAATTGAGTATGGCCCCCACGGTTCTAGCTGCAGTTCGTGAATAATAACCGGCTTGTGGTGAATTTTTTCAATCGCAAATTTGCGCAGGCGGTGATACCAAATGGGCGTCGGGTAGGTTATATAGCCGCGGTAGATAAGCTTATTGTAGAAAACGCGGTAAATAGATATGCCATAGGTATCTGGCACGGGCTGGCCTACTGGCAAGCCGTGCTGGTCACTCAGGCTCATGATTATTGGATGAGCAGGGTCGAGTTGTTTCACACGATTGTACTCGCTCTGTATGCGTCCCCTATCGTGATCGGTGCATTTGCCAAAGGCGGTATTCAATGCCTCATTTTCTAACTGCCATGATTCTAGTGCCGGGTGGCTTCGATATCTAATCACCACTGCATCTATGTATTTTTGTAGGGCGATGTTTCGCTCTACTTGATTTAAGCTTTTTGTCCACTCTGGCTCGTGGCACTCCGGCCAACGAGGTTGGCGCAATCCGATACCTAAGCTTACTTTGGCCCCTAGCTTGGAGGCTTCTTTGAGCTGCCAGTCAAGTTCGCTAAAATCATATTTGCCCTGTTCCCTTTCGTGTTCATCCCAGTAGCTCATTAGTCTCACGAGTTTTACATTGAGTTCGCTCAAGATTTCCGTAAATGCTTTCTGTGGGTCGATATTTAGTTCACGCGCATATTTACTTGAAAAGCTAATGCCATAGTTCGGGGAGTTTTTTAGCGGCCAAAACTGTATGATACTTATAATTATAAATATCGATGCGATTACTCCAAGAGTTATGAGCTGATTACGACTTGGGCGCCATTTTATTAATAACTTTTTCACTAGTTCTGATTATACCACAAATGGTTGCGTAATAAATAAAAACATGGTATGATATGCACAAATGAAACAAGTTGAGATAGAGCCAATTGCAGGTGCTGATAGCGCTACTCCTGTTGTGGGTGAGTTTAATTATTACGATGGGTTTCAGGCTGGGCAGCTAATGCTGGATTATTCTGCTGAGCTATTCGCACAAGGTCGTGCCTACCCAGACACGTTGCTTTTCCCTCCAACAACAGTCGATGTGGCGACAAGTGTAAAAGCCGAACTTGAAAACGGCGTAGATGTACTTGAGGGTCCATCTGGCCAGAAGCTAGCAACACAGACACTCAATAAAGGTGCTAGTAAAAGTATGCTTTGGTTGCCGGCATGGAGCGTGGAAATAGACGGGCCAGCTTTTCAGCATCAAATAGGCATTATTGCTACCCGTCTGCCAGAGGTAGAAATTTTAGCGGTGCAAACGCTGGGAACTGGTCGTTCTAGTAAGCCATCTATGGCAGCAAGTTCACAATTGCGCAGGACAGGTAGTCTTGGAGCTGTTGGACGTGAAGTTGCAGAGATATTAGATAGCAAAGGTAAGCAGTTCGATTATGGTGTAGGCGCATCCATGGGCACGAGAAGCTTACTTGGCTATTTTATGAATTCACAGCTAGCTGGACATGCAGAACTGGTCTTAGATGATCCGCTTGGGGCCATAGAGTACCCACTTTTTGAGTTTGGGTTTGGTAGATTCATGGGGCTTGAGGGTAAGTATACCGAGCCCGTGCTGGCAGAAAGTTCTGATGAAATCGCTGTTCAATTACAGAAAGACGGACTAAAGCCTAGCGTTATTGTGAAAGCGATAGGACTCCAAGTTGCACGCCGACAGCTCTACCATCAGTGGGTGGCTCAAGTATCTGCTATGCGCAAAGCCACGCTTAAGCAGGACATTATTAACACTCAAAAAAATACGTCCGGACTAACCATACATGCAAACATCCCTACTGCAAGTGCAGTGAGTGATACGAAGGCAGATCTAATATTATTCGACGAAATTAATGCTATGCCGTGCGTTAACGGCAATGGGCTCGTTGTACCCCACCTACTCCCAGGAGCTACGCATGGTCATGGGGTTGCTAATGCCCCAACCGAGGCCGAAATAATTCGACATTTACTTCGACTTGAATCTAGTCACAGCTGACTTTGCTATACTCATAACTAAACGTGAAGATACTTTTAGTTAGTGAAAGCTACTGGCCGAATGCCGATGGTGGTGCTCTTTTTGAGCGTCGATTAGTGCAGGGCTTAGAAAAGGCCGGCCACTCAATAAGTGTGTGGGCTCCTGGTAAATATCGACATTCCTACACTGAAAACGATGGTAATTACACCATTTACCGTGAAAAGTCGCTGACGCTTTTAATTAATCGCAAATACCGGGCTAGTTTTTGGCCGTGGCGTAGTGCCGCAGTAATAATTAAAAAAATGAATCCAGATGTGATTCACCTTCATAACGCCGGCTTGATGGGCCTGGCAACCCTTGCCTGGGCTAAGCATTACAAAATACCAATAGTCGCTACGAATCATTTTATGCCGGAAAATTGGGTGCTGAACGTTCCTTTTCCAGGTAAACGCCGTTTTTCCAAATGGCTTATTTGGAAGTATTTGGCCTGGTTCCATAACCGTTGTGACTTTGTAACGTCCCCTACTCCGACAGCCGTCGAGTTGTTAAGAATTGCTGGGCTAAAATCTCCCTCAGAAGCAATATCGAACGGAGTAAATACTGAGGTGTTTGCACCTAGTTTGCCAAGCTCACATATTGCTAAAAAGTATGGAATAAGTGTTAAGAAGCCGGTTATTCTCTATTTGGGCCGAGTTGATGGTGAAAAAAGGATCGATGTAATCATAAGGGCGCATCAAGAACTAATTAAGAAAACCGACGCTCAGCTTGTTATAGCCGGCTTTGGTAAAGCTGGGCCATCTTTGAAGGCATTGGTTGGCAAGCTCGAGCTAAAAGATAGCGTTAAGTTTACTGGATTTATCGACGAGTCTGACAAACCAGCAATCTATAACCTAGCAAGCGTATTTGTTATTTCCTCTCCTGCTGAGCTCCAGAGTATTGTGTTACTAGAGGCTATGGCTAGCGGGCTGCCGGTTGTCGCAGTTGATGTAGCTGCTCTAAAAGAGCTGTGCATGGATAGTAAAAATGGCTATCTATTTGAACACGAGAACTCAGACCAGCTTGCGAGCGAGCTTGCCAAGATATTGCAAAATCGAGCTATTCACAAAAGCTTTGGACGCGAAAGCCGCAAGATCGTAATTCGGGACCATTCAAATCAAGCCACGCTTAAAAAGTACGAATCAGTTTATAATAAAGTTTTGGCTAAAAAGAAAACAATATGAGAATAGGATTATTTACCGACACTTATCACCCGGCAGTAAACGGTATTTCTTATGCTGTCGATAGCACACGATATGAGTTAGAAAAAATGGGTCATTCGGTTTATGTTTTTGCTCCGGCTCCCAGTATTAGATACAAAGAAGCCGACGGACACGTGATAAGATTTCCAGCAATCAAAGGCATTGTTTACAAAGAAAACATGACCAGCCTTTATTTTCCACCATCTCAGGTAAAAAAGATAAATCAGCTAAATCTAGATGTTGTACATTTCTTCTCACCCTTTCAGGTTGGGTTGCTCGGTGCTTATGTAGCCATAAAAAACAACACACCTCTGATAGGTCAATATTGCACTGACGCATATCAGTACTATCAGTATTACCCCAAGTCTTCAGCTGCATTGATCTGGCTACCGGCAGCACTACCTTTAATCTCGAAGTATCCTGCTCGCCATTGGCGCGACATTTTTCGAAAAATTATCACGCGACAGAAGGTTGACGAAGAATGGCGTCAGCGCATTTTGGGTCAAGCTTTGAGAGTCGCACACGATCAATGCGATTGGCTGATTGCGCCGTCTAAGAAAATGAACCGACAATTAAAGGCTTTCGGAATCTCTAAGCCAATAATCACCATCCCTAATGGGGTTGATTCGTTACCGGTCAATAATCAGCAAATCGAAAATTACACAAAGCTGTTTGACATTCAGCCGAATCACAAAGTAGTGCTGTATGTTGGTCGGCTGGGCAAAGAAAAGAACATTGAGTTATTAATCAAAGCATTTGATATTACTGCCGACGTGGTACCGGAAGCCAAATTACTAATTTGTGGCGATTTTGATTACCGCGAGTCTTTAGAAGAACTAGCAGACTCAATGAAATACAGATCTCGCATTGTATTTACCGGTATGATACCGCATGAACATTTGGGTAGCATATATCAATTGGCAAAGGTATTTGCATTTCCATCGATCACCGATACCCAGGGCTTGGTACTGCATGAAGCTACTCATGCGGGTTTGCCGGTGGTAATGGTAGATAAGGATATAACATCTGTAGTGGCTCAAAACGTAAATGGTTTGTTTGCAAACAACAGCGCCAAGGATTTTTCTGCAAAACTAATAACAATACTAAATAATGATCGCTTAAGAAAACGAATGTCGCGAGCCAGCAAAAAAATATCAAGCCAATACACGGCAAAACGCCAGGCAAAGGAGCTAGAAGGGCTATATAGAAAGGTAATCACTCTGCACCAGTAGAAAAAGTATCTCCCTCGTTCTCTACCTGGCAGCCACTCCATAATCCTCGCTTTGAATCCCTCGCCTCTCGACCGGCGTCGCGAAATTCTTCAAGTTTAGTGAACGGGAATACTGTATAGGCAAAGCCGTAGCCTTGAGTCACTATCTCTTTGTTTACCAGTGTTCCATTTGGCAGGTAAACATAGCGAAGTAACCGCCCGTAAATATCTTTGTTATCATCCTCTGGGTCTGCCTCTAAACGAACGCGGCTATCGCCGATCAGGTTTTTTGTAAATGATGAGGCGGCCATGCCAAAACACTGCACTGGCTTCTTAGGATGATGGGTTTCGGGCGTATCTACGCCGATCATTCTAATGGTATCTTCTTTGCCGTCTATCTTAACTACTATCGTATCGCCATCAGATATTTTAGCTACCTCGTAGAGCCCCGGATTGGCATTTGTAAACGTGGTGCGAACGTTGTTACTATTCGTCACCCCTATTCCTAGAAGCGGCATCAAAATTAATAGTGCCGTAGCAATCAGAACCTTGGATTGTCGTTTTGTTAATTTAAACTGGCTTTTCATACTTACTACTTACTACATATCATATATTACTAACACTTCCTTTTGTAATTATGGTAAATAGTCCCCTTTAGCCTAGTAGTCTATTCCCTTATTCGCTATGAACTTCTCGTCGAAATGGTGTTTAAGCTTAGTCATGTTGGTGGCGATATCAGCAAGTACCAAAAAATCTTCTGGAAAATCACGACCGGTAATGCATAGATTTGTTTTCGGATGCTTACTTTTTATTAGTAGCTCTAATTGTTTTTTACTTACCAGGCCGTCGTGGACTGCATTGCTTATTTCGTCGCATATCACCAGGTCGAATTCCCCATTCTCGCTGGAATCAAGAGCATGTGAATATGTGTCTTGAGCGATTTGCCGGTGTTGTTCGGGGGTGACGCCTTTAGCGCTCATATCTTGAGCGTTAAAAAAACCTAGTCCGCCCTTATAGAACTCTAAATTGTCTCCGTACAGCTTGCTAATTTGCCGAAGAAAATTATGCTCTCCTACGTTCCAGTACTTAATAAACTGTATGAAAGAACAGCGCATCCCAGAACCTAAGGCGCGAACCAATAGGCCAAGTGAAGCGCTAGTTTTTCCTTTGCCTTCACCGGTATATACCACAACGACACTTTGTTTGCTATTAAAATCTTCAAACATGCTTTCAGTATACCAAGTCTAGTTTTTAATGCGGGTAATTATGCCTTCAATTCTTTCAGCCAGGGAAAAATCTTTTTCGGTAATGCCATTTGCACTATGTGTAGAGGTGGTTATGTCAATTTTGTTGTAGTTATATAGGTGGATATCGGGGTGGTGATTAAGCTCCTCTGCTACTTGGGCGACTTCATTTACAACCCACATTGCCTCGGCAAAATCTTTGACTTCGATTCTTATCACTAATGAGTTTTCCACGTGCTCCCAGTTGAACTCAAGTGATTCGAAGCGTTTCGCTAATGCTTCGTCTTTAATAAGTTTTACCATATTCTCAGTATAGCCTAGACCTTAATATCGAACGAAACGTAGCTTCGCAAGGGTACTTCTTTGTAATTGAAATCCTCAATAAACCGATGCAGAGGTCCTGTCAGGCACCAGTTAATGAAGTCGCCTGTTTTGGCTTGTTCACCCTCAATCTCTATTAGGACACTGCCGTCGGGGCGATTCTCGACAAAACCAAGCAAATCAAGTGCTTTGGCTTGCTTATAGGCTGTTTTACGGAATCCAACGCCCTGGACCTGCCCATACGCACTTATTTGATAGCATTGGTTTGATGATGCGGATGCCATATTGTAATCATATCAAAGTATATAGGCATCGCAGGAAGCTAAAGGCATGATTGGCAATAGTTGACGTAACAAATCACAATTTGCTCGCATTTCGTATTATTAACCAAAAAAATACCGGATCTAAACAGATCCGGTATCTACTAGCTCTTAACTAAGGAGTGAACTCAGTCGCGAGGTGCCATTGGGCGAGCTTCGTCAACGCGAACGCGTCGGCCGTCAACTTCTTGACCGTTGAACATCTCAATTGCTTTTTTTGCAGCTTCGTCGTTTTCCATTTCGACAAAACCAAAGCCTTTAGAGTTTCCTGTGTCACGATCTTTGATGATGTTGACAGAAGCTACCCCACCAGCTTGCTCGAAAGCAGCTTTTAGGGCGTCTTCGGTGGTGCTATATGCTAACCCACCAATGTATAGTTTAGTTGCCATGTTATTTCCGATTATCTTAATAATTCTAGTAGTTCGACCAGGCTCCCGGGCACATTTTTGTTTTTGACTCCGTGCGCTCTCTCTACTGTTTATGAACTATACAATTCTAGTCTGTGAAATGCAAGCCCAATGAATCGAAAGCTAAATATTGCCTAAAAATGCTATACTAACGCAATAATTATGTTTAGATCACGCGAAAGACGAAACGTTCGACATCGAACAACTCAAAACTACAACGACCCTACTACTTCTAGCTATAACCCTGAAGGTTATCAAGCAGACACCTCGCAGTCATTTGAGCAACCAAAAAAGCCCCATCGCTGGCGACGTAGGATAATAGCCACATTCTTTATCCTGGTTCTGTTGGCGGCTGCAGTTGCTGCGGCTTTATATTTTTACGTTGATCAAACTACTTTAAACGGTGAACGCGCCGGCAGAGTCAATATAATGGTACTTGGCGTGGATGATGCGGCCACCTTGAGTGACACAATTATGGTCGTTAGCATTAGTACCAAGAAGGACGAACCTTATAAAGTAGCTATGGTAAGTTTGCCAAGGGACATGTATGTCGATATTCCGGGATTCGGATCAAGCAAGATTAATGCTGCCTACACCTATGGGCAAAATAATGATTACCCGGGTGGCGGCCCGGCTCTTAGCAAAAAAGTTGTCGAGCAAACTCTTGACCTACCTATTCACTACTATGTTGTTATGGATTTCACCGGCTTTAAAGAAGTGATAAATGCAGTCGGTGGCGTAGATGTTGATGTAAAAACCGCTATAGAGGATCCTTACTATCCGGACTACTCCAGTGGTTACGCACCATTTTCTATTTCGACTGGCCCACAGCATTTAAATGGTGAGCAAGCTCTGGCTTATGCTCGCTCAAGACAGACAACTAGTGATTTCGATCGAGCAGCTCGTCAGCAGCAAGTTGCAGTAGCCTTTAAAGATAAGGTTTTAAGCTCAAGGTTGTTTACAAACCCAACCGAAATTGCCAAATTACAGACAACCTTGAAGGATCATTTTAAGACAGACTTGAGTCTTCGCGAAATGGCTAAACTAGGCCAAATTTCTCGCGAATTACAGCCGAATGCCGTTACTCGGCACGTTATTGATAGTTCTAATCTACTTGTAGCCTCACCACGCTACGGTTATGGCCTTATACCTCGAGAAGGCGTAGGTAACTTTACAGAAATTAAAGAATTTGTACGCAACATTTTTAGCAAAACAACTAACGATTTACCACCTCAGCAACAGTAGTAGGAATTGCAAATAAGTATAAAATATGCTATGATATAGTTTATGATGCAGTCTGCAGAGTTATTGCTAGTCCCTAATCAGTCTGGGCGCCCCCAGCTTTATGTAGATGGCCTATTAGATGGTGCGCCATATGAAGTAGGCTTTAACCGAGATGGATATTCTGAATATCTTGCAAGCAGAAATGTCAGTGATGAGAAAATTGAGGGTCTTGTGTTCGAAATGCATAGGCACATGTACAAGCCTGTGCCTGGTGGCACTTACAACTTTCGAGATGGTCGTATGAGGATGTGTTTTGAGCCTGCCTGGAAAATGCGCAAGTTGTTTGACCCAACAGCAATGGTAAATCGTGTGCTATTGCATGAAACAGAGCACTTTATTCAGGACGCAATGTCGGATAACGGTGTGCGCGATATGAATTTTTATCGTCAACTGGGCGGTCTTGCGGGTCTAGCGTTGTACAGACAGTTACGTGGCATACCCGAGAACACAGCAACAAAAATAGTAGATGCGGCCGCTCACGTAGTAGTGCCACTTGCCGGAACTAATTTTCTTAATCCTTTAGAAATTGCTGCCGAAATAAGCGCACGCAGAAGAGTTAAAGACGAAGATCTTCACTTTTTGTCAATTTCTGCAAAACCATAATAAACAACTTGACGTTCGGTTTGTGTTCGGTTTATACTAGTTACAACAACTAATAACGGAGGGCACTATGCGCATAAAAACAAACTATCAAGATTTTGTAATATCATCGGTGCCTTCTTCAAAAAGTATTTTTAGGAGATTGCTTGGCGCACGATTGCCACGCACTTATTATGGTGCAAAAGTGCGTCGCTATGGCCGAGGAAACGCCGAAGTTACTTTTGAGCTACCGGCTCGAATAACAGCGCAAATGCAGGCTGCTATTCAGAATGGAAAAACAATTAGAGTGTTTGTGCCGTAGAATCATTGTTGTCTTTATGCACGCTAGATATTGGATTCTCCCGGTTTGCTTCTGGTTCTTTACGTCGGACAAAATACACGACAACCAGTATGACCGCGCTCAGTATGCTTAGGATGGCGCTATAGATTATGGCTAAATTAGTTATCTGACTTATCGCAAAGGATAACACCTCACGAAGTGAATCTTGGTTGGAATTAATCACTAGATTCTCCAAGATAACAGGCTTTGCAAAGTAGCTAAATATAAGGGTTGAAGCCAGTGTAAAAAGACTAGGAATCATAATCGCCTTAGCCGAGTATTTAATCCCATTTCGCCAGTTAGAAGTTATTAAGAAAATCAATCCGATTAAAATTATTAATAGAAAACCAAAGATTATCGGTATTAGTTTTAGGGTATTGTACCAGCCCCTAAATTTGTCGGTGGAACCGGCACTTAATTCTCCAAATATTAGCTCAGAATTAACTGAAGCGTTTCCGTATAATTCATTTAGCTCTGGTGTATCTGCCAAATCGTTTATATATGTCTGTACTGATTCTGCACTATAGCCTTCAATTTTGCAGGTTGCTTCGAGGGGATTATATAAGGACAGGTCAGTTGACGTTGTGCAGTCCGGTAGAGCCATGTATCTTTCGGTGTAAACTTGTACGATAAATCTCTGAAATTCAGATCTGTCGGGCGCTAAGTTGATATTAAACTCAGGCTGTTCGGATTTTCCTTCTAGCCAATCATATGTAGAATCTACTATGCTAACCACAATTCGGTTGTAGTTCTGTGGGGTTAGATACTTCTTTACCAGTTTTGTAATAGCTACGTTTTCAATAGTAGACTGGGTGTCATTAGGTAGCTTTTGATTATTTGAGCCCGCTTTTTCCTGGGTAAGCGTCTCGGTGAACGCAGTATAGGTTGCCCTATTGGTGGCAATTATCTTGACCTGGTCACGATTTGTTATTACTTGGGAGAATGCAACAAGCAGAACCCCATTACTTATTAGTAAAAATAGCATAAGTGATACGAAAGCTATTCCAATTTTTTTTACGGCATTCACTTTATATAATCTCCGTATAGTCAGCTACAACAGAAATGATGGTCATTGTTTTCGCTTTTCGGTTAAGCTCCGGATTTGGTTTTCGCTCAGACCAAAATGATGCCCAACTTCGTGCCAGACTGTCTCGATAACGATATCTTTAGTACGCTGTAGATTACCTTGAGATGCATTGAGGATTGGTTTTTTAAAAATTGTAATGCGATCGGGCACGACCATCGTGTAGTTACCTCCGCGAGCAGTTAAAGGTATCCCTTCGTATAGGCCAAACAAAGTACTACCTGCGGGTACATTATTGCTAATGAGCTGTTCCCTACTGGGCTCATCTGCAAACGTAATCGCAACATTGTTTATTTTTCTTCTAAATTCTAAAGGAACAGCCTCGATACCTAGCTGGACTAAATCACCGAATTCCTTATCTAGCATCACACTGGGCATACATTAATTTTTGATGCCAACCATTCGTGATGCTCAGGGACAAGTAGTCGGCTTGAACCTGCTGGTCCCCAGCTCCCAGCTGAATAAAATTCGAGCGAACGATAATTTTTCCCCCACTCATTTAGTACTGGCTGAATAAAGCTCCATGAAGCCAAAACCTCTTCGCTAGATGGGAATAGTGTCTGGTCTCCTTGGGCGGCGTTTAGCAGTAGTCGCGCATGAGCGTCTAACTTTAATTTATTACTATCGAGATTGTAGCATTCTTGGATTCGGATTTTTCGCTTAGCTGGTGATGTCGTGGCCACGTTAACAGCAATTCCTTGAGTGGGATGAATTCGAATAGAAAGTGTGTTTGTTTCGCTATTATCGTTACTACCTTTAAAGACCAATGTTATATCTGTTAATTTCTCTGGTAAGCGCTTACCGGCTCGAATATAGAATGGTACTTTTTGCCAAATTGGCTGGTTTATATAAAGTTGCAGAGCTACAAATGTTTCGGTTTTGGTGCTTGGAGAATTAATTTCCTGGCGGTAACCAGCTACTGACTGTTGCTTGATTTTACCTTCAGTGAATTGCCCTCTAACTACGTGCTCGTTTACTTCATTCGGCTTTATGGCTTTTAGATTAGTTAGTACTTCGAGTCGTTTTTGGTGGATAGTTCTCGAATCGCTTTTATTTGGTAAATCCATGGCAACTAGAGCCAGAATTTGCAGTAGGTGGCTTTGCACCATATCGCGCAAAGCTCCGGTTTGTTCAAAAAAATCTGCTCTGGAACCTATGCCGATATCTTCGGCAGCAGTTATTTGGACGTGACTTACGTAGTTTTTGTTCCAGAGTGATTCGATTTCCGGGTGTTCGTGCCGAAAACGCAGTATATTCATAACCGTTTCTTTGGCAAGATAATGATCGATGCGATAAACTTGAGACTCTTTAAAGAACTTGCCGATTACACTTATAAGTTCGCGGGCGCTCGATAAGTCAAAGCCGAATGGTTTTTCGATTAGCAGTCTGCTTTCGTGTGTTTTGTGCTGACAGCCTTTGTGCAGTCCGCCGAATCCAATTTTCTTTACTATGTCTGAGAACAGGGCCGGAGGAATAGCTAAATAGAATAGCCGGTTAAAGCACATGCCTTTTTCATTTTCGATATTGTTTAGATACTCCCTCAAGCCAATATAATCGGCATCTTTAGTAATCTCAAAATTGCCGATGTAAAACCTCGTGAAGAGTTTTTTTACGACAGCCTTATCAGCACTAATTCCGCTTGTTTTGAGTTCAGCCGTCAAATCGCTCGCCAGTTGGGACACATCCAGGTGGCGACGAGTTATCCCCACTATATAGAAGTCGACCGGGAGTTGATTGGTGGCTTCTAGCTGGTACAAAGCCGGCAGGAGTTTGATGCGCGATAAATTTCCACTAATCCCAAAAATAGTCAGGATTGTTGGCTTAACTGTTTTTTGGGTTGATATCATGGCCACCGAATTTATTTCTCATTGCTGCTAAGACTTTTGTACTAAAATTGGTTCTCCCCTGCTGTGAAGCTAGTCGAACATCGAATGCCTGCTGAATAACTGGCATAGAAATACCGTTTGCTTTAGCCGATTCAAGAGCCCAACGGGCCTCTCCGGATTCCGCTACTACGCCGTCTATCCCGTCAAGATCAGTGTTTTCAGTAAAGACCTCTGCACATAGTTCATTTAGCCACGACCGTACTACACTGCCGTGTTCCCAGACCTTACCGGCTTTGGCTAAATCTATATCCTTAACTTCACCTTTTTTTAGCAGATGATAGCCTTCGGCTAGCGCTTGCATCATGCCGTATTCAATAGCGTTATGCACCATTTTTACATAGTGTCCGCTGCCGGTTGGTCCAAAATGGGCGTAACCTTGGGGCTGGCCGAGCGATTTAACTAGTGGCATGGTGATACTAACAGCTGTCTTGTCACCACCTATCATCATCGAAAAGCCGTTTTTAAGACCATGTATGCCGCCACTTACTCCGATATCTACCAGCGAGATACCATGGCTTTGGCATTCATTTCCGCGTTTAATGGTTTCGCGGTAGTCTGAGTTCCCTCCGTCAATAATAATTGCACCCTGCGGGAGTTCTTTGCAACGAGCAGAGATTACATTACCAGTGTATTGTGACGGAATCATTAGCCAAACAACAGGTGCTTGACCGAGTTTGTGAGTCAATTCTTTTAGCGAAGTAGCTTCAGTGCTACCGGTAGCTACGAGCGTCGATACCAGGTCGGCATTTTTATCATAGACAACGACAGTGTGGCCATCGGCTTCAAGCCGACGAACTATCTGCCCGCCCATTTTTCCTAAACCGATAACTCCAACTCGCATGTTTCTCCTTTATGTAAAGATTACTACGTTTTTACCCTTTTTTAATAATTGCGCTGGCATTTTATGGTTTGCAATTGCGGTCTTAAGTGCTTCTATCGTTTCTGTCTTGTTGGCGCCGCAACAATAAATATCAATCTCATCAAGTTTCTTAATGACGGAAGCGGTGGTTGTGATGCGCTGGAAGTCTGCTCCTGAATAGGCTGTTACTAAACTGGTTCCGGTGTATCGTTTAAAGTCGGACTGGGTGTTTGTCGGTTTTATGCCTGCGGTATGTCCATCTGCCCCAATGCCATATATGCCTAAGGCGAAGTTGCATTCAGTAAATGCTTGCGCAAGTATCTTTTGGTAATTTCTGGCACATTCTTCAATTGACATAGCTGGCTGTAATATCGGCCAAGCAGCCGAAAAGTCCTCGGGCTTTAGCCCGGACTTAATTAACTGTTGCCAATTGTGCTCAGTCGACCCAATAGGCACAAACCTTTCGTCAATCTGACCAAGTGATATATGCTTTTTTTGACTCAAGGATAGCAGCGAGGCAACTTTGGCTTCTATGTTTATGGCCGACCCGCCCGAAAGTAGCCATAAGATCTCATCGCACCTCTGTATGGCGTTAGTCAGACTCGTAAGAACTCTAGATATAATTGCTTCTTCTGCCTTTGCGCAGTTGCTTGAATGAATTATTTTCATTAAACCAATTATGACAGATAAGTTACAATAATCCTTATGGTAGCATCATCAGATTCATCAGAGCTAGAAGCAGCTAGTTTAGCTGCCAAGGCTTTAAGTACGGCTGGCTTTGAAAGCTATATAATCGGTGGCGCAGTCAGAGATATTCTACTTGGACTAGATCCGAAAGATTTCGATCTTGTAACCAATGCTACACCGGAAGAAATAGCAAAAGTTCAAGAGTTTGAAGACGTCAAGCCGGTTCATCCTGCGCAGGCTTTTGGTGTCACATTAGTAAAAATAAGAGTTCGGGGTGGAAGCAGAATAAAGCTCGAGATTACTACCTATAGAAGAGATATTGAAGCGCACCTGGGGAGAAGTCTGACGAAAGTAGAGTTCGCTCATATCGAAGATGATTTGAAACGCCGAGATTTTACAATCAATGCACTGGCGTTAGACCCCCAAAATAGCTACTTACTGGACGAAGTCGAAGGACTAAAAGACCTAGACAAGAAATTAGTTCGCTTTATCGGTGACCCAACGACACGAATACAGGAGGACCCACTTCGCGTAATGCGTGGAATAAGATTTGTGCATCAGCTTAATTTTAATTTTACTGCAACTACAGGCGAAGCCATAAAAAGTGCCATAAAAAATGGTGTTTTAGCGCAAATTGCAACTGACCGACTGCGTCAGGAGCTTAATCTAATGCTTCTACTTCCCAAAAAGCGCAAGTTAATAGATATGCTGGATCAAATTGGAGCGTTAAAAGACATCTTACCAGAAGTTGTGGCTGGCAAGGGTGTTGCACAACCAAAAGATATGCACGCTGAAGGAGACGTGTTTACTCACACCGTGCTAGCTCTGGACTCGTTGCCAGCTGACGCCTCGCTTCGCTTAGTGTGGGCTACTCTCTTGCACGACATCGGGAAACCACCCACTCTTAAGCTGCCACAGGCCAGTAATGACAGGATAAGATTCAACGATCATTTTCGGGTTGGAGCGAACATTGCCAAAAATCTGCTTGTTCGGCTCAAATTTTCAAAAGTCTTTACCGCAGAGGTTTGCTGGATGATTGAATACCATTTAGGCATAGATGATTTACCTAAGATGACACCGGCACACCAACGAAGTATGATGAGCAATAATGCCTTTAGCGATTTACTGGAGCTTCATAAAGCTGATGCTCACGCCAGTTGGTCTTACAGCGCAGAGGGCAAATTACATAAGACTATCCCCGAATTTAGCGAAATTACAGCAATGTGGAAGGAATTCCAAGCACAACGTTCGAACCCACAACCAACTTTAAAAAAAGAATTTGGGGTTGACGGGACCTGGCTTAAGCACGAGTTTGGTTATGTTGATGGCAAAGAGCTCGGTGGGATTCTAACTTTGCTTAATAATGCTTACGATAAAGGGCTGGTAAAATCGATTAATGATGCCAAAGATCTGGTAGTTCGCTATCGGAATACTTAGCAAAGCCATAATGGTATTGCTATACTTAACTTGAACAAAATGACTACCGATAATACTGCAGGAATATCTACCAGCCGCACGCTTATAACTACCCTCCTGGTAGACATAAGTGACGTAGTAATGAATATTGTCGTAGCAGTGTTTACCGGCAGTACTGTTATGCTTGCCGAGGCTATGCAGGGTTTTGCCGATTTTACATCTGTCTGTTTGCTCATGCTTGGACATAAGCGGGCGAAAAAACACTCTACGCTTGATCATCCATTCGGCTACGGAAAAGAGCTTTATTTTTGGGCACTTATTTCGGCCTTCATTATCTTTTCCATAACAGCAAGTTTTTCAATTTATTTTGGTTGGCAGAATATTGTAAATCCAGAACCAATTAATCACCTATACATTGCGTATGCTGTGTTAATAATTGCGATGAGTACAAACCTATATGCATTTCGTTTGAGTGCAGTAAAAATTCTAGATGGCAAAAAGCTAAGACAAATCTGGAAAGCATTCTTCAAATCACAGCATATTGCCACTAAGATTACTTACGTATTAGACCTAATGGGCTCAATGTCGGCGGCTCTTGGTTTAGTTGCCTTAATACTCTACCAGGTTACAGGTATTCAACGCTTTGATGGGATTGGTGCCGTTCTAATCGGATGCATGCTTGCAGTGCTGGCATTCATTCTTTTGATAAGCATCAAAGATCTTATTACTGGGCACAGCGCACCACCTGCGATTAGAGCCAAAATTAAGAGAGTAGCTCTTTCGCACTCGGCTGTTATAGATATTCCGGATTTACGGACAATGATTATTGGTCCAGAAAAATACTTAATAAATCTAGATGTACACTTTAAAGACGGACTTAACACAGACTCAATTGAAGAAATAATAGATGAAATAAAAGCTAGTATTAAACAGGCAGTGCCGGGGGCTTACCACATTCAGCTAGAGCCAGAGACGCGTTCAAGTGAACTGGCTGAACGTCGGCGCGAAAAAGAAAGTCAACACTCAGACTAACTTGCTATTTGCTCCCAAGGGAATTCGTTACGACCAAAATGACCATAAGCAGCAGTTCGTTTGTATAGGGGCCGACGCAAATCTAGAGTTTCGATTATCCCACGTACTGATAAATCGAGTAAGTTATTAATATATTTATGAATTGCCAGATGACTTTTTGTTTCTGTGCCAAAAGTTTCTACTTCACACATAGTTGGCTTGTGGGCGCCTATGTAGTATGCCACTCGTACCTCGCATTTTTTGGCTAGTCCGGAAGCTACTATGTTTTTCGCTACATAGCGTGCGCCGTATGCACCGGAGCGGTCAACCTTAGTTGGATCTTTGCCGCTAAATGCTCCTCCGCCAAGGCTGGCGTAGCTACCATAACTATCAACGGCAATTTTACGTCCGGTTAGTCCGGCGTCACTAGCAGGCCCCGGCATGTGCCATACACCTGTGCCGTTTACTATCAAGTCTTTAGGGCTAATTTTAAATTTGTACTTATCCAAAACCGGCTTAACTACATAATTCATCACGTCACGTTTTACTTGATTTAGGTCGACTCGTTTGCTGTGCGGTACGGCAATAACAGCCTGCTTGACGCTGGTTGGCTTGCCGTTAGTGTACTCTACGCTAACTTGGGCTTTACCATCTGGTCTTAAATACATGAGCTCATTAGTTTTCACTTCATCTAGGCGCTTAGTTAAGGCATGTGACAACATTATTGGAACAGGCATTAGCTCGGATGTTTCGTTGCAAGCAAAACCAAACATCATTCCTTGGTCACCTGCTCCATCGAGTTTAACGCCAACTGCGATTTCTGGTGATTGCTGATGGAGATAGTTAGAAATTGGTGAATGATGTGAAAAGCCCCATTTAGGTTCAGTGTAGCCAATTCGTTTAATTTCCTCACGTGCAATAGCCTCAATGTTTAGCTTGGCGGTTGTTGTGATTTCCCCTGCCAGCACTAGCCTGTCTTTTGCGGCCAGTGTCTCGACTGCTACGTGAGCAAAAGAGTCTTGCGCAATTGCAGCGTCCAAGATTGCATCGCTAATTTGATCGCACAGTTTATCTGGGTGGCCAGCGCAGACAGACTCACTGGTAAAAACTGTAGTTGGCATAAAAAAATCCTTTCTATTACTTAACGGAAAGGACGGCTTTTTATCTTTATTGCGCATCTTTTCCGTTTGGTTACGGGCTAGAATTGGCACCCGCATGTTCGCTGGTTGCCGGCAGGTCGTAAGGCTAGATCCCTCGCTGCACTCTAGATACTTTGGAATTTTTAAAGTGTTTATCCAGTATAACAACTACCTTTTTACATAGCTAATGCTAATATCGGTGCCACTGACTTGATTTGAGCTGGTAGCGGTAATTGTATACTTAGCATCTCCTTTAATATAAGTTTTGTAGTAAACCTTTCCAGCCGTATCGCTGGTTATAGAATCGTCGGGTTTCCAGTCATTAGCCACAAGCGCCTTATCGTAAAAGCTGGCGACAGTGGGAATGTCATCGTAAGTTCGCACAATAACATTTATGCCGTCATTAAGTGTGGCGGTTTTTTGACCAGAACTGGTAATCTCGGCATTTGGGTATTCTGGTAACTTCGCCTGCTTATAGGTGTCCGGATATTCACTAATTTGTGAAACAGCCGGAGGAGGCGTGTAGCTAGCCGGGTTTCTTTGGTTGTAAAACTGATAGTAGATAACAATACCAAAAACTCCAAACGAGACACCGAGGGCAATGGTTGTAATAACTATGCGCAGTGGCTTAGGTTTGCGGCGCTTTGGTGGCTCAGGTGGTGTTTCCACTGGTTTTGGAATGGTCGGCTCCCCAAAACTACCTTGTTTTTCTATTTGTTCGGTACTTTGTTCGTGTTCCATTTACACACTATTATAACGCTCGCTTACACAAGTATAAATAACCAACCGGATATTCAATTAAAGGTAGAGAGTTTTCTGATAGTCTGGCACAATAGATAGTTGGCGACACAAAATATTTCGGGATCGTCTAATGGTAGGACACTGGGTTTTGGTCCCAGCAATCTAGGTTCGAATCCTAGTCCCGAAGCCATAGTTGCTAATTTTTCCCACCAGCCAGTATAAGAATAATGACGCTGCGGTATCTGTGTTAGTTGCCTTGATATAATGAATTTATGGACATCAAACTTCTCTCACCGAGCGAAGCGCTAGATAGTTTCAGTATTCTGTTTGCGCTAGGTTTATTCGTCTTCTATTTTTTAGTTGAAATGCTAGACACATCTTTGACTTTTTCTCTTACTCAGCATAAGTCATTAAGATCTGCATTAGTTACTTTTATTCTCTACACTACACTTGCCGTATAGGTTGTTGCTATCGTCTCAAATTACTTTTACATACTTCCAGTAGCGTTCGGGGCTGCACTGGGTTCTTACGTTGTTGTTGAATACGAAAAGAAAAAGAGACCACTAAAGTAGCAAGTGTGTCTGACAATATTGCACACTAGCTCAGTATAGGTAGTATACATTTCTCCGAATAAAGCTTTGTAAGATTTGTTTATTCGATTAATGTGGCGAGGTTCTGTTGCATGTCCTGCTCAATTTGAACAAGCAATTCTGGGTTATCTCCATTTACTTTGGCATAATGCAACACACCTCTTAACAATTTTTTACTTACATGATGTCTAAGCGCATCACGTAGCATTTCTTTATCTGAATCCACTTGCTGTAATTCAAATAGACGCCACATTAATGGCCGGTTATACCATAGCCGTGTTAGCAACTGCGCTATGTTTACGTAGGGATTAGATCCTTCACTAAAAGTTGATTTTTCAAAATCTATGACTACCAAACCTGTTGCTGTCCTCAGTATATTGTTGGGCGAATAGTCTCCGTGAATAAAAGTAATATTCGCACCCATGATTGCGGTCAAACGCTCTGTAAGCGTTTTTAGTTGTACGGCTAGATTTTGGTCGTGCTCGGAAACAACAGTGCCATAGGGATCATAGACTATACGAAGTGTTTCGCCCTCAATTTGCTCCATTGTAATGGTCTCTGAGGTTACCTCATAAATTGTTGGTATAATGTCTGAGTATGCTGATACAGGCTGAATCTCAGCGTTAACTGCAAGTTCATTTGCGAAGTTTCCGTTGCTAGGTAAACCTACTTTTTTTACGAATCCATCAGTAACCACAAGCTCATTCATTGCGGTGGGAGGCGCTTCTAAGCCTTCGTATAACTCAGGGCATGAAGCAACCATTGCGCGGTGACTTGCATAAACCATGAAGATAATTGTAACATAATTTCAACTGCGAGTCAAATAGTAAAATGACTACTTCTTAAAAATTCATAATTATGTTCTCATGACAATGCGCAAAACTTGCGAGTTGTAGTCAGTAAAAAACAAATGCTAGCTATTACGGCTACGATTATTTGTACTTTTCTTTCATATCAAGATAAGATTTCTTGACTAGCTTCTCTAGTATTATTAAGTCAACATCAGCCAGCTTGTTTACATACAAGCACCCAACGCTTGTTTTATGTTTACCAAGGTCTTTCAGCAGGTCTTGGTAGTCGTCGAAACCGGGCATAATGTAAAGCGATAAGTTCTGCTTTCGTGGCGAAAACCCAGTAAGTGGCCAATCACCCTCCTGTCGGCTTCTCTCTGACTTGTAATGGTATTTGCCAAAGCCAATAATGCTTGTGCCCCACATCTTGGGTTCCTCGCCGGTTACTTTCTTGAATAGTTCAAGTAGTTTTATGCTGTCCGTTCGCTTTGCCTCGTCTGGAACGGCTTTAATAAAATCTTCCACGCTGGCATCGCTGACTCTTGTTTTTAGTTCGCTCATACCAAAATTGTACCAAATTTACACTGTATATTGTCGGTCACTTATATCTAATTTCAATTCTGCTAGGTACAATGATGGTAATGAGCACAGATAATAAAACCCCACTAGAAGGCACCAAGCTAGCGAACTTTAAGGCAGGCCAACCAGTTGATGGTCTTGGTATTGAAGACGTCCAAGATGGTACTGGTGATACGGTGCAGCCGAATGCCACTATTAGCGCGCACTACACCGGTGCGCTTGCTACAGATGGAACAATCTTTCAAAGTTCACATGACAATGGCGGGCCAGTTACTTTTGGCCTAAATCAAGTAATTCCAGGCTGGACGCTCGGAGTGCCTGGCATGAAGGTTGGGGGTATTCGCCGACTAGTAATACCTGCTGCTCAGGCATATGGTGAGCGTTCACCAAGTCCCAATATTCCACCTAACTCCGACTTGGTTTTCGACATTGAACTTGTTGAAATAAAGTAACTTGTCTTAACTAGAGCAAATCGTCTCTTTTTGATCGGATAAATCCAACCCATTGTTCAAACACGCGTAGGACGCTTTTAAGTGGTAGTTCCAAGAAAACATCGAGTGCGTAATTGAATAGGTTAATTCGACTGTATTTATCGCTTAGCCACTGCCCTATTCGTATAAATGGGGTGTATAAAAAGTCGATAATTGCACCAATTAATCCCTGTTTTTCGTCAATTACCAATAGCTCCTTGGCAGACTGAGAAATGCGTAGCCCAAAAAAGCTTACAGTGCTCAAGAACACGAAAAAGAAAAGACCAGCTACAACATTGAAGTTAATGTAGCGCAACAAAGATATAAGGCCAACGGCCGATAAAACGAAACTAAATAGGTAAACATAACGAAACGCTGTGTTTAGAGTGGTCTTGGCCGGTTGACCCTTAATTTTGTATTTAGTGGTTAAGCTCTCGTCACGAATAAGTCGGTCGATTTCGCTCTTCATTCGCTTGGTGTTGTCTTTGCCCGGCACTTTAATAGTTAGACCTAGAAGTAACATGTAAATGACTGGAAAAGTTAGGTTTATTGCTAAAGGCACTAAGTGTATTTGGCCCTCGACAATTCGGTCGTAGGGTAGCTCTATCAGCAATGCCAGGGTAGCTTTAGTCAAAAAAATGAAAATGGCACTACGGATGATGCTACTCTTTAGTGCGCGATGGCTAGCGGCATACTGTTTGCGGCATATTAGTTCTATGCGCTCATGGAGCTTATCTCTATCTTGGAGTAGTTCCTTTGGGTTTTCGTGATCGATTATTACTTCTAGTAGCACCCGGAATGGTGGCATGTGTTTGCGTACAATTTTCGATACTTTCGCTGAGAGCTTTGAGGTTAAGTGTTTTTCTATAGATAAGTTAAACAAGTAGAAACTACTGGCTGCTTTCTGTAGGTTTTCTTCATTTTTGTTCCAGTTTGGGTATTTTTGGTAAAACAAATGATAACGCATAATTGGCATATCTGACTTTAATAATTGACGTTGAATATTTGCGTATAAGGCCGTGTGGTATGTCTCGTCATCATATTCCGGCAATTTACTCTTTCCGATACGTGAGTACATATCGGCATAGGTGAAGTTAACGAATAATTCCTCTTTAGGATGTGGCATAATCATGCGCTCTATGTCATAAGACATTATCTCGATTGTGTAGTCTGATAACGCGTCTTCTTCTTCGCCGTCTTTTGCGATTTCAAGTGATTTATTATAGAGACGTAAGTATTGAGTTATTAGATAATTAATGTGATGGATTGAACTTATTGGTACTGTGTCGTTTTTTATATAACGAGTTTTTATTAATTCTGCCAGCAAATCTCCGCCGAGATTGTCTCTTTGCTTAGAAAAGCGAAGCTTTCGATTTAAGAATCTAGCAATTGCGCTACGTAGAAATAGGTGCTGTTCACGATACTCGAATGCGGTGCGAAATTTTTCGTAGTAAAAATAGACGTTAGCTCCTGTTGGATTAATCTGAAGGTTTTCATCAATAGGGCTCTTGGGTGGCTGCAAGCTACTTAAGTCTCGTAGTAAACGATCTAGAAGTGGCGATATCGACTCACGCGCAGGTGTATTCATAGGTGTTATAATATACTTTTATAACAGCAGTGACAATAAGGCAAGATTAGTATAAAAATAGCAATTGCTTGACGGTGTTGATAAATATAAACATAATGGGTGTAAATGAAAAAAATATCAGATCTACTGAGTATTCGCACTACTGTTAGCAATCGAACCGTATTTAGGGTATTAGCAATAATTTCATTATTTTTTCTTGGCATTTGGTTTGTCTATATTGCGCGGACTGCTTTTTCGCTCTTAGGTATATCGCTTTTTTTGGCTATAGCTCTTTCGCGACCGGTTAATTCGCTGGCGCGAAAAATGCCAAAGGATAGTCGCGGACTTGCCACCGGCGCAGCCTACATTGTTGTTTTGAGTGTAATCGGTGGTTTGCTATATATTGTGATTCCACCGTTAATTAGCCAAACTCGTCAGGTTGTAGAAAAAGCACCTACATACATTAACGCTATCGAGACATCCGATTCCCGTCAGGCCGAACTGGCACGAAAGTATAATATTCCCGACACACTAGAGGGCATATATGAGCGTCAAAGTAGCCGAGTGACGGAAATTAGTGGTCCTGTTTTTACTACGGCGAAACGAGTGATATCTACGGTGGCTGCTTTATTAACAGTGTTGGTTCTGACGTTCTTTATGGTAGTCGAAGGTCCGGCGTGGCTTGAACGCTTTTGGATGTTGCAATCAGAAGAAAAGCGCAAACACCGAAAGAAACTCGCTAACGAAATGTACAAGGTGGTAACTGGTTACGTTAATGGGCAATTGCTTATTGCCACATTAGGCGCTACGAGTGCATATATTGCGTTAAGGATTATCGGCATACCATACGCTCTGCCTTTAACTGGAGTAGTTTGGTTTCTAAACTTGGTACCCTTAATTGGGGCGACGATAAGTGGCGTAATGCTGGTTATAATCACCTTATTCAATTCGGTTCCAGCGGCAATTATTCTCGGGATATACTTATTAATCTATCAACAACTGGAAAACAATTTCGTTCAGCCATTAGTTCAGTCAAAAGCTGTCAATATTTCGCCTTTGTTAATTTTAGCTTCTGCATTAATTGGGGCAAATATAGCCGGTTTGCTCGGGGCTCTAGTTGCGATTCCCCTGGCTGCGTGCGCCAGGATACTTGTAATGGATTATCTTGAAGGCAAGAACATTAGCCTAAGAAATAGCCCCAAAGATGAGTATAAGGCAAAGATAAGCTAAATAGCTCTATACCAAAAAGTTCCTTTTGCAGTATCGTTTAATAGAATACTATCTGCTTTGAGTTGTGTACGAATTACGTCGGCACCGGCAAAATCACCATTATCACGCAAGACGTTCCTTTGTTTAATGAGCACCTTTTGCTCGCCAGAAGCATCTTCCCGATCCCCTATTGCCAATCCTAGTGACGCATCAATAAATTCGATTAACGCCTTAGGCAATGCAACATTTGGGTTGTTTTCGATAAATCTGGCCAATTCAGCAATTACTGCCGGCGTATTAAGATCGTCTTGCAAACTACCCAGCATGTTTTTTAGTTGAATTTCTGAAATGTCACCAGGTTGTGTTTGAAACGAAAGATCAGCAACCTCATAGACTTTGAGTAGAAAGCTTTGGGCCGCTTGCAGGGATTCCCAGGAAAAGTTTAATTGCGAGCGATAATGCGCTTGGAGTATCAATAGTCGAAATGCCAATGGGTTGTATCCCTTTTTGATAATATCTTCGAGTGTGTAAAAGTTATTTAAACTCTTACTCATTTTTTTGCCATCAACCAGCAAGTGCTCGGCGTGTACGAAGGTAGTAGCTAAATTATTACCATTAGCTGACTTGCTTTGAGCAATCTCGTTTTCATGATGTGGGAATTTCAGATCTATTCCGCCGGTATGTATATCAAAAGGCTGACCAAGGTACCTAGTGGCCATGGCAGAGCATTCCAGGTGCCAGCCTGGTCGTCCGTTTAGTGTTTTACCATCTATCTTGAAGTCCCAGCTGGGTTCGTCGCCTTTTGCTACCTTCCATAGAGCAAAGTCAGCAACATGGTTTTTATCGTATTCATCATTGTTGATACGATGATGCTCATGGGTGGTATCAAGTTTCGTGAATACGCCGTAGTCGGGGTATTCACTGATATCGAAATACACCCCGTCATCAGTTATGTATTTATTCGGGATTTTTAATACTAGGGTCTGCATGTCGCTTATTGCGTCTGTGGCCCGAATGATTGTAGAAGCTACTAGGTCGATAGCTAGTTTTTTAGTGTCTTCAAAAAAAAGTTCTTCAAATTTGTTGGTGAGTTTTTTATACGAGCTGCTAACAGGTTCGTTTGGATATTGTTTCTTGCTACGGGTAAATATCTTATCTTCTATATCGGTGATGTTCATAACATGCTGTACGTTTAATCCACTTAATTTGAGCATCCGTCTTAACGTGTCTTCAAAAATATAGGTTCGTAAGTTGCCAATGTGCACGTGATCGTAAACGGTTGGCCCACAAGTGTAGAGCCCCACACTTCCCTTTTTTAGTGGTTGAAATTCCTCTAGTTTTTTACTTAGCGAATTATATAGTTTCATTGTTTGCTTTCATTATACTATTCTATATTCAAATCAATAGGCTCAACCGCTTAATAGGCTGGATTTAGGACAATCAAAGCATCTGGATAGCCAGGGTCTGTTATGTGTGGCTTGAGCAGCCTTGCCACTTCGTATCTAAAAAAATCGCCATCAGATCCGACAAAGAGATAATGCTGTTATGTGATCACGAACTAATCGCTCATAAATTGGTACGATGCGTGTTTCCATAGCTATATATGGAAACACTACTAAATGCTTAAGAGCACTTAAAACTGTATTCGTTTGGCCGAGAGTATTAAGTGCTTCTTCGAAAGTTGGTTGATCGAGGAACAAATAAGGCATGTCTTGACCCTCATCGGCGATAGCGATATGAACAGTGCTAGTTAATTCGCCGGCGAAAGCTCCCCTACTGTTTGGTTTGATTGATTCAATCATGTTTACTCCTTTTAAAATTAAAATCCGCCTCAAGAGGCGGGTGTGTACGACTTGTTAATCTAGGTTATTTATATTAGCAATAGCACCCGCTACATTTACAGGTTGCGCATTTACATGTGTTTGGTTTTTGGCTTTGTGCTTGCATAACCCTACTTTAGCATTTGTGTAAATACTGTCAAATTAGAGATTAGACCACTCGAGGTTTGGGTGAAATTCGTTAATCATTTTCTTGGTTTGACCAATAGAATTTTGGGCTGCTTCGGACTTTGCAAAAAACTCTAAATCTTTATCATCATGTGCATCAGCTCCAATTGATTCAAGAGCATTGTGTCTACGAGCTAAATCCTCTAGAAACTTTGTTTCCTTGCGAACGTCGCGAGGCGTAATGAGATTTTTTACATCTGTCTCTACCCCATCTAGTCGGGTATCTTTTATTAGCTCGGTTAATTTGCTCTCCGAAAGAATGCTTTGATGAAAAAACCAATGAGCTTGCAAGGCTACTCCGCCGGATTGCCTTATGAGCTTAACGCTGGCATCTAGGTCTAGTATGGATTCGCTTGATTTGCTTGGTGCCATCGGGTAAAAAGAGCTACGTTTCATGAATAGTACATAGGGATACGTTTGCTCACCTTCTTCTAGCATTCGATCATAGCGGAAGCGAACCTCAGGGTTGGACTCTGCTACCTTGGACATTTCTTTTTTTATTTCATCCATGCGCTTCACATTATCTGGATTTGCTAGTAACGCTTTAACTACATGAGGATTGCCAACCGGGGCACCATCGGCAGCAGACATACACTGACTTTCGGTTAACTTAAAACCAATAGAATTCAGTTCTTTCACAAAGTGCTTCATTCGCTCGATGCGTGAGGCTACAACGTGATCCGAATACTCACGCAATTCCTTGTTCATAGGGTCTGTAAATAGCCCTAGTATATGTAATGTGCCCGGTTTGTTTAATTCTCTTGGCAATCGTGATGTTAACTCGATACCACAAAGCCACTTAACCGGTCCATTGTAAGCTTTCAGTATTTTTAAGTTCTCTTGACTGGGCAGGATGTCGTGATCGGTAAATGCAATAACGCCTATACCGTGTCTTTCGGCGGATGCGAGTACTTGTAGATGGTCTTGCTTGCCGTCAGAAGACTTTGTGTGATTGTGTAGTGACTCGAATAGTAGATTAGACATTCTATACTGCCTGTCTGCCTTCTAGGGCACGGCCCAGAGTTATTTGATCAGCATACTCAAGATCACTACCCATAGGTAGACCGCGGGCTAGACGCGTAACCTTTACCTCGGGTGGAAATTGCCGTTGCAAATAGAGTGCTGTTGCCTCGCCCTCTGTGCTAGGGTTGAGCGCTAATATTATTTCACTGACATTGTTATTTGCTAGACGACTAAGTAGTTGCCTAATGTGTAGTTGCTCTGGCCCAATACCGTCAATTGGTGATATTACCCCGCCGAGTACATGGTATTTGCCGTGATACATTGCTGTTTTTTCAAGTGCTATAACATCAAGTGGCTCTTCTACTACGGCTATAACCGATGGGTCGC
Organism: uncultured Candidatus Saccharibacteria bacterium; assembly: GCA_964494105.1. Classification (GTDB taxonomy): domain Bacteria; phylum Patescibacteriota; class Saccharimonadia; order CAZBQI01; family CAZBQI01; genus CAZBQI01. The sequence continues at coordinate 16,322 of CAZBQI010000005.1, read as the reverse complement.
GTTTAGTACTGAGGCAAATTGAGCACAAATCATTCTCACTAAGGTTAAAACAAGTTTTACACGACCGAATATTTGCATGCAGGTCTTCTAGGCTCCGTGCAAGCTGAGTGCTTTGCGAGCGGTTTGCTTTTAGTAAAAAAAACGCTAAGCGCTCAGCCGTTCGAGGACCAATTCCAGGCAAACGGCCAAGTTCGGAGATTAGCGATTCTAAAGCTGCAGGTAGCATATGTTCCTAGAGTCCTGGAATTCCCAGGCCACCGCTCATAGCTCGCATTTTTTCAGCGGCAATCTGCTGTGATTTGGTAATTGCTTGGCTGACGGCTGATTCTATCCAGCGTTCAAGCTGTTCGGTGCTGGCTTCTTGTACCCTTGCTTCATCGAGCGTTACGCTCTTTATTTTTTGCTCACCGCTGATCCGCACCTTAACAGCTCCATCACCGGCCTCTACTTCGACTACTTCTTTGGCTAATTGAGATTGAATCTTCTTTAGTTCCATTAGCGCTTTGGCTTTTCCAAGCATATTGAACCTCTCTTTCTCTATATAGTTTAGCAAATTCTAGCTATTTACGTAGAGACGTATCTCAGAATCTTTGGCATTGAAGGTTTTTTGTAATTTCCACGAAGTAGGCACTTTTCTAAAGTAGTCTTTTTCACCGGCTTTGCCAATAATCCATATTCGATTGTTACTGATATTATCAAAACTAGAAACAATTAAATCCGGCTGATCGTAAATCAGACTAGTTTCGCCATAGCCGTTTACTCCTCCCGGAGCGTATAGATAGACTGGCTGGCCGGTAGCATTATAATAGCTAAAGTCTAGGTATGTATATAACTCACCGGATACGATGAAATCTCCGGATCGATATTGATTGTTCATAAAGTTCCCTACTTTTGACATCTGGTGGTTACTCTGAGCGTAGACATTAGAAATGCCGTAACAGAAAAGTAAAGCAATAGCCGATACGATAATTGGTCGTATGCGGTAAAGATAGTTAAGCGGTCGCAGATATAGCAAGACGGCAAGTAAAATGTAAAAAGCTACTGCTGTATAGACAAAATATCTATCAATGTAAACCGGGCGTGCCAGCAACGAAATCATAAAAACGGCTAATGGAGCCATAGCCGCCCAAGCGCTTAATAGAATTACACTGGATCGGTTTTTTTTATTCAGAATAATGCTGGCTAATGACAGTGCGATTACTAGCGCTAAAATCCCTATGCGTAAAGCCAGATGATAGCTATTTAGGCTTGTATATTGAAGCATTTGTGCAGTTGTAGCTGGCAAGGTCTCGATTGTTACGGGGGGTATCCAGAACCCTCCCTGGACTCTGGTGAACTGACCTATTGCACTTGGTAACCATGGGAGAAAGAACGCGACAATTAGAAAATTGGCAAACCACCACCATGGGTTAAACAAGCCGAATTCCTTTTTATCTCGTTCCTCCTTGCGCCAATGGGTGCGAGACGCAACATATATCCAGTGCACGGGCACCATGAAAACCGCATAGTAATGGGTGTAAAACGCCAACGCCATAAATATGCTATAGAGCAGAAGTAGTCGCCAAGACTTTGAACGAAGCGCATAAACTAGCACTAAGGTGGCAGCGGTCAGTAGCAGTGCCGTTAGGCTGTACATCCTGGCTTCTTGACCGTAGCGAATTATAAAGGGAGCCAAAGCTAAGAAAATGACTGCAACACGGGCAGCTCCCAAGCCAAACAGTTTCTTTACTAAAAAATATGACAATATTATGATGCCCGCCACACAAAGTGTACTCAAACTGCGCGCCGCCATTTCAGATCGGCCGAAAATTTCGGTCCACAGCTTTAAGGCCAGGTAGTAAAGGGGCGGATGTACATCGCGGGCTGTGCGGACTAAGATATCCCAGTAGTCATACTTTATTAGCCACAAACTATAGCCTTCATCGTGCCAGATACTTGATTTTGATATGAATGACAGCTGAATAGATACGCTTAGTAGTACCGATAGTGGCATTACCCAGTTATCTTTTACCCACTGCTTAACGCTGTAAAGACTCACTGCTTATATTTGCCTGATAATAAATTGAGTTTAATCTTCAGTAAGTCCTTAAATGTAGATAAAGCTCCGGATACCGCTACATTTTTAAAAGTACCACCGGCCACATCCTGCCAGTCTTCGATTGGCAATGTTACGATTGAGTATTTTCGATACTTGGCTATTGCCAATACCTCCATGTCAAAGCCCCACCCTGTAATTGTCTGTGCGCCAAACAAATCAGTTGCTACGTCATCTCTAAAACATTTAAATCCGCATTGAGTGTCATTAATTTTTAGTCCCAATAAAATACGAATTAAGATATTTCCGAAACTTGAGATAAATTTGCGTAAACCTTTGTGCGATGATGTCAAGTCTCTTGTGCCGATAATTACGTCTTTGTGCTGTAAGATGTTTTTCTGTACATCTTCGAGGTGTTTTAGGGGCGTAGCCAAATCGGCGTCCATAAATATTCGGTATTTGCCTCGAGCTTTTAGCATAGCCATTTTTACATCCCGACCCTTACCGATATGTGCACCGGCGTCGATTGGTACAAATGTTTCGAAAAGCTGCTTCTTAGCCTTTGCGACATCTAATGTCTTGTCTCTTCCTCTTGCGGCAACTACTATAACCTCAACATTGCCAAACCTTGATGATTGTTTCAGATATTCGGCAAGAGTCTCTAGGCTTTGGCCGATACGTTTTGCTTCATTGTAGGCGGGTATAACAATACTAAGATCTATTTGCTTATCATTCATAATTATTTTACCTCATACACATAATACATGGTTTCGCCTTTGCGTTTTAATGATTCCTGTCGCTTAGTAAGTGTTGCCTTACGCTTAGAAAGAAGCGGCTCGGCAATTTTATTTTGGTTGGCTACTACGACATACTGTGCAGGACTAGTTGGATCTATTTGAGTAATGTCTTTTGCATCGATGCGCGAGTAGTCGGTTTTTTTATGCGTCAAGTAAAGCACGTTGATATTGCTATAGCCATCGATAACAGCGTAGCGTTTACCGGCGTAATCCGTAGATTTTAAGAACTCGCCAACAGCAACGGCATCCTCGCTATATGCTTCAAATGTTTTAGGGTTATTGGCCCAGGCATTAAAATAGCGTTGATAGTCATAGATTCCGGCTAAAGCGGTTAGGCCAAGCAATATAACCAAGCCAATAGTAATTGCGATTGGATTAGCTGGGAATACGCCCCGCCATCGACTTAGTAGCTCGGTAAAACCAATAGCAGCAAAAATATACACCACGGGTATTACACCAATTGCTCGCAAACCGTGAGGTATGCCTTCCGCCGTAAGTAGGGCGGGTAAAAGCATTACTCCAAAAACAACCAAAAGGCTAAAGTATCGAAAGTCTTTGGACCGTCGAACAGAGATTAAGCCACCTAAAACGAATAGAACGCCAACAAAAGCGTTGAGCATCGGTAATCCACCTAAGTTGTGTCGATGGTTTTGGTCGCCTTCAATATTAAACATGGCGGCTGTCTTTATTACATTACTTACGAATGTTTTTGGCACACTACCATTGTTGAGCTCCGGGTTAGTGATGGCAACCGAAGATCTCCCCCCGAGAACATCGCCCGGATTTTTAAGTGCGTAATACCCGAGCGGTAAAATGGTCACAAATGCAACCACTGCCATTATGCACAAAGGTACTAAGAACTTTATAAATTGCTTGCGATAAAAAACTAGTGCGTACAACACCAATACACCGGCGATTACGATAACAAATCTATATGATAAATAAGTATAGAAACCAAGCCCAATTGTAAACCCAGCAAGTAAGTAATACCTAAGCTGACGTTTTTTGTATGCAAGTGTCATGGTCCAGCCAACTAGTGCCAACATTAATGGCATCATTCCGGCTCTAAAACCATCGCGGGCAATTGTAACTGCCCACGATCCAGTTGCCATAAATGCGGCAGCTAGCAGGGCTGCACGTTTGCTAAACCATTCCTTAATCCAGAGGTATGTTACGCCTACAGCGGCAATTCCAATTAAGGCCGGAGCGATACGGAGCGCTAATATGGTGTTTCCCAGTAGTACCACAAATATAGCCTGCAAATAAAAGAAAAGCGCTTCTCGAGGGCCGTTTGTTGCATATAAGACTCTAACGTCACCGTTCAAAATTCGAAATACGTCTAAACCATTGGCAGCTTCATCAGGATGTAGTCCGGGTGGCAAGCTAGAAAGCTGCCAAAGTCGAAAAAAACTTGCAACAATTAATACGAATGCAATCGCGCAGCCTACCCGATGTTTTTTTACAAAGTCAAATGTGCGCTGAAAAAATCTTTTCACTTCTTAAACACGACTTTTTTATACATGATGTAATTCCAGGTCATACTAAATAAAGTGGCAATTACTTTGGCTCCATTGTCTATCACAAACGATTCGCTAAAGACCCGGTCAAGGCCAAAGACACCAACAATATCGTACGCCAAAGCCAGCGGGAAGTGCCAAATATCTGTAAGACCGTAAATTACAACGTTCTGAACAATATATAAACCAAAGGCGGTGATTAGAAGGAATAGAATTGCTTGTCTTGCTACGTTTTTTGAATTATTGCCAAAAACGAATGTTCGGTTTGCAAAAAAGCTGAATGTCATTGCAAAGGTAGCCGCTACGACGTTTGCAGGGATTCTGTCGAAATCAAGAAAAATAATTAGAAAATTATAGATAGAGAAATCTAGCAGGGTATTAAGTATGCCCACTAGTCCAAACTTGCCAACTCGTTTGGTTTCGTTTAGCTTTGAATTTTTTGGTTTATTCTTTTCCATACCTTTTTAGCAGTACTTATACTTGTTCTAAGCATAGCCAAGTTTGGGCAATTGGTAAAGCGAACCCATCTCTAGGCTGCGCGATTTTTGGCTAATGATCGGAACTGCAATTGCTCTGGGTGGAAGTACAATTCGGCCTGCCCCGTCGGTCCGTTACGGTGCTTACGGATAAGAATATCGGCCAAATGCTGTCGCTCTGTTTCTGGGTTGTAAACCTCTTCACGATAAATAAACATTACAACATCAGCATCTTGCTCGATACTTCCTGATTCCCTTAAGTCAGAGAGCTGAGGAATTTGGGGACTTCTACTTTCAACACTTCTCGAAAGCTGGCTTAAGGCAACTACAGGTATGTTTAGTTCGCGAGCTAATGCCTTGAGGCCTCTTGAGATCTCGGATACCTCTTGTACTCGGTTGTCACCGCTACTGTTAGAGCGTCCGCTCATAAGCTGCAGGTAATCGACAATTAGCAAACCCAGTCCATGCTCGCTTTGAATACGTCGAGCCTTGGTGCGCATTTCCATTGCGTTCAAGACCGGAGTATCGTCGATAAAGATTGGCGCTTCACTTAGGGTGCCCATTGCTTCGTTTAATTTGGCAAAATCGGTGTCTTCTAGGCTGCCGGTGCGTAGTTTCCAAGAATCAACCCCAGACTCTGCCGCTAGTAATCTGTCTACCAATTGGTCTTGACTCATCTCTAAGCTAAAGATACCCACCGGGATTCCCTCTTTAACGGCTACGTGATGTGCGATATTTAAGGCAAAACTGGTTTTTCCCAGTGATGGTCGCGCGGCAATTATAATCAAATCTGAGTTCTGCAACCCGGCCAAAGTATAATCAATGTCTTTAAAACCGGTAGGGACACCCCGAAGCTTGTTCTTATCTTTATGAAGCTCGTCAAGGCGGTCAAAACTGGCAGCTAGTACGTCTCCCAGTGAAGCAAAGTTTTGTTTTGAGTGCTTTTGGGATACTTCAAATAACCGCTGTTCTGCCCTGTCTAGTAGCTCTTCTAAGGCTGCCTCTTCCTCGTACCCGTAGTTGATTATAGATTCAGCGGCCGAAATTAGTCGTCGCAGGGTTGCTTTGTGACTCACAATCTCGGCATATTCGGCGATGTGAGCTGCCGAGGGCACCGAATTTACTAGGTCGGTAATATAGCTAGATCCGCCGATTAGTTCGAGTTCACCACTAGATTCTACCTTCTCAGTTAACGTCAACACATCGATTGGTCGTTGTTTTTCGTACAATCCCAAAATTGCTCGATAAATTGTTTGATGGCGTTTTTCGTAGAAGTCATCTGGCGATAACTGATCGGCAATTTTACTCATAGCGTCGGCATCGAGCAGAATACTGCCAAGCAAACTAATCTCAACCTGTATGTTTTGTGGCGGAACGCGTGAACTCAGGGCTGTATTGGATTTAGTCATTTACTACCTCACCGCCTAGTATCTGCAGGACATTATTGACGGCCTCTTTATCTTGTTCTGCTTCGCCTTCGGCGTTGGCTGTTTTCGATACCGGCTGTTTAACCGCAATGACCACATCTACTGATTCTCCGAGAACTTTGCTGATGGCGGCTTTTAGAATATTAATATTTGTAGATTCTTCTAAACGGCGCTTATGGAACTGAAATCTAAAAGTGACTAATAGCCTATCGCTTGAAATGGTTGGGTCGGCTGACCTAAGGAGCGCGTACAAGGAGTTATTATGTTTTTTGACTTCGCTGAGGATCCTAACCCAAGCTTCGTCTGCTGATTTGTCATCCGGTTTCTTCGCCTTGCGTATGGGTGCCGATTCTTTGGCGATAGGCTGAAGGTGATTAGTGCTAGGGGCTTTTTTAAACGGTGTCTTGCTGATGGTTGGCTTGCTCGACTGTTGTGGGACGTTTTTCTGCAAGCACAAATCAATAACTGCCGATTCGACATATTCCTCTATATATGGTGACCCGGGTGGAATGGCGCTGAGTTTTGAGATAATGCTTGAAAGTTCTTGTACGCTAGCTATCGCACTCAACTTTTGAACGATATCGCTACTGCTACCGACAATGCCAAGCTGTAAGTGAATTGCTTTGGTGCAAATAATCATCATTTGCTCTAATAATTGAGTGAACGACACACCGTCATTTGACAGTTTCTTTAGCAGGCGGATGGCCTCTGGCAGTTTACCTTGAGCCGTGAATAGGGTTAACTCCTCGAGTGTGGCTATACCTCCCCAACCGAGCAAATCTCGTACTGAATCGGCGGTAATGTCTTGCTGATTAAGGCTCGCCAATTGATCGAGAATGCTAAGGCTATCACGCATACTTCCCCTACCGGCAGTTGCTATCATTTCTGCTACATTAGGCTCGAGTTTTAGCTTTTCTTTAGAAGCAATTGCTGATATTTGCTTGCTGGCATCAGCAATACTAATAGGCAGGAAACGAAAGTGTTGAGTTCGTGAAATGATCGTTTCTGGAAGTTTATACATATCGGTCGTAGCCAATATAAATACGGCGTGCTCCGGTGGCTCTTCAAGAGTTTTTAATAAGGCATTGAATGCTTCGGTGGTAAGCATGTGTACTTCATCGATTATGTACACCTTGTACTTGGCACTGGTCGGTGCAATATGTATCTTTTCTCTTAAATCTCTAATTTCATCAATTTTGCGGTTGCTGGCTGCATCGATCTCGATGATATCAAGGTGGTTTTCAGCCTGTTCCAACGTCAGCTGGTTAATTCTGCGTGCCAATATCCTGGCGGCCGAGGTTTTGCCAACTCCATGAGGGCCACTAAATAGATAGGCATGGGAAATTTGCGAGCGCTTGATTGCGTTCTCTAGGCTTTGAATTACATGGCTTTGGCCGGCCAATTCATCAAAGTCTTTACTGCGGTATTTTCGGTAAAGCGCTAAATGGGGCACTCACCCTCCCCTGTTATTTTGTCGTACTATTATGCGCTTAAATCGAGTGGATTTCTAGGTATTAATTGTTCGCTTATTAGGCAAAAAAACAACAATTACTCGCCATCACCCCCGCCGATAGCGGCTTCTATGGCTGCCCATTCGGCTTTTTCGTTTTCGGGAACGACAATTGTAACTTGATCACCGGGTCGCGCCTTAAAGTAAGTAACACTTGCCAGTAGTACACGGAACTCTTCACCACTTACATCTACGTAGTAGTGACCGCTTTTTTGGACTAATCGGCCGATAATTTTTTTGCGTGGTACGGGGCCAATTTGCTTATAAATGAAAGTGCCATCATCGGCAATTGTAAGCTTTAAAATGTCGCCCTGTACGAGCTTGGACTTAGAGGCGTAGTTGGCTGGAACTGGATATGTCTTGCCGTCTGGGCCGACCATGTTTTGTCCATCAAAGACGCCTTCAATGATTTTACCTACTTGTTCTTCGATTGGTTCAACGCTTGAGGTCTCTTCTTCACCGACAAGACTAATCAGCAGTTCTTTGGCTGCTGCGACACTTGTTTCGGCTTCATGTAAGAGTTTTCGCAAACGTTTTATTTGTTTGTCTGCTATTTCTGCCATTTTTCCCCTAGGTGGAGAGGATTTAGTTTTTAAAAACGTAAAATAAAGCTCCCTAACTTTACTTTCTTGCTCTAGGATAGCACTATCCTACCATTTGGTCAAAAGGTTTAATATATTTGCCAGGATAGGACAGTTCTATCGCTCGTACTACTGTAATTCTACAGTTGCGCCAGCTTCTTCGAGTTTCTTCTTGGCTTCTTCGGCTTCGTCTTTAGGTACGTTTTCTTTAACTGTTTTGGGAGCGCCATCAACAATAGCTTTACTCTCCGCCAGCCCAAGACCGCTGATTTCACGTACTGCTTTAATGGCATTAATCTTTTGAGCTCCACCGTCCTTAAGGACTACTGTGTATTCGCTCTTGCCTTCATCGGCATCTCCGGCGCCATCACCGGCTGCTGGAGCAGCGGCCATAGCCATCGGTGCAGCTGCTGATACGCCAAAACGATCTTCCAGAGCATTTACTAATTCACTTAGCTCTAGAACGCTCATGCTTTCAACTTCTTCTACAAGCTTTTTGAATTTAGCGGGCACTTCTGCTTTAGGCTCGTCTTTTTTCTCTTCGGCCGGCTTTTCCTCTCCGGCAGCTGCCGGATTTGCTTCTGGAGCAACTGCCTCTTCTTTCTTCTCTTCTTGCTTTACTTCTTCGTCTGCCATAGTAAATCTCCTTTTCTATGCTTGAGCTTTCTGCTCTTTAATTTGATTAAATACTTGAACTATACCGCGTAAATTGCCACCAAGAACGGTCACAAAACCTCGGGTTGGTCCGGCCAATACACTTACGAATTGACCAAGTAGCTGTTCTTTGCTTGGTAGCGTGGCTAGGTGTTTAACTTGATCAGCCGACAATATATCACCTTCGGATGTAAAACCACCTAGTATTTCAACAGCCTCATTTGTTTTACCAAATTTAGCTAATACTTGCGGCGCTGTGACTTCGTCTTCAAAGCTAAAGGCCAAGGCTACTGGGCCTTCTATGCTAGTTGTCTCAACACTCTTCAGGCTGTCAACAGAAGCGAGTGCCAGCTTAGTTAGGTTATTTTTTATAACTCGCAGGTTTGCACCATTACTTTGAAGCTCGGCTCGCAAAGACTGCATATCTCTAACACTTAAACCCTTGTAGCCGGTTAAAACAACCATCTTAGAGCGCTTTAGTTGATCTACTAAAGCTACTACTTGTTCTTCTTTTGCTTGGCGAGTTATTGCCACTTTTACCTCTGTAAATTAAAAAAACTTTGACGTCTGCCAAAGAATAGTTAAAACAAAAATTGTTTTACCTCGGTAGCATATTAAGTCGCCGTGACGACCGCTACTGTCTTTGGCAAGCTGTTGGTATAGGTTATTACAGATGTAAAAAGATGTCAACATTACTTGATAATAATAAAAAATTCTGCTATAATATGGTAATGAATTATTCGAATGAATTTGGTTACGAAGGCCCAGTGCCAGAGGGTGCGCAGATAACGTTTTACGACGATACACTATTTGAGCCTACAAGGAGCTTAACTCCTGAGTCTAATTACGCTATGGCGATTAGTCTTCACGAAAGCCTAGTAGATACTCGTCGTAAATTGGACCTTGCGGATTACGACCCTAAGAGCGGACTAGCTGGCAAACTAACCTTTGAAAAAGATTTAGACAGACACATTAGGCGAGTGGAAAGAATTTGGACTGACGGTGACCGTAGGCAGCATGGGTTATATATGTGGCGATTAGATGGTGATGATATGAAAAAGTTAAATACGGAATTTGGCCCAGAAGAAACCGATAAGATTTTTGCTGAGCTTGGAATTTATATCAGGGGGTTATTTCGACCGACTGATGGGGTGTATCGGCCAAATCGTACCGGTGATGAATTTTGGGCCTTAATACCTACATATGGTTCAGGTGCTCGAGAGCAAATGTTGGTCAAAGCTACTGAAATCTTTAAAAAGATTAGTCATGCCGGCGCAATGCATGGATCTGGCCACACATTTAGTATAGGCATTGCGGAATATGGCGCAGGTATGGGTGCCGAACAGTTCGTGCAGGCGGCTAATTACGCGCAAGAACTCGCTAAAGCGACCAAGAATAGGCCAAACAGACCAGCGGCATATTTTGTTGACAGCTTTGATAGCGCTGGAAAGCCGAATATCACGCCTATATTAGCGTAGTCTGCTTTGTAAAATCTCTTAGCACTTTATAGAATTTTTCTAAATCTTCTACATCAATCCACTCAGATTCGCTGTGCAAGCCTGCGCCCTTGGGGCGTGTGGCGATTGTAGTTATGCCTTTTTCCGAGAAAAATCTCGCATCTGAAGAGCCATAAGATTTAGTAAAGTTTCGGCGGTATTTGCCGTGTTTTTTTGCAGCTTCATTCCAGGCCTTTACATAACCGTTCTTGACGATAATGCTATAGGGATCCGCTTCAGTGACAATGTCGATTGTAACGTTTTTGTGTTTGGCGCTAAGACGTTCGAGCAGTCTGTCGACCCGAATTCTATCTGCATGACTGACTGGGCGAATATCAACGGTAGCCTCAACATAATCAGGAATTTGATTAACCGCTGAAGATTCCGCGCTACTGTGTATGTTGGTAATACTACAAGTCGTTTTGTGCGCGGCTTTATTACTGTTGGCCAGCTTAAATTTGCCAATCAGTTCGCTTAAAAACAGGTTTATCGAGTGAGCGGCGTTATTGGCATCCCACGGGTGGGCTGCGTGGCCACTTTTGCCGTTAGCGATTACCTGAATGCGCATTATGCCTTTGGCTTGCTCTTCTAGCGCCCAGTTTAGCCCGGCATCGGGGAGCAGGCAGGCTTCTGATGTGTATCCTTCATCTAGTAGATACTTTACTCCGTTAATACCGCCATCTTCTTCGTCGGAAGTAAGCATTAAGCCAAAATCATACTTTTTAAGGTCTGACCCTAGCTCTAGCATTAGCTTTAGGTAACAGGCGACGGCGAATTTCATATCATAGGCTCCACGACCATATAGTTTGCCGTTTTTTATTTTTGGTCTAAACATTTCAATACTTCCGGGAACCACATCGATGTGCGCCTGTAGCCACAGCCTTGGGGTTTTGGTTTTCTGAGTAGTTATTAGTAGTGAAGGATGCTCGAGTGAAACATGCTCTTCAAAATGTAACGGCAAGTGTTTAAGCTGCTTTTTAATGATTTTAAAAGCGTTGGCATTAGCCAAAACATCCTCTGTAAGGGTGGGTTGCTCGATTAATTTAGCTAAAATATCTGATACTTTCATTTAATTACCTAGTTTAGGTTATGCTTCATTAGGCTTCAACTCCAAATTGACGATCTAGCTCTGCCTCGTCAAGGTGCTCGGCGTACAAGCGAAAGCGATTGGCAGTATGGGCATCTAAAGCTTCAAGCGCACCCTTTTGGCTTTCATCACTATTTAAGTCGACTAGACCTCTATTAATCATGTCGCGCTTGCGTTGTTCTCGCCACTGAGACAGATTTCCGACATTAGTCTCATAAAAGCCACGGATGTCTGTTAAACCATGCTCGTCTTTATAAGTATTGAATACACCACTATCTTGCGGATCAAAGGCCATCAACTCTAATATCCTGTTTACACCGACAGGTAGGCCCTCGAAAACAGTGCCGTCATCTGCGTTAACAAATGGTCTGTTTACAAACTCAATAGTACGTTGCCAGAGGTAGCGTGCCGGGTAGATGTTGCCATCAGCACCAATAATATCAGCATCAAACCCGTCCATTGCAGTACGCATATTATTAATGTGGCCATTCTTCAGTGTTTCGTCACTAACAGGTCCAAACAACTCGGGAAATTCCGCGTATATTTCGCCTCGATTTCCTTCAAACGAAGCAATTTGGAGTTTGTAATCTAATACACGTTTAAGTGCTGCATGAGCCGCCATCTGAAGCATGTTTCCACCAAAAACCCCAACATTACAGTCTTCGATTGTACTTGCCTCTCCATTGGCAATAGTTGCGCGCAATCGGTCTTTGTGATTGTCCGGTCTATCACCGGATACTGCGGCTCCTAAGGATTGCTCGCTACTGTTACTAACAGCCCTGTTTCGCCAAGCATATAATTCGGCATCAGTTTCGGGCATAGGAGTTACAAAAATACCACCGTCAGTAACCAGGCGTAAGATATTGCGCATATCTTGAATCTTTCGATTCGCACCATCTGGGCGCCCGTCTACATCTATGGCACTCATTGTGGCTTCAAGATGAGGGGTGTTGAGATGTAATCCTCTTTCACGAACAATTTGTGCGGGGTTCGGGTATAACTGTTCATAGGCCTCTGAACCCGCCTGAGCGCTTGCGGCTCGCAGAGAGCTAACAACTAACTGTTGATCGTTTAATGCGGCAGCTGCATCTTGCAGACGTCTAACCCTTGGCGTATGAACCTGAGAGGTGTGTCCCAAAAAATCTTTGACGTCCTTGCCTAATAGCCCCCTGCCTTGGTCCGTTAGAGTGCGAACGTATCGATGCGTACTAATATGTTCGCTATTTGGAGTAAACGATGGCAGATTTGTCGGTACGAAGGCCAAACCATATTTATCTAGTATAAGCATTGCAGCGCGTAGTTGTAATAGCCCATCTTTTACAAGCTCCGGTATGCTAATATCATGGCCAAAGTCTAATTCTATTGTACTGGAGTAAAGTTCATAAGAACGTGTTATTCCGTCTTCACCTAAGGCTGTGTCTAAGGGTGAGCCAGGATTATAAGCCCCAAAAGCAGGTTCTCCAGAATCCTTCTTGACTACTGGGAATTCAACCTCAAGACCAACGTGAGCAGTTTCAAGGCCCTCGCCGGTATTGATTTCTCGGAGTGACGCAAACTTAGTTAAGTCACCTCTTGCTAAACCACGCTCTTCACTGTTAAAGCGGGGATGGCGACGCTCCATAACAGGAATTCCATCTGCGTTAAAGACTTGGAACCCCTCATTTAGCGGGTCATCTGAGCCGAGCGTAAATTTGCCAACTACAGTTAACAGGCGAAAATAGCGCATGGCAAGTTCATCAGACACAACGCTATTAGCTCTTTCGGTAGGGTCTTTAAATCCTTTTTTTGGCGCAGCGATATCTACAGAAGATCCGGTAGGTGCTGCCGGGCTGCTCTGTTCTATATCTGGTAATGCTGTTCCTGTTTCGCTCATATATCTCCAATTAAAAAACAGACTTAATCTTTCGATTGAAGCCTGTTTTTGCTGTTCTTATTCTAAATTCGGCTTCAACCTGCCATTAGCGTGCAACGCCTAGGCCCATAAATAGGTCTAGGATGTTGTTGATACCAATGATAGGTTGACAAACCATAGTAATCATTTTTACACTATTATCATTTATCTGTCAAATACCTAAAGATGCTTACCGATAATATTAGCGGGGTCGTCTCTGTTAAATAACACCTCACTATTCGCTAACAGATACAAATTTCTTACATCGCTATCTGCCATAGCCTTCCAGCACGTCTCACAAGCCCACCAATGGCCCCACAGATACAGATCTGACCCTTTTGTGTCTCCATGATGCCTATGTGCATCTCTAAGTGCCTGGCGCTCGCCGTGCATTGAAAGCGATGCGCACCCGGGGCATAGCCAATACTTTTCCCCTGTTTTTACCTTCAGTAATCGACGCACACAAAAGTGGTTTTTATGAAAAGCAATCAACTTTGGGTGCTTTAATGCGCTTTGGTTGCCACCTCTGCCAATCACCTTACCATTTTTAACGACAACCGCTCCTGTCGGGTGATAGTGTTCGCTAGATAGCTCTTTGCAAGCTTTCTCGGCTGCAAGCATAAATGTATTGCCGGCCGATACATACTTTATGGTCTTTCCTTTCGGCATATACGGATAATTAATTTTTGTCATCTATTACCATTCTAACTAATCTTCACGGTATAATGCCAAATATGACCAAGTTTGACGAGCAATACCAGTCATTACTAAAACAGATTATGAGTAAGGGCATAAAGGAAGTAAATGCTCGCACCAAACATGAAACTATCGCGTTGCCCGGGCTTAGTTTTTCGACCGATATTGAAAAAGATGGCTTTCCACTTCTGACTCTACGCAAAATACCCATACGAATCTTTGTAGCAGAGCAAGCGTGGTTTGTAAGTGGTGCGCGCAAACCGGCCGATTTTTTACGCAAATATACTCGTATTTGGGACGATTTCACCAATCCGGGTGATGTTGTCACAGTTGCCTATGGTTACCGTTGGCGCAAACATTTTGGCCGTGACCAGTTAGGATTGCTGGTGAAATTATTACAAAAAGATCCTTCATCCCGACATGGCGTGGTGGTTACCTGGGATCCAAGCCAAGATGGTCTGGGCGGTGTTAGCAAGGGTAATGTTCCTTGCCCTTATACATTTACGGCAAACATTATCGGCGGTCGCCTAAATTTGAACAACATCGTTCGTTCGAATGATATGATTTTGGGCTTTCCGCATGATGTTGGCGGTTTTGCTTTATTGCAGTGCATGTTAGCCCAAAAACTGGGCGTAAAGCCCGGCGTATATTCGCAATCTATTTCAAATGCACACATCTACGACATCCACTACCCCGCGGCTGGCACACTTATCCGCCGTCGGCATGCTCATCGGCCAATAAAATTGTCCTTGCCAGATAATTCCTTTGAAAAAGCCCAAAAGAAAGACGAAAAATTTGTCGATTTAGTAATTGATAGTTTAACAACCCAATATCACCCTGGTGAAGCGATAAAGGGCTTAAGGATCGTTTTATGAAAGTATTCGCTATTGCAGCCCAGTCAGCAGATGGCTTTATCGCTAAAAGTCGTGACCATTTTGCTGACTGGACAAGCAAGGAGGACAAGCGATTGTTTGTTGAGCTAACAAAAAAAGCTGGTGTTGTGGTAATGGGTGCAACTACGTTTAATACAATAGGTAAACCCTTGCCAGGCAGGCGTAACGTTGTGTATACCCGTGAATCACTAGGTGTTGATGGTATCGAAGAAACCACAAAGTCACCGCATGAATTAATTAGCCAGCTAGAGCGAGAGGGCTTTAGCGAAGTAGCAATTACCGGTGGGCAACAAATATACAGGATGTTCTTGGAGGCGGAGTTGATTAGTGAAATATACTTTACCTACGAACCGCTACTTTTTGGGGATGGGTTAAGTTTTATTGGCAAGCAAGCGAATATTCAGCTTAAACTGCTAGAATATAAAAAACTAAATGAAAATGCGCTGATGGCTCATTATAAGGTGGAATATGGCAGTTCTAACCAATAAAGACATTTTGGAATACTTAGCGAGCGGTAAACTTGCAATCGACCCACCATTAGATCGTTTTCAACTGCAAGAACACGCTGTAGATTTGCGACTTGGATTCACGTATTTAATGCCTAAACTTTGGCATGTCACGCCCAAAGGTCGCGAAGCCTTACAGCTGGATCACTTTAGCGCAAAACGGCCCGAGTATTTCGACATTCTAGAATTAGAAAAGGGCCAATATTTTGACCTATTGCCAAATGAGTCAATTATGGTGTCTACGCTCGAGAATTTAAAGCTACCCAACGACATAATGGGCATCATGTATCCCCGCTCTAGTGTTAATCGCAAAGGGCTTTCGGTAGATATAACCGGTATTGTAGATGCCGGCTACGAAGGACAGCTAACTATACCAATCCGCAATAACACTTCTAGCCAGGTGATTCGCCTTTACCCGGGAGAACGTGTGTGTCAAATAGTCTTTGAGCAACTATCTGGCCCGGTAAAAATCCGCAAAAGCCGCTACCACAAAAAGGACATTATAGAGGGAGTATCTGTTGGCACTCTTCCCGGCGAGCGTCAAGGCGAAATTAAAGCGATTTTAAAGGGCGACATTAAGAAGTTAAAACAGGATTTTAAGCTTAAATAAGATTAATCAAACCCATAGCTCACTATTGTAGAGCCAGCGATAATTTCAAAAATGCTTTTTAAGATAAAAAGTGATTTGGCTGAGCATGATCGGTCTTTCTATCCCGGCCTGTTAAAGGTGGCATTTGTCTTAATACGGGAGCATGT